>CALFNG010000103.1 GCA_937902985.1 uncultured Myxococcales bacterium
GGCGTCGGTCGGGCCCGGGCCGCCATCGTCGCTCGAGGCCTCGTCGTTCCCGCCGTCGCCCTGGGCATCGGGACCGGCCTCCTCGGGGGAAGCCGCTTCGGGTGCGTGGCCGTCGTTCGGGCGGGTCGAGGCGTCGCAGAGGGCCGTGCATTCGCTGTAGTCGCCGAGCCCCTCGAGCACGGAGCAGCCGCTCGAGGCAACGGCAACGCCGAGGATTCCTCCCAGAAGAGCTTTCGACGGCAACATCCCCTCGAGGATACCGCGAGTCACGCGGCTTCGTCGCGGGGTCGCGTGACGACGGGCAACGACCTTTCGTTGCGCTCTTGACTTGCAGGACGAGAGCTCGGTTGAGGCAAAACCGCTCGCGGCCCATTGGCTGAGCGCGGCGCCGCGACGGCGGCGCAGGGCTGCGCAGGCCAGCAGGCCGCGCTTCTCGCGAGTTCGTGCGTCTCGACGGGGTGACCCCGTATGCGCCTCGACTGGTACGGACTGTGCTCGTGCGCCAACCTGCAGCGGGGATAATCGAGAATTGTGACCATCCTGTCTCTCAAGCACGTGACGCACTACCTCTACGCCCAGCCAGTAGCCCTCGGTGAGCATCGGATCATGGTCCGGCCCCTCGAGAGCTACGACCAGAAGCTCCTCGAGTCGGCGCTCACGATCACGCCGACGCCCTCCGAGGTGCGGTGGCTGCAGGACGTCTTCGGAAACGCCGTCGCGATCGCGCGCTTCGGAAAGCGCAGCCGCGAGCTTCGCATCGAGAGCCGCGTGCGCATGGAGCACTCGCCGATCCGTCACGACGACATCCAGATCGAGGGCTACGCCCGGCGGTATCCCTTCACGTATTCGTCCGAGGACACGCCCGACCTGGTTCGCTCCATCGAGCGCGCGCACCACGATCCCGAGCGCGTGGTCGACGACTGGGCCCGGCAGTTCATTCGCCAAAAGCGAACGACCGAGACGCTCCCGATGCTCATGGAGATGACGACAACGATCCGCCAGGAGTTCACCTACTTTGCCCGGTTCCAGAAGGGCACGCAGACCCCGATCGAGACCATTCGAAAGAAGCAAGGCACCTGTCGCGACTTCGCCGTGCTCATGATCGAGGCGGCGCGCGCCCTCGGCCTGGCGGCCCGGTTCGTCTCCGGTTACCTCTACGACCCGGAGCGGACGATCGCTCACGTGGGCGGCGGGAACACGCACGCCTGGGTCCGGATCTTTCTGCCGGGCTCCGGCTGGGTCGAGTTCGACCCCACCAACGGCATCGTCGGCAACCGGGGCCTGATACGCGTCGCCGTGGCGCGCGATCCGTACCACGTCGTGCCGATCTCGGGCACCTGGCGGGGCTTCCCGTCAGACAACCTGGGCATGAGCGTCTCCGTCGAGGTGTGCCGCGACGCGACGACCGATGACGCGGCCGCGGCGGCGGTAACCGAGGTGCCCGAGCTCGCCGACGTGGCGAGCCTGAAAGCGAGTCGCGGGCCATCGCCCGCGTGAGACGAAACGAAGAGGAGCATTGAGGACGCGATGTTGATCAGGGCTGGCTACGAGATCTCTCTGAAGTGTGACAACGCGACGCCGATGATGGCCCTGCTCAGCGTGCATCCGTCGCGCGCGGCAGACATCCGCTCGCCATCCCCGATCGTGGCCAATCACGGCGCGCCGATGTGGAGCTTCGCCGATCAGTTCGGGAACGTGTGCACCCGAACGATGGTCCCGGCGGGGACGCTCACGCTGTCGACGGACTTCGTGATCGAAGACAGCGGCCTCGCCGACCCCGTCGTGCTCAGCGCCTTCGAAGTTCCAGTCGAGAGCCTGCCCGACGACGTGCTCAAGTTCCTGCTTCCGAGCCGCTACTGCGAAACCGACCGCCTGTCCGCGCTGGCCTGGTCGCTGTTCGGCGGCGCGCCGCGAGGCTGGGCCCGGGCGCAGTCGATCGTTCAATACGTCCACGATCACATCACGTTCGGGTACGAGCACGCGTCGGCGACCCGGTCAGCCTGGGACGCGTATCAGCAGCGGGTGGGCGTATGCCGCGACTTCGCGCACCTGGCGGTCGCGTTTTGCCGCTGCATGAACATTCCCGCGCGCTACTGCACGGGTTATCTCGGAGACATTTCCGTACCGCCGGTCGATGCGCCCATGGACTTCAGCGCCTGGTTCGAGGCGTACCTCGGCGATCGCTGGTACACGTTCGACGCCCGTCACAACACGCCCCGCGTCGGCCGCATCCTCATGGCTCGCGGGCGCGACGCGGCAGACGTGGCGCTGACGACGACGTTCGGTCCGTCGACGCTCATGGGGTTCCGCGTCTTCACCGAGCAGGTCTGAGCAGCTCCGACGGCTGAGCCCCCCGCCTGCGAGAGCCCGCGAGCGGCCGCGTTGTGACCGCGAAGCGCGCAGGCTACGCTCGTGGCCAGCGCTCTAGGCCATTTCGGATGACGTATCCCGAACCGACGCTGTATGCGATCCCCTTCTACGTGTTGACGCTCGCCATCGAGCCGATGGTGCTCGCGCGCGCCAAGCGCAGGGGCCGCGCGATAGCCGGACACGAGCGCCGCGACGCGATCGCCAGCGTCTCGCTGGGCGCTGTCTCGCTAGTCTTCGTGGGGCTCATCAACCTGGGCATCTACGCGATCGCCGAGCGCCTCTGGGCTCACCGGGTGGTCGACCTCGGCCACGGCGTTCTCGGGTGGACCGTGGCCACCCTCGGGTGGGACTTCTCGTACTACTGGTACCACCGCGTCGAGCACGAGACCCGCTTTCTCTGGGCGTGCCACGTGAATCACCACTCGAGCCGCTACTACAACCTGTCGACGGCGCTCCGGCAGCCATGGACGCCGATCGCGGGGCTCTTGTTCTACCCGGTGTGGGCGCTGCTCGGCGTCGATCCCTGGCTCATCATGGTGTCGGGCGGTCTGAACCTCATCTACCAGTACTGGGTTCACACTGAGGCGATCGACCGGACCCCGCGCTGGTTCGAGGCCGTGTTCAACACGCCGTCGCACCATCGCGTGCACCACGGCGCCAATCCCGAATACCTCGACCGAAACTACGGCGGCATCTTCATCGTATGGGACCGACTGTTCGGTACGTTCGAGCCGGAGCGCGCGCCCGTGGTTTACGGACTCACGAAGAACATCGAGAGCTACTCGCTCTTGACGATCGCGTTCCACGAATACGTGGCGATCGCGCGCGACGTCTGGCGAGCACGGGGGATCGGCGAGCGAATCGGGATCTTCGTGCACGGCCCCGCGTGGCGCCCGCCGTCGCTCCAGCTGCCTTGAGCCGCCGATGACGCCGCCCTCCTCGCCGCGGCTCCGCCAGGCGCTCCTCGTCTTCGCGCTCGCGGGCCCGGCGACCTCGAGCGCTTGTGTGCGCCCGAGCGCGGCGGCGCGCGCGCAGGCGCTCGCACGACAGAATCGCGAAGACGAAGCGGTGACCCTGCTGCAGCAGCGTCTGGCAAGTCAGCCCGACGACGTGCCGGCGCGGCGTCTCCTGATCCTCCTCCTCGGTTCGACCGGCGATCTCCTCGCCGCGCGCGCGCAGGTCGAAGACCTCGCCCGGTGGCTTCCTCCGAATGATCCGGCGCCTTTCCTCGAGCTGGGGCACGCGCTCGAGCTCACGCATCGGTACGACGAAGCGCTCGAAGCGTACGACCAGGCGGCCGCCGCGGCCCCTGCGTCGCCTGACGGCCCGCGCGAAGGCGGCACCCGCGCCGCGCGGTGGGGGGAGCTCGAGCAGGCACGGCCTCGCCTCGAAGAGGCCATGCGGAGGGGAGCCAACGACGCCGACACCTGGCACACGCTCGGTCTCGTGCGGTTGCATCTCGAAGACTACGAGGGAGCCGTGGCCGCCTACCGCTCGGGCGCGGCGAGCAACCCGAAGTGTGGGGAGTGCTGGCTGGGGCTCGCCACGGTCGGCCTCGCGCGAAGCGACGCGCGGCTCGCGCTCGAGGGATACGATCGCGTCTTGGCCCTGTCTCCACGCTTCGCCTCGGCGCAGCTCGGGAGAGCCTGGGCGCTGGCGCAGCTGGGCCGCAAGGGCGACGCCGCGAGCGCTCTCGACGCGGCGCAGGAGCTCGGCGCACCCCCCGGGCCCATCGCCCGCCAACGCGCGGCCCTCGCGAACCCGGGTGCCCACCCAGCGCCGGATTCGCAAGGACCTTCGCAGTCGATTCAGCGGGCCGAGTAGACAGTCGCGCGCTTCTGACCTGCCTTGCGAAGGCGCTTCGAGCTGAGGCCTTCTTTGAGGACGCGCGGGAGCTCCTTGGCCTGCAGGCTGAGTTCGGAGCGGATCTGCTCTGCGCGCAGGCCGTCCTTGTTCTTCTTGACCAGGGCGACGATCTGGTCGAGCACCTGACCGATGTCTTCGCTGCTGCGGCGCTTCAGGCGGCCGGTGCGGGTGGACTTCGCCGCAGGGAGAGCCCGCGCGACGGGGGCGGCGGCCGCACGAGCGGCGGGGGCCGCGCGTCCGTCCGAAGCGACGAGCTCATGGAGCGATGCGCCGCGGATGGCGTCGACGATCGCATTGGCGAAAGTTGCAGCGAGGGAGTCGAGTTGCGAACGGAGGGTAGGCATGGGCCCCGGGGCCTATCACGCGATGGGTGGTCTCGTCATGAAAATAGCACGACGCGAGGTTGCCCTCGCGTATTCGCTTTCGTCATCGGAGAGTCCGAAATACCGTTGCGCTCGCAGGAGCGGCGCGCCTACACCGGCAATCGCCTGGCCGCTTCGACGACGTGCTCGGCTGTGATTCCCAACTCTTTCATGACTTCTGCCCCGGGTGCGGACATGCCGAACCGGTCGATCCCGATGACCGCGCCATCGAGCCCCACATAGCGCGCCCACGTCGACGTGACCGTCGCTTCGATGGCCACGCGGCGGCGGCACGACCGCGGCAAGACTTCGTTTTGATAGTCGGCCGGCTGCCGATCGAATCGAGCAAAGCAGGGCAAGCTCACCACCCGAGTCCCGGCGCCGAGCGTCTCGGCGGCCTTGAGCGCATGTTGGAGCTCGCTGCCGGCCGACATTAGAATCAGTTCGAGCGGCGCCGTCTCTTTCTTTGCGATGTACCCACCACGGAGCGCGCCCTCGCGGCGGGTCTTCACCGGAATGTCCTTGAGCAGGGGCACGACCTGCCGCGTCAGGGCCAGGAGCGTGGGCCCGTCGGTTCGCTCGAGCGCCGCGACGTAAGCGCCCGCCGTCTCTTCGGGGTCGGCGGGGCGAATGACGTCGAGGTTCGGGATCACGCGGAGGCCCGGGATCGTCTCGACGGGCTGGTGGGTCGGCCCGTCTTCGCCGACGCCGATGCTGTCGTGGGTGAAGATGTAGATGACCGGCAAGTGGCTGAGCGCGGCGAGGCGAATAGGCGGGCGGCAATAGTCGGCGAAGACCAGGAAGGTCGCCCCGCTCGCGCGAAAGATCCCGTGGGCCTCGATGCCGTTGAGAATCGAGCACATGCCGTGCTCGCGAATCCCGAAGCGAATGTTTCGACCCGTCCGGTGCCCGGGCTTGAAGTCGTCGTTGCCGGTCTTCAGATCGCCGATGTAGTTGAGCGTCGAGCCGTAGAGATCGGCGCTTCCCCCGATGAGCAGCGGAGTCTTTGCCGCGATCGGCTGCAGTACGTCTTGGCCGGCCTTGCGCGTCGCGATCTTGCTGTCGGCGGGAAACTCGGGGATGGCCGCGAAGAGCGCCGCGGTGTCCGGCGTTCGCCTGGCCGTATCCTCCGGCAGCGTGAAGACGAATCCGCGGGACACAGCGAGTTCTTCGGCCAATTTCGGGTTCTTGCCCTTCCAGGCTTCGAACGTCGTGGTCCAGGCGCTGTGCGCGGTCGCCAGGGCCTGCGCGCGCTCGGCGAAGAAGGTCTGTACCGCGGGCGCGACATAGTAGGGCTCGGGAGGGAGCCCCATCGCCTTGCGGGCCGCGTCCGAGAACTTCGCGCCCGCCTCTCCGTGCGCCTTCTGCGTGCCCTCGACCTCGGGGACGCCGCGGCCGATGAGCGTCTTCGCGATGATGAGCTGGGGCTTGCCGCTGCCCGCTTTCTTCGCGCGCTCGAAAGCGGCCAAGAATACGTCCATCTCATGCCCGTCGATCGTCTGCACGTCGAAGCCGATGGCCTCGAAGCGCTTCGCCGTGTCCTCGCTCTGCGTCTCCTTGGCCATGGCGTCGAGCGTCACGGCGTTCGAGTCGTAAATGAGGATCAGGTTGTCGAGCTGCTGGTGGCCGGCGAACTCGACCGCTTCCATCGCCACGCCTTCTTGCATGCACCCGTCGCCCGCAAGGCAGACGATGTGGTGGTCGAAGATCGCGTGCTCTTTCGTGTTGAAGCGCGCTTCCGCCATCTTGGCCCCGACGGCCATCCCTACGGCGTTCGCGATGCCCTGGCCGAGCGGTCCGGTCGTGACCTCGACGCCGCTCGGGGCGTGGGTCAGCTCGGGGTGTCCCGGCGTTCTGGCGTGGAGCTGCCGAAACCGCTTGATCTCGTCGAGCGGCACCTCGCGATACCCGCTGAGGCACAGCCATGCGTAGAGAAACATCGAGCCGTGTCCGGCCGATAGGATGAACCGGTCGCGATTCAGCCATTCGGGGTGGGCGGGATCGTGGGAGAGGGCGTGACCGAAGAGGACAGCCCCGATCTCGGCGCATCCGAGGGGGAGCCCGAGGTGCCCGCTCTGGCTGGCGTGGACGGCGTCGAGCGCGAGGCCCCGAGCGGTGGTGGCCGCTTGGGCGAGGGTTTCTTTCGGCAGCATGACGAGCATCCTTAGTCGGCGCCGCGCGGGATGGAAGTCCTCTCGTCGCTTAGTCGAGGAAGGGGAGCCGGCAGCTCCGACGGCTCCCCTACGCCTCCCCGTCGGGGACCCCGCGAATCCGGACCGGCGCTAGACTATAGACTAGTGCGTACGCGCGCGGATCCAGGCGAAGGTGAGGGCCCCCGGGCGGACCAGGAACGCCGTCATGCCGACTGGGGTTTTGCTTGAAGGCAACGCCGCCGTCACCGTCATCGAGCCGATGGGGAGGTTCACGGCGCCGGCGAGCCCGTAGCTGTCGGTCATCGTGGCGGTGCTGCTCGGGAGCCCGTCGGCGAAGTAGTAAGGCACGGTACTGGGGGCCGAGGTACTGTACGTCACCGACACGAGCGGCGCCTGGTGGTCGAGGCAGTCGTAGACGGTGACGATGGCGTGGCCCACGTTGCCCGCGGGGTCGAGCCCGATCGCTTCGGGCGTGATGGTCGAGGCGAGGTCTCGCAGGCCGGCGGGGCTGATGTCGTAGGCGGGAAAGCTCGCGACCGGCTGGCCGACCAGGAGGTTTCCGGGATAGAGCGTGGCCGGAACGAGATCGCTCCGGCGCATCTCGAAGTAGCCCGCGAAGTCTTGCGTCAAGGAGAACGTCGCCGCCCCCGCGCTGTTGGTCGTCACCACGGACGTCGATCCGCTCTCGCAGTTCAGATCGCGGAGGGCGCAACCTTGAACGGCCACGCCCGGAAGCCACACGCCGCTCACGGTGTCGAGGTCGGAGCCGCCATCGATGGCGCCGGCCGCCGTGGACGACTGGAGCGCGTCCATGACGAGCAGCGTCAGTTCGACTTGCCTGCTCGGATCGAGGGCCTCGCTCGGCGCCCCGAGGCAGTCCCACGCCCCGGCGTCGAGCGTCTCGCTCACGACGCTGCGGTTGGCGTCGATTCCGAGCACGGTCGAGCAGCCCGGGATTCCGACCGCGACGATCGCGGCGATGAGACCGCGGACGCGGCAGTGCCGTCTCGTCGGGCGGCTCTGGAGGCTGGATCGCATGGCGGGGTCAGAAGGCTCCGTGCACGTCGAGTCCGGCGAGATCCGTGGCGGCCGCCGGCGATACGGTCAGCGCGACGGCTCGCCCCGGCGCCGAGCCCGGCGTCTTGGGCGCCGCGAGGAGGATGGTGAGCCCGCCGCCCGCGAGGGCCAGCCCGGCAAAGAAGGTGATGGTTGATGCCGTGGCCAGCCTGCCGCTCTGCCGGGCGAGGTCGACTCCGGTCTCGCTCGAACATACGGACCCGTTGCACATCATGTCGGCGTCTCGGTTCTTCACGAGCGCCAGGGCACCGAGGACCAGGCTCGCGCCGACCGACGCGAGGCCCGCCCCGCCGACGACCAGACCGATGGTCTTCCACGAATCATTGCTTGCCGGCTCGACCGTGCCGGGCGCGGCGCTCGCTGTCGGCGGCGTAGACGTGGTCGCAGCCGGGGCGCCGGCCGCTGGAGGTGCTGGGGGCGCGGCCGGCGCCGCGTCGCCGACCTCACGCGCGTTCTCTTCCGCGTCCTCGTCGTGCTTCAAAGCGGCGAGCCGCGCGCTGGCCTTTTCGGCGAGCTCGGATTCGGCGTCCGGCGCAACGAGGTATCGCCGATAGTACTCGGCGGCGCGCGCGCGGTCGTGGAGTCGGCGGTCATAAATCGTCGCGACGTTCAGCAGCGCGGCCCCGGCGTTCGAGAGGTCGTACGCCTTCAGATAGGCGGCGATGGCCTCGTCGTCTTTGCCGGCGGCGTGAAGCTCGTACGCTTGCGCGCCAAGCTGTTCGGCTTCGCTCTCGGCCGAGGCGGCCGCGTCTGTCAACGTCCCTCGTGCCCGCGGCGCCGTCAGCTCGACGGCCAGCGAAGCGGCGACGGCGGCAAAAGACGCTCTCGCTCGGCGGCGACCGAGTCTGCTTTGCACGCGGGCATCGTACCCCCGGACCTCAAGGTGAGTCGCTATCGTCGATCACCCGAATATTCACGTGAGGCCGGGCTGAGGCCGGTGCCGGCGGCGTCTTCGGCGCGGCTGGCATCGCAGGCTTCTCCGCGGTGCGGGCGGGCGGGGGCCCCGAGGCGATCGCGGGCGGCGCGGGCGCGGAAACCGACGCGGTCGCCGTCGCGGGCGCGGAGGGCGAAGCGGTCGCTGAAGCCGACGTGGTCGCTGAAGCCGACGCAGTCGCCGTCGCCGTCGCTGAAGCCGACGCGGTCACGGGCCCCGACGGGGCCTCGAAAGCGGGCCGGGGGGGCGGCTCCGCGGACGGGCGACGGGCCGTGATCCCGGGACTATCGACGATGGCCGACGGAGTCGCCGGGCGCTCTTCGATCTGGCGGCCCAGGCGGCCGAGCGCGACGACGCCCGACACCGAGACCCCCACCACGAGGAGAAGCCAGCTCCACCGAGGACGCCGGGGCGGAGGCGCCGGGGCTCCCGTGGTCACGGGCGGAGCCTGCGGCCCGCTGCTGTCAGTGCCCTTCGGAAGGCTCGGCAGATCGCTCGTGCTCCCGAAGTCTGGGGTGCTCCCGTCGAAGGGCAGGCCCTCGAGGAACACCCTGATGCGACCCCGGACTTCGTCGCGCGTCTTGCCGAACGTGTCGTTCATGACGCGCGCGAGCTCGCGATCGAACGCCTCGTTTTTGCCTCGCAAGAAGGACTCGAGGGCGTCGCGCATCTCGTCGGCGCTCGCGTAGCGATCGCTCGGACTGCGCTTCAACGCCTTGATGGCGATGGCTTCGAGCTCCGGGGACGCGTCGGGCCGGATCGCGCGCACCGGCTCGGCGTCTTCGCCGACGACGCGCGCCATGACCGAAGGGGCGTCGCCTTGAAAGAGCGGTCGGCGCGCGAGCAGCTCCCAGAGCACGACACCGAACGCGAAGACATCGGCGCGCTCGTCGACGTTGCTGTCGCCGAGCTGCTCCGGAGCCATGTAGCGGATCTTGCCCTTGACCATGCCGGTCTCGGTGTGGGCCGCGTTCATCGTCGTCTTGGCGACTCCGAAGTCGAGCACCTTAACTTCGCCATCGTACGTCAGATAGAGATTGTGAGGCGACACGTCGCGATGGACCACACCCAGCGACGTGCCGTCGAAGTCGCAGAGCTGGTGAGCGAAGTGGAGACCTTTGAGAGCCTGCGCGGCGACGTAAGCCACGAGCGCGTCGCTCAACCCGCTCGCCGTCACCTTGAGGCGCGCGACGAGCGCGTGGAGCGACTGGCCCTCGAGGTACTCCATGGCGATGAAGTACCCCCCGCGCGCCTCGCCGACCTCGTACGTGTGGACGATGTTGGCGTGATTCAACCGCGCCGCGAGGCGCGCCTCGTCGAGGAACATCTCGACCTGAGCCGCGTCGTCCGGGTTCCGGAGTCGCTTCAGGACCACGAGCTTGTTGAAGCCGACCGGTCCGCGGGCCACGGCAAGGAACACCTCGGCCATGCCGCCGCTGCCCAATCGCGCGATGGGCACGTACTTGCCGAGGGTCTGCGGAAAAGAGGCGTCCCGCCCTTCCCCGGAGGCAGTCTCGAGTGGCATGATCGCTGGAAGGGTAGTCGGACTCCAGGAGCCGATCGAGCGCGCCGTCGCGTGTGTCCACGCGCCGCGCGGAGGCGCGTGGAGGCGCGCGTGGAGGCGCGCAGTGGAGTTGTGCTTTCTCGCCTCTCTCGCCGGCTCGCGGGCGGGCGACAGGGCTGACGGCGGGCCCCTCGCCCCTATTCCGGGTCGGGGGCGGGCGCCTCGACGGCGTCGAGCCCGTCGACCCTGGGCGCGGCCTCGCCTCGCGAGCACGCGCCGGGCTTTTGGTATTTCTGGCCTTTGAGTCCGCGAATGGCCATGGCGCCCTTCCACGCCAGATACGCCTCGTTGAAACGGACAGCCTCGGACGGCTCGAGGTAGGGGTTCTTGGCCTTGCCGAGCGACACCAGCGCGAGCACCTGCTCGGCCACGCTGACGGGACACCCCTCGAGCCGGATGTACTGCGCGTTTCGCTGGCCGTGGAGCTCCTTCGTGACCTTGAGGATCTTCGCGTAGATGTCGCCGGCCTCGGCCTTGTGCGGATCCTTGGTCGAGCGGTCCTTGTAGAGACTCTGGATGGCGATCAGGTCGTCGCCGATCTTTCCGCTCCACCTGGCGCAGTCGCCGATGAAGATCACCTTCTCGCCGGGCTTGGCGTCGATGGGCCCCTCGTAGGCGCCGAAGACGACGTGCAAGCGCGGCATCTTCTTGTCGCACTCCACGTCGTACGTGCGCAGGATCTCGATGGCCTCTTCGATCGCTCCCGGGCACCCCCCCCAGCAGTAGTCGGTGTGCTCGGTGTCGGGGGGCGGCCCCGAGTAGGCGGTGATGTTGCTGCCCTCGAAGTACTTCTCGACCCGAATGAGCCCGACGTCGAAGCCCTTCGCACGCACCTTGGCCTGCTCGAGGCTCACGTCGCCGCTGATCGCGATCTTCGAGAGATCCATGGTGCCGAAGCCGCGCTCCGAAGCAAACCGGATGTGGTCGACCGTGCGGGCGTCGACGCCGATGATGGCGGCGCACACCGTGTCGAACGCCACCTGGTTGTTTCCCATGATGATGAGGTTCATCGGGAAGGGCTTGGGCGTGAGCATCCGTCCTTCGCCGGCGATGATCGCGTCGATGGCAATGAACTGCGGCTGGATCACGTACTGAAGGTCGGCGATCTTCTCGTTCAGCCGGTGATCATGATCGATGAGCCGGTGGCGGTCGTCCTGGATCCCGATGTAGTTCTTCATCGAGAAGGTGACCGTGGTCCACGGGTGCGCCTTGAACTTGGGCGCATTGACGAAGAAGTCGGCCTTGGCGATCGGCTCGGGGACGAACACGTAGTCGCGGAGGCGCTTCTCGTGCGTGTAGCGAACCTCGACCTGGGGCTCCTCCTCGAAGAAGTACCGCTTCACGCCGCGCGTCCGACCGATGACCGCGTCGAAACCGCTGTGCTTGAAGACGTAGCGGGTCGGAATCGTGATGCCGCACCGCTCGCCGACCGCCAGCTCGGTCATCGTGTCGCTGCCAACGTCCTGGAGAGCGAGGAGCAGTCCCTCGCCGAACTCGGCCCGGGTGTGGGCGTGCGGGAACATCTCGCCCGCGCTCACGAGGTTCGGCTTCACGAGCGTTCGGCCCCTCGGCACGATGTCGAGCTCGCGCAGCCCCTCGCGAATGATGGTCCGGATGCGCTCGGAGTAGTAGGCGTCGCAGTGCCGGATGATGACGCGGGGGCTGGTGGCGTTGGGGTTCACGGGCGAGAATCCTTTCGATCGACAAGCGCTGCCTCTGGTCTTCTCCCGAACCGGAGCGGCGGCAAGACTCTCACGGCGGCCACAATGATGTCATTTGGCGGACAGGAGCCGCCCCGCGCACGCATGCGCGTGCCGGGGGAGGGGGCGGACGGGCGGAGGGGGCGGAGGGGCGGAGCGCGGCGGCGTTGGCCCGAAATGACGCGACCTGACCCCGCGGGCTGTGGCCGAGCGGCGCGCCCGAGGCCCGCGCGCCCCCGCCGCTCACGCCCGAGCTTCTTGATTGACCTGATCGAAGGCTGCCAAGATACGAAGCTCTTGAGTTCCAACGCCCGCATCCTTGGCCGGGCAACTCATTCAAAGGGCAGTGCATGAACGCGGACACGGTGGCCACCAACGGCGGAGCGATCGCCGGAGCGGCCGGAGTCGGAGAGACGGTCTTCCTGACAGGCGCCACCGGGTTCCTGGGCAGCGAGATCCTGAAGCGGATCATCGAGACCCATCCGCGATCCAAGCTGGCGCTGCTCGTTCGTTCCACGGCGCGCGAGACCGCGCGCGAGCGCGTCGACAAGCTCATGGCCCGGGTGTTCTCGCAGGGCGAGGCGACCCGGCATGCCGAGCGCGTCGAAGTCGTCGAGGGGGACATCTCGCTCCGGGGCGCCGGCATGGACTCCGAGCGTAGCGCCAAGCTCGCCGCGCGAATCGACCATGTCATTCATTGCGCGGCTTCGGTGCGTTTCGACCTGCCGCTCGACGTGGCGCGCCGCGACAACACCGAAGGCACGCGGAACATCCTCCAGTTCGCCGAGCGGATGCCCCGACTGGCGCGCTTCGACTACATCGGAACCGCCTTCGTTGCGGGCGATCGCCGCGGCGTCATCCGTGAAGATGAGCTCGATGTCGGCCAGCGGTTCTCGAATTCGTACGAGCAAACGAAGATGGAGGCGGAGAAGCTCGTTCGCCGCTTCGGCGAGCGGTTCCCGACGGCCATTTACCGCCCCAGCATCGTGGTGGGGAACTCGAAGACCGGCGAGACGTCGACGTTCCAGGGATTCTACCAGGCCGTCCAGTTTTACCGCCGCATCTTCCGCGGGAGGTTCCTGGTCTTGCCGCTCCCGGTGGACCCTAGCACCCCCGTCGACCTCGTTCCGGTCGACTACGTCGTCGATGCCCTCTTTGCGCTCATCGCGAGCGAACGGAGCCTTGGCGGCTGCTTTCACCTGACCTCGGGGCCGGGCGCCACGTGCACCGCGGACGAACTCCTCAAGCTCCTGGCCGAGTTCACGGGCGTCAAGCAGCCGCCGTACGTCTCGAAGCGGGCCTACCAGGGCCTGGTGAGGCCCGTGCTGGGCAACGCGTTGTTCTGGAACAAGCGGATCAACGTGGCACGGCGGGCCGAGGTCTACATGCCGTACGCGTGGTCGAACCTGATCTTCGACAAGACTCGCGCGGCGGCGATACTCGACGGCGCGGGGATCAAGACTCCGCACGCTCGCACGTACTTCGTGAAGCTCCTCGAGTATCAGGCGAAGGCCACCGCGGCCGTGTGATACGTCCTTCGCCATGAACGGGTACGTCGAGCGCATCCTCAAGGCGCGGGTCTACGACGTGGTCGACGAGACCCCCCTCGAAGCTGCGCCGCGCCTCTCCGAGCGCCTCGGGAACCGCGTCTTCATCAAGCGTGAGGACCTGCACAGCGTCTTTTCGTTCAAGGTCCGCGGCGCTTACAACAAGATCGCGTCCCTCACGCCGGCCGAAGCGGCCGCGGGCGTGATCGCCGCCTCGGCCGGCAACCACGCGCAAGGGGTCGCCCTCGCGGCGCGTCGCATCGGCATCCGCGCGGTCATCGTGATGCCGACGACGACGCCCGAGATCAAGGTCGACGCGGTGCGCGCGCTCGGCGCCGAGATCGTCTTGACCGGCGACACCTTCGACGCCGCGAACGTCGAGGCCGTGCGCCTCCAGCGGGAGCACGGCCTGACGCTCATCCCCCCTTACGACGACCCCGACGTGATCGCGGGGCAGGGGACGATCGGCATGGAAATCCTGCGCCAGCACCGCGGCCCCATCGATGCCATCTTCGTCCCGGTCGGGGGGGGCGGGCTCATCGCCGGGATCGCGGCGTACGTGAAGGCGCTCGAGCCGACGACCCGCATCGTCGGCGTCGAGCCCGACGACGCGGCCTGCCTCGCTGCCGCGATGAAGGCCCAGCGGCGCGTCCGCCTCGATCGCGTCGGCATCTTCGCCGACGGCGTCGCGGTCCGGCAGGTGGGCGAAGAGCCCTGGCGCATCGCCCAGCACCACGTCGACGAGGTGATCACGACGGGGACCGACGAGATCTGCGCGGCCATCAAGGACGTGTTCGAAGACAACCGGTCCCTGCCGGAGCCCGCGGGCGCCCTCGCGATTGCAGGTCTGAAGCGCTTCGTCGCCGAACGAAGGGTGCGCGGGCAGACCCTCGTGGCGATCGAGTCGGGCGCCAACATGGGCTTCGATCGCTTGCGTCACGTCGCCGAACGCGCCGAGGTGGGCGAGGCCCGCGAGGCGCTGCTCGCCGTGACCATTCCCGAACGCGCGGGCAGCTTCTTGTGCTTCTGCGAGGTCCTCGGAGCCCTGCCGATCACCGAGTTCAACTATCGATACAGCGATGCAGACGCGGCCCACCTGTTCGTGGGAGTCGGGCTCCGCGGCGGCGGCGCCGAGCGCGAGACCCTGGTCCGTACGATTCGGGCCGGCGGCTATCCCGTCGTCGACCTCACCGACGACGAGATGGCGAAGGTCCACGTCCGCTTCATGGTGGGCGGTCGCGTGCGCGGGCTCGGCCACGAGCGGCTCCATAGCTTCGAGTTCCCCGAACGCCCTGGAGCGCTCCTTTCCTTTCTCCGGCAACTCAGCGGTCGGTGGTCGATCACGCTGTTTCACTACCGCAATCACGGAGCGGCATTCGGGCGCGTGCTCGCCGGGATCCAGGTCGCCGAGGGCGATCGAGGGGGCTTCGACGAGGCGCTCGAGACCATCGGCTACGCTCACCGCGACGAGTCGAACAACCCGGCGTATGCGCTCTTTCTGGGCGAGGCCCCGTGAGTCTTTGCCGGCCGCGCGGCTTCCGCGGTCCGCGCGGATCGGCGGCGGCGAGCGTCCTTGCGGTGCTCGTCACGGTCGCGGGCTCCTCGCGTGCGCACCCGGCCGGGTCCACGTCGGTCAATCGATACGTGGGCGTCTCGTGCTCTCCCGCGGGCCACGTTCAGCTCGCGTACCTGCTCGACTTCGCCGAGTTGCCGGCCTACGCCGAGATCGACCAGCTCGACGCCGACCACGACGGCTCCGTCACCCCCGAGGAGCAGCGCGCGTACCTCGAGCGCCGCCTCCCGCCGCTCGTCGCCCGGTGGACCGTCGAGATTGATGGCGCCAGGGTCTCGCCGCGCATCACGGGGAGCAGCCTCGAGGTGCTTCCAGGCGAGCGAGGCCTCTCGACGCTGCGCATCGCCGCGGACGTCGAGGCCGTTCCCGTCCTGCCGATCGATCCGGTGCACGCGGGGGGCCTTCGCGTGCGCCTCGTCGATCCCGCGTTCGCGGATCGATCGGGCTGGCGGCAAATGGCCGCCGAAGCCTCGCCCGGAATGAGTGTCGCCAGCGGCCCGGCAGAGAGCGCCTCCGAGGCCCTCGCGTACGCGAACCCTTCCGGCGAGGCTCCCCCTCGCGTGGACGACGCCACGTTCGTGTTTCGCGCGACTCCGGCCGTCGCCACGCCCGACGCCCCGCCGGGGAACGGTGCCTCGAACGCGAGGGTGCCCGGGCCCTCGCGATGGTCGTCGGAGATGCAGAAGATCCAGACGGCGTGGCTCCATCGGCTGCTCGTCGCACTCGCGGTCGGGCTGACCTTCGCGCTGGCCGCGCTCGTCGTGCGCCGGCGGTCGGGCTGACCTTCGCGCTGGCCGCGGCGATCCTCGCGGGGCCGCGCGCCGGCGGTCACCCTGGCGACCCACGGCGCTCCAGGTCCCGATTCGACCGTCCCCGGATAGGGCCGACCCGGCGTCACGGTCTCGGCGTTTCGAATCGGCGCGTCGTCGATCGCTCGGGCGTCAGCGCACGCAACTCTTCGCAAGGCGCGCGAGCCTCCCGCGTGACGCCGCAATCTCGAGCTTCGCGTCGCGGCTGAGGCCCTTGAGGGCGCGCTCGAGGCGCAGGGCATCGCCCTGGCTGCGGCAACGGCGGGTCACGAGGACTCGCAGCGGCGTGCGTCCCCGCGTGTACCGCGCGCCACGGCCCGCGTCGTGCTGGGCGATCCGGGCCGCGACGTTGCGCGCGATGCCCACGTAGAGGGTGCCGTCGGAGCACATCGCGACGTAGACGAACCAGTAGGTCACGCCGATTGCTTCTACGACGACCGGCAGGGCTGCGCGCGCGATGTTTGGGCTTGATCAGGCGGCGGAGGCCCCGCGGAGCGCGGCGAAAGACGGTCTCGACGGCCGAGCGTTCACCTCGATCGGTACGACCTGCGCCTTGAGCCTCGCCGGCAACGCGGCCGGGTCGTCGAGAAAGCGAAGCAGCGCGTTCGCGAACGCTTCGGTGTGCTGCTGATGCGGGTAGTGGCCGCAACGCTCGAAGAACGTCGTCTGGATCCCCTCGACCGAGGCCTGCATCGTCCGGGCGTGGGCGACGGGAATGACGCCGTCACGGTCGCCCCAGAAGACGCCGATAGGCGGCAGGCGCCGGAGCTCGCTGGCGCGCTCGAAGAAGGTGCGCCGCTGCCCGCGCCAGTCGATGACGTCGCGCACCGTACGCGCGAACGCGCGCGCCGAGCCGCTCTGCGCGTTGATCGACGTCAGTCGATCGACGTCTTCTTGCCCGAGGAGGTTGCCGACGACGCGGAGCGTGAGGCGCGTGCAAGGCCCCATGAAAGGCTGTCCGAACCGCTCGACGACGAGCGGCAGCGAGGCGAGGCGGAGCAGCCACCCGACCTCGCGGCCGAGTCCCCCGGAAGCGATGAGCGCGAGCCGTCGGATGCGCTCCGGGCACTCGAGGAGCATCGCTTGCGCGACGCCGCCCCCGAACGAGTGCCCGGCGAGATCGCAGGTCTCGACGCCCGCCGCTTCGAGCCACTTCGCCATCAAGCGGGCGTACCACTGGAGCTCGTACGTCGCGTCGGGCCGCTCGGAGAGGCCGTGGCCGGGGAGATCCGGCATGATCACGCGCCGGCCCCGCGCGAGGAGCGGCGCCGCCAGCCGCCACGTTCGGTAGCAGTCGTTGAGCCCGTGAAGGAGAACGAGTGGCGGTTCGGTTGACGCGGCTCCGGGCTCCGCTCGCTCTGCCGCCATCTCGACCCAGTGGATACGCACCCCCTCGATGCGCGCGTAGTGGTGTTGCCGCTGCCGATGCATGGTGTGAAAGAGGGCATTCGCACGTTTCAGGCCAAGCGAACGTGAGGCGAACGAGCCGGCGAAAGTTGGCGATTTCGCGGTCTTTATGGCAGCCGGAGCCCTGAATCATCACGGATGACTTGCCGGCGCGCCCCGCCGTTCGCCGCTCTTTCTGGTCACAGCGTCGAAACAGAGCGCGTCGCGCGGGCGACCAAGGAGGAGGCCACCGGCGCCGGGCACATCTCGGGCACGTGCCCGGGCACCGGACGCGCCCTCCGGCCCAATTTCCCTTGAATTCTCGCTGTTTTCGCCTGGCGCGAGGCTTGCGATGGGGTCCCTCACCGACGCACCGGAGAGAGACGCTCTCCCGCGCGGCCGGCACTTCAACCGAGGGAGAGACCGAGATGAGTTTCAAATCACGTCACGAGGCACGGACCGCGGAGCGCTCGCTCCGCATGGTGAGCGGCTTGGCTTGCGCGGCGCTGGTCGCTGCGTGCGGAGGCAGCAGCGGCGCGGACGGCGCCAGTACGCCGTCGGGTACGGTTCACGCGACCATCGGCCCCCAGGGCGGTGAGCTCGTCGGGCCGTCCGGATCGGCCGTCGACGGCGTTCACCTGGTCATTCCAGCCGGTGCGCTCTCGGCGGACACGGAAATCACCATCCGGCCGGTCGACAGCGAGACCGCGCTCCCGGCCACGGCCGTTCGATGCGGCCCCGAGTTCACGATCGAGCCCGCCGGACTCAAGCTCACGGCTCCGGCGACCCTGACGCTGCCCTTCGACGAGGCCACCATCACCGACAACGATCGCTTCGACGACGAAGTGAAGGTGTGGGTTCTCGGCGCGAGCTCGTGGGGTCAGCAGCTCCAGACCGACAGCGCCTCCGGCGCGGTCACGGTGCAGCTCGATACGCTCACGATCGCGGCTGCTGGCGTGAACCCCCCGGCCCTGGGGGACATCGTGCACGTCACGTTCAAGCCGAACCCCAAGTTCGTCGGTTGCATCGCAGAGTATCCGACCGATCCGAACAAGGCCCCGTCGGTCGAGGCCGACGTGGTGCGCGGAGCCCTCAACGACGGGATGTTCCTCCGCGGAAAGAACGTGAAACCCGGCCTCCAGTTCGACCTCTTCACGGTCGAAAATAGCGCCCTGCTCGCCGACGGTACGCCGGACCCGAATTTCAAGAACTTCGGCCTGGCCTGGTACCAGAGCGATCTCGAGGCCGAGAAGAACGGCTCGATGCGCGCGACGCTCCGGACGATCTTCCTCGACCAGATCTTCGGCTTCGATCCCACCGTGACCTTGCCCCCCACGGGCACGTTCGAGGTCGGGTTCTGGTTCAACAACCCGCAAGACGCCGTGAGCTGCGGCTTCGACGCGACCAAGCCGACGCCGTTCAACGGCGAACACATGGCGGGCCCCCTCGCGATGATCACGGTGCCCGATACGACGACTGGCCTTGGCCCCCTGTGCACCCAGCCGGACACCTCGGTCTCGCCCGCGCGCTGCGATCCGTGACCGGGTATGGGGTATCGTCGATGCCGGGATGCCGGTCGACGACGAGACGAGTGACGACAGCCGGCGAATGACCGCGCCGCGTCCGCGCCCGCAGGCGGGCATCATCGTGGTGCTCGCCGCGGGTAAGCCCGCGGCGCACGCGTTCGAGGTGAAGCCGCCGGGCGTCACCATCGGGCGCGGGTCTCCGGCCGGCGTGCTCGACGACGACGAGCGGATCTCGCGGCGCCACGTGCGCATCGCCGCCCGCGAGGCGGGCTGGCTCGTCGAGGACCTCGGCAGCCGCAACGGCACGTTCGTCGACGGCCGGCGGCTCGGCTCCGGCGAGGCCTCTTTCGAGCGCAACGTGCTCGTTCGGGTCGGGCGGAGTCTCCTCCGGGCCGTCGACGACGTGCGGCCGCTCCTCGGGCACTCGATGCAGCTCGCGCCGGCGGGCGCGCCCATCGTCGGAGGGTTATTGCGCCGCGCCTTCGGCGAGATTGCGCTCGCCAGTCGGTCGAGCGACACCCTCTTGATCCTCGGCGAGAGTGGCGCCGGCAAGGAGCTCGCGGCGCGGGCCTTTCACGACGCGCGGCATCCGCTCTCTGCGGGGGCGACCAAGGCGCCGTTCGTGGCGGTCAACTGCGCCGCCATCCCCGAGGGGCTGGCCGAACGCCTGCTCTTTGGAGCGCGGAAGGGCGCGTACTCGGGGGCGAGCACCGACGCCGACGGGTACATCCAGGAGGCCGACGGTGGCACCCTGTTCCTCGACGAGATCGCCGAGCTCGATCCGCTGGTTCAAGCAAAGCTCTTGCGGGTACTCGAGACGCGCGAAGTCTTGCCGCTGGGCGCGTCGCGCCCGAAGCACGTCGACATCGCCATCTGCGCGGCGAGCCACTGCAGGCTTCGCGACGAAGTGGCGGCCGGTCGATTTCGCGAAGACCTCTACTACCGGATCGGCCGGCCGGAGGTCGTCGTCCCGCCGCTAAGAGAGCGCATCGACGAGATCCCATGGTTCGTGGCCTCGCTGCTGCGCGCCGTTGACGCCGGCCTCTCGGCGTCGGTCGACGTCATCGAGGCGTGCGCGCTGCGGGCGTGGCCGGGCAACGTCCGCGAGCTCCAGCGCGAGATCACCCGCGCGGCCCATCGAGCGCTCGAGGCGGGCTCGGCGACCGTCGAATCCGAGCACCTCCTCGACGATGCGGGCGCCGCCGTGACGGCGCCCCCGGCCGCGCGCCGCGCGGGTCTGTCGCGATGGTCGGATGACGACATCCGCCGCGAGCTCGCGGCCAACGGCGGGAACGTGCGCGCCACCGCTCGCGCGCTCGACGTCCATCGAAATCAGCTACGGCGATGGGTGGAAAAGAACGGACCGTCGCCGTCGCCCGAGGACGGAAGCACCTGGCCACCGGACGACTAGACCGAGCGCCGGCGTCGCGGAACGAACCCGTCTCGACGCTCGCCGTGCTCAACGCACGGGAAGTGCGTTTCCGCGCGGCGACCGCCGAGCCGGGCCCGTTCCGCTTAGCCACCGCTCGCTCTAGTTCTCCATGGCTGGGGTCACCCACGCCGGATGAAACGGAGGCATAACCGCCCCCCAACGCGCCCGGAGTTTCTCCCTAGGCCCGTCGCGTGTGGGCGCGGATGCGCTCGCCTCACTCGGCCGGGGCCGCGGCAGCGCGCACGAGCACCTGCATGCCGCTGACGAGTACGGCAATCGATCCGTCGGTCGTGCGTTCGACCGGGTGGATCGGGTTGACCTGCTCGACGCTGGCCATTCCCATGCCGACCGCCGGCAAGCACGCGCCTTGGCTGGTGGCGGCCGCCGCGGGCGACGCCTGCGAGACGATGACGCCAAGGTGCCCGCACGGGCCCTGAGCCTCGTAGAGACCCGCGATCGTCGCCTCCACGACGGGGTTGGCGTGGAACGAGAACGTTCCCGCGGCGCCCATGACGACCGTCCCGTTGGCGCCGCTCTCGTCGAGCTGCCCGGCAACCGACCAGCCTCCGCTGTCGGCAGGAGACGGCGTGAGCTGCGAACCGCCGAGCGTGGCCGACGGAATCCAGTGGGTCTTGGTGTCGAACGACGCGTCGCCGCCGCAAAAGTAGAGGCGCGCGTGGGTGGCGGTCGCGATGACCGCGACCTGGGCGTCGGTGCCGGTGACTTCGCCGACGAAGACGCGCGTCGTGGGCGAGGGCGTGGGCGTGGTCGCGCTCGACGACGAGCCGCAGCCGGCGGCCGCGAGGAGCACGCACGCGAGGGCGGCAAGGCTGGCGCGGGGGGCGGCCTTCGGTCGGGAAGTCATCGCGATCACCTCGATCGCCTGGACTGTAGCAAAGCCGGTTCCATTGGCGTACGCCCAAACGGCGTGCGACAAGGTGATCTCATCGCCGGGCGCTATCGGATCGTCCGCCACGTCGGCGCGGGGGGGATGGGCACCGTCTACCAGGCGAGCGACCTCGTGGAGCAGATCCCCGTCGCGCTCAAGACGCTGCCGGCCGACACCGACCTCCGCGTCCTCGCCGACGCCCGCGCTCGCGCCCGACTGCTCCGGGAGGCCTACGCGCTGGCCGAGGTTCGCCACCCGGCCGTCGTGCGGTACATCGACCACGGGATCGCCGAGGAGCAGGGACCGTTCATCGTCATGGAGTGGATCGTGGGCGAGACGCTCGAGCAGCGGCTCGAGACGCACGGGCTCTCGCCACTCGAGGCGCTGGGTCTCGTCGAGCGCCTGGCGTCGGGGCTCGAGGCGGTGCACGCGAGCGCCGTCGTTCACCGGGACCTCAAGCCGAGCAACGTGATGCTGGCGGGCAGCGACGTCTCCCAGGCGGTCGTCGTCGACTTCGGCGTGGCGCGAATGACCATGGCGAGCGGGGTCACCGCGACCGGCGACTACGTCGGGACCGCCCGCTACATGGCTCCCGAACAGATCCGGAACGCCCGGTCGGTGGACGCGAAGGCCGACGTCTTCGCGCTCGGGTGCATCTTCTACGAGTGCCTCACCGGCGCGCCCGCTTTCCCGGGGACGGATCCGGTGACGGTCATCGCCAGGATTCTCTTCGAGGCGACGCCGCCCCCGACTGCCCTCCGCCCGGAGTTGCCGTCGTCGCTCGACGCGCTGGTCAACGCGATGCTCGAACGCGACCCGGCGCGCCGGCCGACGATGGCGGGCGCGAAGGCGGCGGTCGCGGAGCTGCGAGCGGGGCTCGCGGGC
>CALFNG010000104.1 GCA_937902985.1 uncultured Myxococcales bacterium
GGGCGCGCGCTCGCCGTGGCCGCCAGCAACGCCGCCACGCGCGGAGAGGCCGGCCGCCGTCGCGCCGACGAGCTGGTGCGGGCGGCCCAGCGCATGGCCGCGCAGGTCGACGACCCGCACGGTCACGCGCTGGCACACCTCGTCGCCGGCATGGTCCACTTCTTTCTGGGCGAGTGGCGGAGCGCCAAGGCCAAGCTCGGAGAGGCCGACGCCATCCTGCGTTTGCGCTGCCGCGCCGTGGCCTGGGAGCTGGCGCATACCGAAGTCTGGACGTGCAACGCCCTCATCTTGAGCGGTGAGCTCCGGAAGGCGTCGTCGCGAATCCCCACCGCGCTCGAAGAGGCGCGCGCGCGCGACGACCTGTTCGCGCTGACGCACCTCACCTACCCCGCATGCGTCTCGCACATCGTCGCCGACGACGTCGACGCGGCCTG
Source organism: uncultured Myxococcales bacterium (assembly GCA_937902985.1). Classification (GTDB taxonomy): domain Bacteria; phylum Myxococcota_A; class Polyangia; order Polyangiales; family Polyangiaceae; genus Palsa-1150. The sequence goes on from CALFNG010000104.1 coordinate 435, forward strand.
GCGCGTAACGCAGTACGCGAGCGCGGCGGCCGCGGGCACCGCCGAGCTCGGCCAGTTCATCGCGGCGTGCTCGGTCGAGCGCTACAAGGGCGACGGGCGGGCGGCGTGGGAGCGGGTCGAGCGCGTCTCGCCGGTGCTCGACGGGTCGCACCTCGTGCGCGTCGCAGTCATTCGCGCCTTCGCGGGCTACGAGCGCGGCCTCTCGGCCGTGGCGTCGGCGGCGCAGGGCCACGATCGATCGCGGGCGCTTCGAGCGGCCGAGCACTACGCGCGAAAGCTCGTGCGCGAGAAGGTCCCTTATGCGCCTCCAATGGGCCACCTCGTCTTCGCGGGAGCGCACGCGGCGCGCGGCGACCTGGAGCGCGCCCTCGAATCGCTCGACGTCGCCATCCCTCTCCTGGAGGCCGCAGACCTCGGCTACCTCGGCGCCTGCGCGCGCTATCGCCGGGGCCAGCTCACCGGGGGCTCGATAGGAGCCGACATGATGACGAGGAGCCGAGGGTTCTTCGAGGAGCAAGGCGTCGCGAACGTCGAGCGCTGCCTCGCGATGAGCGCGCCCGGTTTCGACTGACGTCGGCGCTCGCTCTACGAGCTTGTAGCCTGCCGGCGCTCGGAGAGAGCTCTTCGACCCTCTCCTCCCTCTCCTCCCTCTGCTGCCTCCCTCTGCGGCCAATCTCCCTCGCCTGGCCCTGGCGGGGCACGCCCCAAAAGCACGAACGAGGAGGGGAAAAGGGAGTATCGTGAACGGTTGATGGGGATGGGGCCGACCGCGCTAGAGCGGCATGTTTCGTATTTCGATCCCGAAGGCACGGGGGTCATCACCCTGGCCCAGACGCGCGACGGAATGCGCCGCCTCGGCGTGCCGTGGTCGCTTCGGATCATCCTGTCGCTCATCATCAACGGGATGCTCGGGTACGTGACCCAGAACCGGCCTTCGATGGTCATCCGCATCGACCGCATCGCGCTGGGGAAGCACCCGTACGACAGCGGCACCTTCGACCGGAACGGCGACGTCGACGACGCCGCGTTCGAGGCGCTCTTCGCGAGCGCCGGCGACACGCTCTCGGCCGACGAGATGCACGCCATCATCACGGCTCGCGGCAACCAGATGGTCGATCGCGGCCCCCTGGCGGGCGCGCTCGGCCGCTGGTTCACCGTTCGCGAAGTGAACCTCTTCTTCTGCGTCGCCGCCGACACGACCAAGTCGGTGAACGGCCGAAGCGTCCCCGCCGTACGCAAGAAGACGATGCGCGCCTTTTACGAGGGCACGCTCTTGCACGACCTGGCGCGCCGCCGCGTGCTCGTCGAGGCCGGGTGCGTCCGGCACCGCGTTCCCGGCAAAGGCTGACGCCGGGCGCTCACTCGTCGCGCAGGCCCGCGAGGACAGCGTCGCCCAGCAGGGTTAGGGTGACCCTCGGACGGCCACGGCGGCCCCTCCCCCCGGCCTTCAGTAGATGCAGAAGGCGTATCCGTCGAAGCTGTCGTAATCGCACTGGTTGAAGCCGTGCTTCGTGCAGTCGATCGAGAACGGTGCGCCGCCGATGCAGACCTCGGCTGTGATTCCGTCGGCTCCGCACGACTCCGTGCACGACGACACCGACGGCGGGCCACACCCAGGAGCGACGCAGGCGACGTCGCTGGCCGTGTCCAGGCACGACAGCCCCGCCCGTGAGCACTGGTATGCGAACTCCTGGGTGCCGTCGGAACTGCACGAGTTGAGGACTCCATTCGCGCAGGTCGAGCCCGCGCTCGGGCACGACGGGGCATTGAAGTAGCAGGACGCGCCGCCTCCCTTGTCCAGGCACGTTGCGTTGAGGCCCGTGCAATCCTCGCCGTATCCGACGCCGCTCAAGCACTCGTACTCCTTGTTGCCCGAGCAGTGATCCACGTTGTCGGTTTCGGTGCAGTTCGGAACGACGGCGCACGACGCGACGGTCGTTCCGGTGTCGTCGAGATGCACCATGCACGTTCCGCCCACCTTGTCGCAGTTCTCCACCGCACCGATGAACTTGTCGCCGGAGCAGGTGGTCGCGACATTTCCGGTGCAGAAGCCGGTGGTCCCCTTGCCCGAGCAGTCGGCGGGGCTCGCGGCCCGTTCGCCCGTGCACCCATAGTAGCCGGTGCAATCGGTGATCGTCGACAGGCACGCGACCGAACCGATGGCCTGGAGATAGTTCGTCGTGATGCAGTCGGAGACGTTGACCGGGAAGATCCCAGGGTCGCAGTTGACGGCCTTGACGCAGGTGTCGACGAGCTTCTGGAAGTCCGCGCCGCTGGCCTGCCCGCCCTGGACGAGCCCGCCGTCTGCGCCACAGGACACGGTCGATCCGGCCTCGAGCGGGGTGCCCCCTTCGAAGACGAACGCCGCGTCCGAGCCAGCGTCGTTCTCGCCCGGCATCGTCGGAGCGTCAGCCAGCATGCCACTCTCACGGACCGTCGTTCCCCCGTCGTCGCCGCCGACGCTGCCGTCGCCTGGCTTGGCTTGCGAGACGTCGTCGCCACCGCCGACGGCCGCGTCCACGACGTAGTCGCCAGAGCCGACGATCAGGTTGCATCCGCTCGCGGCGCCGGCCATGGCAAACGCAGCGATCGCAGCGATCGCGACGGCGAGCGTCGAACCGCGTGTCTGCGACCCGCTCACTGGAACGTCCCCCCGACGCCGGCCGTGCCGACCCCGATCCACGGAGACCAGACCGGCCGGGGCACCTCGTGCCAGGTGGCCGCTGACTTCTCGCTCCCGTGCTGCACGACGAGCAAGATCGCACCGACCGCGACGCCCGCGATGCCCACGCCAAAGCCGACCGTGGAGATCGTGGCCTTCGAGCTCAGGGAATCGATGTCGGACTGCGCCTTGGCAGGACACGTCTTGTTGGCGCACTCGCTGTCGAGCGTCGACTTCGAGCCGAGAGCGAGGACGCCGAACACGGTTCCGACGAGCAGCCCGACGCCCCCGACAGCGAACGCTGCGATCGCGGGCCCGCGGCTCGGAGCGCTGGATCCCGAAGACACCTGCGCAGACGCCGTCGTTGCCGTGAATGGGGCAGGCGTCGCCGCTTCGCCCGGCGGGGGCGCCCCCACGGCGACCGCCGTCGGGTCGATCTCGAGCTTGAGCGAGACCGTCGACTCCGCGCCTTCACGAACGTTCACGTTCTCGGTGTCCGCCTTGTAGCCCGTTGCCGAGACGCTGACGGCGTGAGCACCGGGGTCGGTCGGGCGGTCGGCGTCGAGCAACGCAGACGAGACCGCGACGCCATCGACCGTGATGGCGATCTTGTCTGCGGTCGGCCCGTCGACGTGAATCTTCAGATTCCCGATGCGAGGCAGAGCGGCCGTCAGCGCCGCCTGGGCGCGCTTCTTCGCGGCCAGGAAGGCCGGCGGCGCGCTGGCGGCGAGCGGCTCGCGAACGACGCGATTCAGGTCCTCGGTCCCCGCGACGAGGCGACCGACGCTGATCTCGCACTCGCCCAGTCGATCGAGCGTGGTCGGCGCGTGAAAGAGCTTCTCGGCCGCTTCGAGCTTGGGTATGGCGCCGTTGCAGTCGCCCGCGTCGGCGAGGCGGGTCCCGTCGGTGCCGAGCGATCGCGCCGCAGCCACGTCTTCGGGAGACACCGTCTGGGCTCCCGCCGAGCCGGCGACGAGAACGCCGAGGATGCAGACGGGCCACGCTCCGAGCGCCCTCCGCGTGGTTCGATGGCGGCTTGGAGTGTGCAAAGCTCCGAGTATACTCACGCGAACACCAAGACAGTGTCAACGCGGATACGCGCCGCGTCAGTAGCCGAGATCGATCGGTTTGCTGCCGCTACCTTGAGGCGGGGTCGGGCCAGGACCACGCGTCGGGCTGGCGGTCGGGCCCGCGGCATGACCTTGCGCCTGCGGGTGGGCCTGTGCGCGAGCGGCCGCATGCGCGGCGGCGTCTTCGGGAGTCGCGCTCACGTTGCCGTTGCCGTTGCCGCTCTCGCGCGCGACCGGCGGCACCTCTCCGGGCTGCGCGAGCGACACGGCCGGCGCCGCAGGGGCGACGGCCACCATTGTGGAGGCCGCGACGACAGGGGCCGGCGCCTCGCGAGCGTCGCCAGCGTCAGTGGTGTGCGCGCGTCGCCCGAACGCCAGAAGCGCTGCGATCGCGAGCCCGCCCGCGAGCGCGATGCAGGCCAGCGCGATGAGCGCCCCCTTCCCTTTGGGAACGGACCCCGCCGTGACCAGCTGCCCGCTCCGGCTCATGCTCGCGTCGGTTCCGACGGAGACGGCCTGCGCGCGACTGCCGACGCCAGCGCTGCCGAGCGTGCCCCCGCCCGCGCCGGCTTGCACGACCGCGCCAGGCATGGCCGACCCGCGGTACGGGCCGTCGCAGGCGGCACGGAGCCCGTCGGCGAACTCCTGGGCCGACGCGAACCGGTGCTCCGGCTCGCGCGCGCAAGCCCGCTGGAACCAGAGCTCCATCGACCCGGGGAGCCACGGCGCGTTCAAGCAGAGGCTGGGCAGCGGGGCCGTGCAGATCTGGAGCAGGAGGTCGCCGAACGACTCGCTGGAGAACGCGAGATTCCCGGTGAAGATCGTGTACGCCACGAGGCCCAGCGAATAGATGTCCGTCCGGTGATCGATGGACTTGAGCCCCCGCGCTTGCTCCGGGCTCATGTAAAGCGGCGTGCCCAACACCGCGCCCGTGCGGGTCGAGGAGTGGTCGTTCGGGCCGGTCGCGAACTTGGCAATCCCGAAGTCGAGGATCTTGACGAGAAGGGCCTCGTCGTCCGTCGACTGGGCGAGGAAGATGTTGTCCGGCTTGATGTCGCGGTGAACGATTCCCGCGGCGTGGGCGCGGCCCAGGGCTTTGCAGCACTGCGCGAGGATCTCCACCGCCTCGGGGACCGGCACCGGGCCCGCGCGATGCACGCGACCGTGAAGGCTCTCGCCGCGCAAGAGCTCCATCGCGATGTAGGGCGTGCCGTCTTCGAGCGTTCCGTTGTCGAAGACCTGAACGACGTGCCGTGAGCGGAGCTGCGCCGCGGCCTTGGCCTCGGCGTCGAAGCGCCTCAGCGCCTCCGACGAGCTGACGAACTCTTTCGAGATGAACTTGATGGCGACGGCCTGCCCGAGGCCGGTGTGCGTGGCCGACCAAACCGAGCCCATGCCGCCTTCGCCGACGATGGCGTCGAGTCTGTACTTGCCGGCGACGATCGCCCCAGGGGCTACGAGCGCGGACGCCATCCCGCTCATCGACTTCCGCCCTCGGTCTTCAGAATACCGTAAGCAGACCGGCGGCCGGGCGCCTTGTCAAGCGGCGCCCCGGGGCACTTCGTCCCCCCCCCAACGCCGGAGGCGACTTCACCCTCGCCCGAGTGCGTGCCCAGGTTTCGCGCGCGTTTGTACTTCAGCCCTTGCTCGCGGACCGGGCGCGAAGGCGGCGAAGGCTCCTTGGCGCGTCGTCGTCGAGGTCTCGGATCAAGCGGGCGGGGACGCCGCCGACGATGCTGTTCGGAGGCACGTCGCGGGTGACCACGGCACCGGCCGCTACCACGGATCCGCGCCCTACCGTCACGCCGGGGAGAATAGTCACACGTGACGAAATCCATACGCCGTCTTCGATGCGAATCGGAGCCGACGTCAGGCGACCGCAGCGCTCTTCGGGTGAGCCAAACTCGTGGTCCATCGTCAAGAGCATGACTTCTTGACCGAAATGAACGCGGTCGCCGATCGACACTTGGGCGCCGAGGTCGATGTGCAACGGTCCCGACACCGCCGTGGAACGACCGAACGAGAGGAGCGAGGGCGAGCCTTGCCCGGTGATGTGCAGCGTTCCCATTATGCTGGTCCGGGGGCCGATGGAGATCCCCGCCGCCCGGAGCAGTGCGGTTCGCGTGCGATTGAATGCAAACTGGGGAAAGCTGCGCGAGATCACGTAGCTAGCCACCTGGCGCGGCGACACCTCCAGCTCGTTCCTCAGCGCGCGAACCGCTCGCGTCAGCAACGGAAGCTTGGCGGAGACCTGGGGACGGGCGCGCTCGGCATCGCTCTTCCTTTCGAGCGCCTGCTTTCTCGCCCCGCCCGGTAGCTCGAAGGTGAGTGCCGATGCCATGCACGCGAGGAATGCGAATCCTGGGCCGTCGACGGCGGGAGACGCCGCTCCGGGCCCGAAAACTCCTCGAAATCATGCGGCGGACTTTGCCGCGCGGCGTTCAATCCTTGCGGATAGCGGCCAGTACCGTGCTGCCTCGGCCGTGGCTTCGAGCCGCGCGACGTCGCCGATCGCCGCGAGGGAGGTAGGTCATTCCAAGGCGCCGCCAGCCTGCGCACGACGTCGAACCCCATCTGCCCGAAGAAACGCGGCTCGAAGTCGATGAGGCGCGGATCCGTGGACGCGCGAATGAACTCGGCCTCGAAGACGCCCACGTAACCGGAAAGCTCGCACAAGCGACGGACGCTTGCGGCCAGCGCCTCGGATACGGGCGCATCTTCGAAGCAGATACCGACGCCCGCCTGACGCGGCCACTGGACCAGCTAGCGACTGCCGCGGACCACGAAGAGACCTTTGCTCGCGTCGGCGAACCCCGACAGGCTGTCGATCGGCTCGCCGGCCCCCGCATAGAACTCCTGGACCATCGGCCAGTCGACGCCCGGCTGGCGCTCGAGGACGCGCGGGGCGACCGCGAGGAAGCTCAGTGGACGAACTTCGAAAGGAGCCGAATGTACTGCACCTCGTACCCGTCGTTCGATTCGGAGACTAGCCACGAGTCGAGTGGCCACGAGCTGTTGAAATCCCGATACGATTTCTGGATCGGTTGCCCCGCCGGCGGAGCCAGCGGAGCCGCCCCGCAGAGCGCGTCGTTCTCCGGGCTTCCGCATCCCGTAGGGCAGCAGACGTCCCAGGAGTACGTGGGATTCGGCCCTGCAGAAAGGAACCCGGGCGGCGGCCCGTACGCAGACGCCCCGGCCGCAGCCCACTGGGAGGACGGGGTGAACCAGAGGCTGAAGATCCTGGACACGGAGTTCGTGGCGCCGTGCGCCCCCATGTTCGACAGGTACACGAGGCCGAGCGGGTTCACGCCGTGCAGGTAATGAATGTACCGCTCGGCGTAGAGTGAGCCGATGGACGGCGTGCCGGCATCGGCCGGCGCGTACTCGTCGACGTCGAAGAACATGTTGCCCTGGCCGGCCTTCGCGCCGTTACTACCCCAGGGGTACGTCTGCAAGGGAGCGAGGTACGGGTCAGCGTTCGCGTGCTGGGCGGCGAAGTTCGGGAACGCGGCGAGGCGCGACTGAAAGCTCGAGATGATCGCGGTGGCGACCGCCGGAGTCGCGCCTGCGCTCCGGGTGTATTCGAGCGCCGTGTCGAGCGGCCCCATCGCGAAAGGATCGAGCGTCGTCGGCAACTGCGTGTAGTTCGCGTCGAAGAAGGCCTGGTAGGCGGCTCCGCCGTTCATCTCGAAGAGGAACACCGCAGCCTGGAGGGCTTGGTAGAGCTGTCCGTTGGCATCGACCTCTTCTTCGCGTCCACCAAGGCCCGCGGCCGTGTTGTCGAACGTGACGGCCGGATTCGCGGACGCCCACGACCATGCATTGGTCGCGCGCGTCGCGAGCCCAGCGGCATAGCCGGGGTAGGCGGTCGTCGCCGCGCCGCTGGCGCCGAGCACTCGCGAGGCATAGGCGAAGGCGGCGCTCGCGGCCATGGTGGCCGAAGTCGACGCCGGCCCGTACGTGCACGGCGCGCTGTCCGCCGACGGCGGACTGGCGCCTGCGTTGTTCACGATGCTGAGAACCGACCCATCGGGGTTCTGCATCAGCGACAGCCAGTCGAGCGCCCACTTCACTTCGTCGAGCACGTCAGGCACGCCGTTCCCCGACTCGGGCACATTCGTACCGTCTGTGAAGGCGCTGGGGGTCTCCGAATAGGCGCGTAGCAACTCGATCGCGTTGTTCGCCATGAAAATCGTGTACTTGCTCTGGTCGCCCGCGTCGAACCATCCGCCGTGCAGGTCCCTCGTCGCGGCCCCAGCGTCGACTGCCGTGTAAAGCTTGCACTGCGCGTTCTGCGGGTGCTCCGCGGTGTCGGCCCAACCCGCGCCCGCGTAGGCAGCCGGCTTCGCGGCGTCACGCTGGTAGTAAAACACCCTCGCGGCCTGCACGAGCGCGTCCTGGTAGACGCTGTCGGCGATCTTGAAGGCGCTCGAACGCACGCTCGACATCTCTTCGAGCACGTAATAGGAGCCCGGCGTCGTGACGGTCGAGAAGTCGAACCGGCCGCTCTGATCGCCCGACGACGGATCGACGGCGCCGGCATCGCCGCCCCAGAACGTAGCCGTGCCTTCGAGCACCGTCTGGCCAGAGGCGCTGTCAACGAGGGCGTACTTTCCACCTAGACCAAAAGAGGCGTCCGAGTCGAAACCGGTCTTCGGATTGCGAATGACGGCGATCTTCTCGGCGCTCGTCCGATAGCCGAATTGATCGACGACGATGTGCGGGCCGACCTGCTGTGGCGCAATCACGGCCCCATCGGCCGACGCGCCGTCGTTCGCACCTGGCCCCGCGTCCATGCCGGACGTCATCGCCTCGGAGGACCCATCCAGGCCCTCCACCGAGCCGTCGCGGGCCGGCTGCGGAGCAGCGCTGCCCCCGCCTCCACAGCCTGCCACGAACACCGCCAGCGCTACGGAAGAGCAACCACCGCTACGTCGGAAAAGGCGCATAATAATAGGGTACCCGCAGTAATGGATATGGAATGGCGTAGCATACCGGAAACTCGAGGCGCCGTGCAACGCGTCAACTCGCCCCAGCAAGCGCCGAAGGTGGCCTAAGGACGAGGGCGCTTGGAGTCTGCGCTCGACCCCTCGAGCCGGCAAACGGTAGGGAACAAAGGCATGGCGCGGGAACCGATCCAGACGAACAAGGGCAGTCAATCGTCCTTGCGCCAGCCCGTGCGGAACAGCTTGTAGGCGAGCGTGCCGCCGGCGCTCTGCGCACCCTCGCGCTGGATCTCGTACACGTCGACCAACTCGAGACTCGCGAGGTCCGGCACGACGCTGACGAGGTGGGCCTTGTCGTCGAGCGCGATGATCCATTGCGGGTCGGCTCTCCGTACGGCCTCCCAGATGGCCTTCTCGCCCTGGCGGCGGGCGGGCTGCATCTCCGGCGAGATCAGCCCGGCGACGTCTAGAATTCGGCGCTCGGAGAAATAGCCGAGAACCCCAACTTGATCGGCGGCGATCAGGTCATCAGGTCCCGCGTTCGCTCGCAGCCATCGGGCGAGCTCCACCAAGCGGGGACTCATCCCTTCGGGCCACTTGGTCAGATACCAGTCGTATCGAGCTTGTACGTCCATGACGAGCGCGAGCGTAAGCGCTACGAAGGCGACGACCGTCGCGCGCACCCAGGGTTGTCGCGCGCCGAGCGCGAGGAGCAATTCCCACCCTCGGACCCCCAGGAGAAGGTACGCGGGCAAGCCAAGGAGCAGGTATCGGCCGGCAACGGGTGCGCCCCCGACGGCATAAAACGTCGGGAGCGCGAGCATCCACGAGACGGGCAGAAACCACCGCGATTGACCTTCCGGATTGCGAAGGACCGTGAGTATCCGCTTGAACTCGAGCAGCAGGACCAACGCGAGGCCCGTTGCCTCGAACGTGAAGAAACTCCCAAAATATTTGAGCGTCCCGAACAGCGAAGCGCCCCGGTTCCTGCTGATTTTGGCAGTTATGGTATTGGGAACGATCGTCCCAAAGTGCGCCCACGCGTAGACGAGCCACGGCATGATGACCATCGCGCCGACGAGGGAATAGATTGCCACTTTCTTCGTGCGATACGTCTTCTCGAACGCGATGGTGTCGACGAACAGGAGCGCACCGAACACAGCGAATTCGGGCCTCGTGAGAATTCCCAGGCCGCAGCAGAGTGGAGCGATCACGCTGACGCCGGCCCTCCCCCGCTGCCGCTGTTGCGCGAGCATCACCACGCACAGGAGAAGGAGCGCCAGCACGTTCTCCATGCCGCTCATCGCCCAACGGACGAACCATGGGTCGAGAATCAGGAGCGCGGACGCGAGCACTCGCATGTGAAGGGACGCGATGTAAACGCCGCTCAACCGAAAAAACACCGGGATCAGAAGGAGCGCGCTGAGTGCGTCGAGCAGGTGCCCGCCGTCGATGATCGAGAAGCCGGCACGGCCCGTCGCCGCCAGGAGGCCAACCCAGAGCGGTGACGTGGAGCCGTATGTAGGCTGGTCGGGGTTGAAAGAGAACCCGTGCGCCGTGGCCAGGTTCTGGGCGAAGCGAAAAGAGATGTACGCGTCGTCTCCCGCAAAGTGCCGATATGGAAAGAGGACGAAGATCGCAAGCGCTACGACCGCAACCATCCAGCGTCGTTCGCGCGCGGTCTCGAAGGGGGCAGCGGCGGCGTTCTCGATCATGGATGACTTATCGCCTGGCGGCCCAGACCCTGCAAGGTCGTATTAACCGACGCGCCACTTGCCTCTGCGCTCTAGCCACTGCGCGACTCGGCTCGTCGCGACCGGACAACTTTGACGACGCGACGTACGTCGGTCAGGCGGACGACGCCCAGCACCAGTGCCAAGCTGCCGTAGATGGTCATGTCGATGGCGAGACGCACGACGCCGAGGGGGAGGACCCGCAAGAAGCGGTCAATGACAATCACCACGAACGATATCCCAAGGCTCTTGACGAGAACCTCCACGTTCCGGCGATCCATGGGCTCGAGGCCAATCCGGAATAGCATTGCGATGACGACGCAGAGCTCACTCAAGATGGTCGCTATGGCCGCCCCCGCGCACTCGCCGCCGGTTCCAAACACCATCCTCCCGATCGGGACGAAGATGAGCATGAACAAGGCTAGAACGAAGATTGAAGCGACGGAGATCGTGGTCACGGACCACGACTTATTCGTGATGAAGAGCGCTGTCGCGAACATGATGTTCAGATAGGTCAAAAGAAATACGAGAGACAGAATGGAAAGACCGGTCTCCGCGGGCAAGAACTTTGCGCCGAACGCCACTTTCACGAAGATCCCCGCCCCGACCGAGATGAGCGTGGTCAAGGGCAAGATCGTGACCAGCAGACCTTCGATGGCTCTTTGCAAGATAAGCATCATCTCGGCCTCGGATCGAGCTTTTGCTCTGGAGAGCATGGGCATGACGATCCAGGCGAGGAGCGGATACATCAGCATAGCGAGCGAGCCCAGGTTCTGGGCCGCGGCGAACCATCCCACCTCTCGTTCGTCCCGACGAATGAACTCGAGCGCGCTCAGCGCCAGGTTATTTCCGAAGGTGACGGCCAGTGAATTCACGAAGAAAGGGATGCTCGTTCGAATGACGTCTCGCGAAATCGCGGCGTCGATACGAAATCGGAGATTCGCCGCCACCCGCGAGGCTGGCACCAGGACAGCCGTGCGCAAGAGCTCGGAGACGGCCATAGGAAGCGCGAGCATGTAGAGCGGGACGCTGTAGTGCAGCCCGACGAGCAGCCCGATGCCCCAGAGGATCTTCGCGACGACGTTCGCGACGGCGAGCCTGCCTACGTGGGTGGTCGCTTGAAGCACGGCGGCGAGCGTGGCGTTGAAGCAGATGAGCACCTGTGTGACGCCGAAAACCGCGGCCGCGAGCTGGATTTCGCCGCTCCGTCCGGTCGCCCAGAGCGTCGTCGCCATGATCGCGAAGATCACTGTGCTCAGCATGGAACGCAGCGCGAAGACGCCCCCGATGAAGTCCGACGCGTGCTCGATCCGGACAGGCACCTCTCGCGCCACGTACGTGTCGACGCCGAGACCCAGGACGGAGAAGAATATCGTCGCGAAGCTCTCGGCGAAGCCGAAGTAGCCTTGTCGCACCGGACCGAGGTGCTGCGGAATCTGGAACTTGATGATGAGGGCTACCGACCACGTGATCAGCAGAGAGCCGCCCAGCTTGATGCCGTTCCTTATGGCGATCGCGACCTCGTTCGCGAGCACCTTGCTCGACGGCGCACCGCCCTGCGGCGATTGCGGCCCTGCTCCCAGGCCTGCCTCGGTCATTGCCAGCGCGACGCCGGACGTCGCTTCGAACGGGCGCCCTTGGGTCGGCCCGCCGGCCACGAGACGAGCGCCATCTCAGACCTCGCCCACGAGCATGAGACGCCTCCGAAACGCGAACCCGGCACGGCCGCGATACTACGCAAAGCGGGGGCTTTCGGCACGGCCAATCGCCCACCCTCTCGTGGGTTCGCGGGCAGGAGAGGCCCCCCCTACACGCCTCGGCGAAACGGACGCGGATCGCCATGTCGTCGCGACGGTCCACAGCACGGCGCGGCCGGCTCGACGCGACCGCCGACCGTTCGTGCACGCAGCCCGAGCTTCACGTTCGGGCTCCTCTCCGGAGAGTCGTCGCCGACGACCACGAGCAGCGGCGACCGCTGAGGCTCGCACTTCGAGCGTCTACTTCGGTGCCTCTCGGTTGTAGCCGGCCTCGACAGGAACGAGCTGGGGATACCAGCTCAGGCACATGTATGCCCACACGAACACGAAGGCCACGGTGATCCATTGCGTGCGGCGAAGCCCTGACCGCGCGAGGCGCGATGACGACAGCCACGTCGAAGCCACGACGGTCACTAGCAAGATCGAAATGACGATGAGTTTCGCCACGGGTACGACTCTACTTTCGCGCGCGGACTGGCTCGGCCCAGACCCCCGTGACCGCCGGCAACCTCATGGCAACCGCGTAACTGCCGGCCAGGATGTACATCGTTCGGTACGAGAAATAGCCCATGTCGCCGTACATCTGATTGGCGCATACCAGCATCTGCGCCGCGCCGACGAGACCGACCGTGCGGCCCCTGGACGTCTCGCCGAACCGGGCCACTCGCGCGTTCAGGAACATCGCGGTTGGGAACGCTAGCCAGAAGCCTATGAACCCCAGGGCCCCGGTGAAGGCGAGCAGCCCGAGGAAACCGTTGTGAGGTATATAGCGCCAAAGCTCGAAATCGTAGATGGCATACTTGTTCGAGACCTCGATGTATCCGTGGCCCCACCCCGTTCCCGCGAACGCGTTGCTGGCGTTGCCGGTGGCGATAAGGCCTAGATTTTCCATGTTGCGTGCCTTCGTCGAGTCGTCTTCCCCGACGGAGACGGTCTCGAAGGCCTTCAGCGGACGGAAGATTTGCTCCGTCCGCCCCCAACCGACGACGCCGTAGAGCAGCACGATGGGAACGAGCACGGCCACACCTCGAACGACCCGGCGCCGAGTCCGACCCCGCGGAAGCAGCACGAAGCCCTCGACGATGCCCATGATGAGGCTGACCCACGCGAGGCGACGATTGTTGAACTGGATCGCGACGACGATGAACACGATCGCCGCGAAGACGAGGATCGTCGTCTTTAGACTATGCTTGTCGATGGCGTGCGCGATCAGGGTCAGAATGGCGCCGACCCAGAGAACGGTATCGTCGTGACAGGTTACGTACTCGGGAGGCGGGTTGATGTTCTTGAATGCGCCGAGATAAAACCACCAGCAGACTGCTGCATGATAGAGCGCCGCCGCCACGATGACCCTCCCCAAGATCGCGAACTGCTCAACGGTCTCGAAGGTGGCCGCCAGCAGGAACGCGAAGAGCGCCGAGGTCAGCAACAGGTAGACTTGCCAGCAGGCGCTGCGAGCGTCCCCGCCCGTGACGACGCCATAGACGAACCACAGAAGGATAGTGGCGACTTGGAGCAGGAGTGCGTTCCGCATCGGGCGAACGAGCGGCGCCTTGTTCCGCCTCTTGACCAATGCGACGACGAGCATGATCGCCACGGCGAGGTCGAACGGCCTCACGATAGCGACCGTGTTGAACAGAAGGTCCTGGACCCACCCGAAGGCCACGAACACGTACTGGTCGTAGGTCGCCGCTGCCGACCGGTCGTTGACCAGGAGCAAAAACAGCATAATGGTCGTCACACGCCGCACGACGAGACATTAGACAACGACACCCGGGCGCGCAAGTCGCCGCGCCATCACGACAAGGCGTATGCGTGACCAACCATCTGGCCCAGGCTGCAAACGGGTTCGCGGCGATCGCATCGGTCGCGCGATCCGCATCACGGATCAGCGCACGCCACTGCGGTCACGCGACTCGCGCGCCGATCTGCCCGTGGAATTGCAGGAGCGTACCGGCCGCCGATCGCCACGAGTATCGATCGACGGCGAGCTGACGAGCGGCGGCTCCGAGCCTTCGTGCGACTGCGTCGTCGCCCAGGACTCGCGCCAACTCGGCAGCGAGTCTTTCGCCGCCGTCTGCAATCAAGATATGGCGATCGTGCTCGGCGTCGATCCCTTCGGCGCCGAGCGTCGTCGAGACGATCGCCTTCCCCATGGCCATCGCCTCCACCACTTTGAGGCGCGTCCCACCTCCGATCCTCAACGGCACGACGACCACCGCCGCCTTCGCGATGTGTATGCGGATGTCATCGACGTAGCCCACGACCTCGACGTCGGGGTCCGGCCAATTCGCGATCGCCGGCGGCGCCTTCTGCCCGACGATTCGTAGACGCGCGGCCGGTCGACGGGCCTTGAGAAGGGGCCACGCCTCGCGCAGGAAAAAGAGCAAGCCGTCGGTGTTTGGGTAATAATTGATTGCGCCGAAGAAAAGAACGGTATCCGGCTCGGGCGGCGCGGAGCTCGGCGCGAAGTCTTCGATATCGACTCCGTTGGGGACGACGGCAGTGCGGACCGTCGGTGCGTCGTGCTTCAGCAGTTGCTCGTCGCGCGCCGAGGTGACGACACAGCCGTCGCAATGGCGCCACGTGTTGCGCTCCTCGGCGCGAACCTTTCGCCATTCAATCGCGGCGTACCCACGACGCGCCTTCCCGACGTCGACGTTGGCGAGACGTCGCAGGACGTCGTACTCGATGTTGTGCTCGTCGAGACAGAGGCGCGGTCTACCCTCGCCCCGCGCGAACCGATACGCCGCCATCTGGAAGAACTCGACCTGGATGACGTCGAGCTTTTCCTCTACGAGGATCCGGTCGAGCGCCGCCTGCATCGCGCGTGTACGATGAACTCTGTACACGTAGCTGCGCAGCGCAAAGATCGATCGGACTTGCCTGAGACGCTTCTCGATCCCGCGCACTCCGAGAAGCCGGTTCGGGACCGTAATGACCCGAGCGCAATACGCCGCAGTCGCGCGTATAGACTCGGCTGCATCCTCCGACGGGTCCACGAACGACAGAGCGAGAACCTCGTGATTGCGAGCGAGTTCGGCCATGAGCCCGTGGAGCCGTCGCTGGCCGCCGAAGCGCGGCGGCGTCGGCAGGAACGGCGTCATGAAGAGAACTCGCATGCGCTCAGTATTGTTAGACGAAGACGCCTGGGTGCACAAGGATCGCGCAACCTACGCGCTCGGATGGCGAAGGCCGATCAGCGCACCTTGGCCGGCGAGCGCCGTCGGCCGGGTCGCGCCGTCGGTAGCGGTCGCAGCGAACGGGCCCTTGCCGGCGCCGGGACCAAAGTCAATTCGTCTGGAGTCGCACGTTCTTGCTGTGAGGCTCCCATCGCCGTTTCAGCAGAAGAAAGCGCTTTTCAAAAAAATGATAACTGACGATCGCGATGCCCATCGAAACCACCATGCCGACGCTCGCCTGTAGAAAGACGGCGGCCGTGTGAGAGCCGACCCATCGAGCGATCACGAACTCGGTTTGATGCCGATAATAATAGTAAGAAATCAGATGATGGAATACGTACAGCCCGTAGCTATAGGTACCGAGAAACTGCAACTTTGGTCCGAACAGCCATGAAAGCCACGCGCCGGGCTTGGAGCGAAGGGCGGACACCATCATGTGCCCGAGAAAGACGGTGAACAACGAGGCGCGGAGCTGGCGCATCGGGCCGAAGAGGTCGGGCCTGGTCGCGCTGACGGCGTGCGAGACCACGAACAGGACCACGCCCCAAATCGCCAGCTTGCGGGTCGCCCGAGCGAGCGCGTCGAGCCCGCCCGGCCCTCGTGCATATACGGCGAGCGCGCCGCCGAAGCAGAGCCCGTCGAGCCGAAACGGGGTGAGAATGCCGAGGGCGAGCAGGTTCACGGCGAGGGATGCCGCGATCATCCGTGCAATCAAGGACGCGAACGCGAGGCCGATGCACACTCGCAGCAGCGTGGGCCGAGGGCAGAGCCACACGACGAGCGGCCAGAAGAAGTAGAAGTGTTCTTCGACGGCCAGCGACCAGAAGTGATCGATGTAAGGGAACGAGTACTCTCCGCGCAGGCCGCTGAGGATATTGATCCCGTAGAGCCATGCCCAGGCCTGCCTGGAACGGAGCACCGCAAGGGCGGGGCTGGAGACGACGAGCGGCGCGATGACTATCAGCACGATCAAAATGCCGTAATAGAGCGGGAAGATCCGGACGGCGCGGCGCGCATAGAAGTTGCGGAAGTAACCCCCTCCGCCCTTCGAGTCGACGAGGATTCCCGTGATCAAGAACCCCGAGAGCATGAAGAAGAGGTCGACGCCGTAGGTCCCGAAACCGCTGACCCTCGTGAGGACTCTCTCGAAGCGGTTCGTCGCAACGGTGTCTGCGAAGAAGTGCACGAAGAGAACCATCAAGATCGCGAGCCCGCGGACGCCGTCGAGCGCGGGCATCCGGCCGCGAATGCGCGGATCGACGGCCCTCTGCGGCGTCGCGTCGGCCATCGCCGTCGCACGCACGACGGGCACGGCGCTCGCCTCGGACTCCTGGACCATGTTTACCCGTTCGGTTGATACTACGACGAAAGAGCCAGCGAGTAGTGGTACCTCGTCACGAGCGACGGCTGATCGCCTGCCGGACCACAATGGCCAAGAATTTCGGATCGCGCAGGAGATAGCGGCGCCACAAGCGGCGCGGCTCTCGGGCAAGTCGGTAGAGCCACTCGAAGCCGATCTGCGATACCCAGCGTGGCGCCCGCTTCACCTCGCCGGCGACGAAGTCGAGGCTCGCCCCTACGCCCACGATGACCGCCGGCGCCACGGCTTCGCGAATGCGAAGCCCCCAGATCTCCTGTTTCGGTGCCCCGAGCGCGAGAAACAGGAGATCCGGCTTCGCGGCACGCACGGCCTCGATCGCGTCGCTGCTCTCGGCGGCGTCCTTCGACAGATCGATGTCCGGCGAGCTCACGCCGACGATCCGGACGGTCGGAAACTCCCGCTCGAGCACCTCTTTGGCTTTGGATGCGACTCCTTGGCGACCTCCGAGGAAATAGATGCCCCAGCCGCGCTCGGCCGCCCGGGCCACGAGCGGGCGGACGAGATCCGATCCCGACACCTTCTCCGGCAATGGAGACCCGAGTGCCCGCGCGGCCCACATGACGGGCACGCCGTCGACGAGCGACAGGTCCGCCTCCGTGTAGGCTTCACGTAACGCGGGATTGTCGTCCACGAGGACGACGTGGTCGACGTTGGGCGTGAAGACCAGACCGCCGCGACGTCTCGCCACGAGTTCCCCGATCGCGTCCACGGCTTCGTCGAGATTGAGGATGTCGATGTCGAGGCGACCGATCCGAACGCGACTCCGCGGCGGAGCTGCGGGACAGGCCGAAGACACGCTACTTTGCGATACGTCGCGCATCGTCGAGCCTCAGGTCCATGACCGTGATCGAGTAGGGGGGAAGCGCACGAAGCAAGGACCCGCCGGTGCCCGCCGGACGGGGATCGGCGGCGAAGCCGGCGGAGCCGCCGGCATACGAGTATGCGCTCCCGGTCGCGATCTTGCCGCAAGAGGTGACGTCCACCTGGGCGGTGAAGGCGGTCTCGGGCGACAGGTTCAGCGCGACCAGCACCATGTGCTCTCCCGACTCGTCGCGGGACGCGAAGAGCGACACGGTGTCGTTCGTTCCTTTGGTCGGTTGGGACCAATCGAGGAACCGACCGCCTTTCCCGTCGAAGTTGCGGTACGCGCGAAAGGCCCACAAGGCCGGCGAATTCTCGGGCGGATACGTCCAGTAGAACGCCCACGTGACTCCGAACTGACCGAAGCGCCCCAGGGCCTCGGCCACCGCGAGTCCGCCGCTGATGTGCTTCTCGCCACCGAAGTTCCACTCTCCGATCGACATGGCCCGTCCCGGGTAGTTCTGGTCGATCCAGTCCCGCATCCTCGGGAGGAGCTTGACGGGCTCTTTGATCCACGATTCGTCGACATACGAGTCGTCCCAGAGCATGCGCGTCTGCCGGAGCCGCAGCGCCGCGGTCTTGGGATCGGCTCGATCGCTGTACACGTCTTTTCCCTGCGGATAGGCGTGCAGGTCGAACACGTCCAGGAGGCGTGTACCCGTCTTGGCCTCCTGCTCCGCAAGAGCTTTGAGGTAATACGCCACGAGCGGAACGTCCCCGTGCGCACGGCGATCGGGGTGCAAGAACGTCGAGCCGGTGCTGTCCTTGGCCGAGTCCATGTAGCCCGTCCAACCCCATTCGGCAGGACCGGCGATGAGGGCGTCGGGATCGGCCGTGCGAATCGCCGTCGCGTAGTCGATGGTGAGTTTGACGATTTCGTCGTAGGTGAGCGGATCGGGGTGAACGTCGCGATGTTTCAGGTTCCAGAGCGTCGGCTCGTTGTCGAGGATGTACATCTGCACGCTGCGCTTGCCGCTCTTCGCGTCTCCCTGGCGGATGGCCTCGACCCACCGCTTCACGAAGGCGGGATCCGTTTTCACGTAGGCGCGCGGCGGGGCACCGGGCGCAATCGGTTTGCCTGACTTGTCCTTGCCATTGCCCGCATCGGATCGCCACTGGGCGTCGGTCGCTGCTTGGGGGCCGAATACCGAAACCGGGAACGAGACCGAGTCCTTGTCCTTGGCGACCCACCCGATCATCGGCACGGTGATCGCGCTGGCCACTTCGTGTGCGGCGTCGCCCTTGAGATACTCGGCATACGACGGAGTCTCGATGTTCTCGTAGAACCAGTCCTCGCCCGTGTTGTACACGCTGGCTTCCCAATTGTAAGTGGACATCGTGTTTCCCCCCCACCGACGAGCGGTCGACCCGAGGAGCCACTGTGCCGCTTGCCGTTCGGGCGGGTTCTGCGGGTAGTAGTTGATTCCGTACACCGTCGGGGCGATGGCAGTCGCCTTCGAGCCGCAGTCGACGATGAGCTGAACCCGAGACAGCGCTCCGGGATCATAGGTCTTCGCCTGACGCGGTTCGGACGAGCCGTTCGTCAGCGCCACGTGGTCGATGTAAACCCAGTCGCTGCTCGTCAAGCGAAATACATGGAACGTGAAGCGCTCGAAGGGAAGCCCGTCGGGATCGAGCTCGGACATCGGAACGAAGACTTCGATCCATCCGTCGCCCACGTCCTTATGGTACTTCGGCGAGATATTGATCCGAGGGAACTTCACGCCGTCGGACTCGAGGCGAACCTGGAGGAAGTCCGCCTCGCCGGCGGGCGCCTTCACGCGGAAGACGACGCCGCCATAGTTGCCCGTGAGGCCGGTCTTCGCGAGCGTCCAGCCACCCCAGTTGTCGAAACGCACGCGCGCGGGCCCGCCTGTCGCGATCTCGCGCGCGGACCAACCCCAGTCCTGCCAACCGTTGGTGAGTCCGCCGTCGAACATGGCCTCCGCGATCGTCAGCGGCGCGTGCTCGCTCGGGCCGGTCGCAGCCGGCGCCGCCGAGGCCGCGGAAGCCCCCGGGGCCGTTCGCGAATCTCGCGCGCACCCGTGAGCGCTCAACACGGCGATCCCCGCGAACACAAGCTCGAGTCTCTTCATCTCGATCCGCACCGTCGGAGCGCCTCCGTACACCGCACGTTTTCAGGGATCCTGACCGTCTATTTCCCGTTCCTCTTGCGAGACGCGGGTTGCGGCGGCCGAACGACGATGGCCCCGATGACGCGATCGCGTCCGATCTCGGTGATGGTCTGCTCCGCCAACTTGATGTCGGTCGTACCGAGACCGACGCAAAGCAGAACGGCATCCGCCGAGCGCGCCATGGGAACCGCCGTCGGGTTCTCGTAGATCGAGCGCAAGGCGATCGTCACGATCTGCCCGTCGCGGACCTGCGCCGCGACGTCTTCCTCGTGATGCTTCACCAACCGGAGGCTCATGTCGCGAAGATCGAAGACACACGACGGAGTGCCCCGGTAGGACCAGGCGAGGTTGGCGATCAACTCGGCGATCCAGAGCGTGTCGATCGTGTTGTTGGCGCCCACGAGCGCGAGCGAACGCCACTCGCGTCGCTGGGTCGATAGCCACAGCTTCTGCAGGCGAACGTCGTCCCATACGCTGCTCCCGACCGGCGTGCCGACCGCGAGATTGGACGGTGCCGGATCCGATTCTCGGTTCATTGCGCTCTTCGCCATGACCTGGACTTCATGAGTGCCCGACCCGGCCGTCGATCACGCTCAAGACGTCGAGCTTCAGCTGTCGTCGCACCTGCCAGGTCTCGAGCAAGACTCCTCCCAAAAGGTCAGCGAAGGTCGAGCCCACCAGCGCGAGCAGCACCCCCGCGATGAGAGAGCCGGCGCCGACGATGAGTCCCATGGGCCTCTTCGTCCAGCGAGGCAGCTCGGGCGGCGTGATGACGCGGTAGCGATAGGCAACGGCACGGCGCGCGAGCTCGAGCTCGAGCTTGGCTCCGTCGACCCGGTTGGATGCCTCCTGATACTCTAGGACCACTGACTCGAGGTGCTGCCGCGCAGGCGCGAGCGCTGGACTTTTTTCCACCTCGTTCTCCGTCGCGAGCCTCGCCGCCGAGCCTGCAGGAGACGGCACGGGGAGCTGCGCCGGTGCGACGGCAGCGGGCGTGCCGCCTGAGGCCGGCGCGGCGGCCGGTGGAGCGGCTGGCGCTACGATGACCGACATGAGCTTTCTCTCGTTCGCCTTGAGCTCGGCGAGCTGGGGCGACGGTTCACTCAAGCCCTCGAACGCTCGTTGCAGTCCGATGACGGTTGGATGCTGGGGCGTCAGCGTGAGCTGCGCCTGCCTGAGCTGATCCCGCACCGAATCGATCTGCCGTTGCCGGCCGTCTTCGAGCGATCGAATGCGCTGACGGGTCTCCTCGAGCTCTCGGGCCACATCCGTGTCCGTGGAGGGGCCCGCAGCACCTCCGCCCGATCGCCTGGCAACGGGCGCACGCCGCTGCCCAGGCATGCCCGAGCTCGTGTCGGGCTCGGCCGGGTCGGGCAACAAGCGCTCGCGTTGCGACACATACTCGGCGAGCGCCTCGTCCACCTTCGTGGCCTTGGCCTTGGCGTGCTGTTCGAGGACGCCGACCGCGTCCGAGATCATGGCGACTTCACTGTCGTAGCGCGCCTCGAGCAGGTTCTGCTCGAGCACCGCCGCGACGTCGAGCGTGGCCTTCGCGTCGAACCAATCGACGCTGATCGTGACCGAGTCGGCGTCCGCGATGACGGTGAGCTTCTTGTCGAGCGTGGCGAGGACCGCCGCCTTCTTGTCGTCTTCGCTGAGGGGCGTCCCGATGGTCGCGAAGATTTGATCTTTGAGACGCAGCGCGGGGGAGCGCTCTGCGAAGAATCGCCCGAC
Organism: uncultured Myxococcales bacterium; assembly: GCA_937902985.1. GTDB lineage: Bacteria > Myxococcota_A > Polyangia > Polyangiales > Polyangiaceae > Palsa-1150. Next base: position 21,896 of record CALFNG010000104.1, read on the forward strand.
GAGGTTCGTACGCTCGAGGAGATCGACCATGTTGTCGTGCTGGCGGATGACGTCGGCCACGTTCCGCATCGGGTAGTCTTCTTCTCGGGCCTGCCGAAGCGTGCCGACCTCGGGCAGGACCGACGTGCGCTGGGCAAAGAGCTTCACGGTCACGTTATAGACGCGCGGCATCGTAGCCGCGACGGTCAAGCCGAGACCTCCGACGATGACGAAGATGCACAGAGCGAGAAACGGACGGCGCCGAGGCGCGCGTACGGCGAAGCCCAAGAGATCCTTAGCCGCCTGGAGATCGAATCCCCCGGCGCCGTCTTCACCCTCCGGCTCCACGTGCTCGCTCTCGTTCATCGCCGTCTGCATACTCCCGCGTCGCGTGGGGTGGGTTGCGCTCTCGGGCCAACTCCTGGCACGGACGTTCACGGTCACGGCAAGGAAAGTAGAGCTGAGAACCGAAGAAATCCTACTATGCCGTGGTCATCGCGTCACCGCCCCCGCAAGAAGAAGAGGGCGACGCCCCCCAAGCCTACAGTCGAAGCGCGCGCGTGGAGACCGCGACCGCTAAGTACCCGAAAATCGAAAAGAATCCGCCCAGCACTCCTTGGTTTTGCCACTGGGCGTTCTCGCCCAGGATAAAGACGAGGCTGTCCAAACGATCGCTACGGAATCGTGCTTCGGTGGTCCCCCGAACGACCTCCGCCGCCAGCGGAGCGTCGGTTGGAAATGTCTGTCCGCCTATCGCATCCGCGGTGATGGTCACCGTTTCGCTGAGCCTCTCGGTCAGGGCCAGCTGGCCCTGCAAGCTGTCGCTCACCAACCCTGTCCTGATGTCGAGCAACGGAGTGAAGAGGACATTCGCGGTAAAGGTCTGGCGCCCGCGCTGGCCAAAGACATGCAGCAGGCCGGCCTGGAGGCTCGGATAAGCGTGGTAGGAGTACGGCACGTCGTGGCTCGATTGGACCCGGGCGTACGAGGCCCCCGCGTCGACCGAGATTGTCGTCGATCGCGACAGGGCATCTCGGAGTCCCTCCGAAATGCGGGCAATGCCGTCGCGAGGCTCACACAATGCTGACGCAATGGGCGTGCCGTCATTCGTGTAGCACTGAGTCTGGCCGAACGACGTCATCTCGGCGTGGCCAAGCGTCACGGCGTGCAGACTTCGGCTCAACGCGTAGTCGAACGAGGCGTCTGCACGCGGTCCTTCGTTCGTCGGGAGAGCGAGCCTCGACGAGGCATCGAGTCCGCCCGTCGCCGCGTACGTCGCGCCGAGGGTGAACTGACTGCGGCGATCGAGCCTTTGTGCCAAGGTGAGCGATGTCAGCGTCGAGCCGAAATAGACGTTGATTGGGCGCGGGGCCAGCTGTGTGGTGGTCGCCGTCGTGCCGCCAACGGGGGCCGTAGTTCCCATGGCCGGGGCCATCTGGCCCGGTGCCATCTGGCCCGGCGTGGGGGTTGGAAGCGCCGCGCCCGGCGCGAACTGGTAGGCAGAATTGAACGTCCCGTAGGTCGCGCCCTCCGTCAGAAGGAGCGTCGTACTGCGCGAGTGCCACCCGACGAGCCCCATCAGGGACTGCAACACGAGTGGCTCGTTCTGCGCGTTGATTCCGTTCTCAGCGTCCTGAAGAGTCACAGTTGGGGCATAAGTCAGCGAGAGTTGCGTGGTCCGGCTGTACGCCCGCAAGGTTACCGAAGCCCGATCGTCAAAATCTATGCCCGCCACAGGGGGAGGCGTCGGGACGGTCCCAGCAGGAACGATCGCGGTCTGACCGGTCGGAGTAACGACGGTCAGCGCCCCCGCGGTCGTCACGGTGTCGCGCACGCGCACGTCGATGCGTTCGGTGGCCTGCACCGTCCCGGCGTAGTCGGCGGCGAGGACGACAGGCGGCAACATGGACGTAGGAGATTACGAGCCGTAAAACGCTGATATCACTCGATGACGATGACGTCGCCGCCGCGGATTGGGAATGCGGCAGCAAGACCGACATCTCGCGTCACCGCGTCCCAGGTGAATCGAATGCGGGTCGCCTGGGGCAGGGAGCGCACGACGAAGATGCGATCGCGGGACGCGAACTCCGTAACGCCGCCGCCCAGCGCGATGGCCTCTGCGAGCGACGTGTTTGGCTCGACGGGGAAGACGCCTGGGCGCGCGAACTCACCCAGCAGGGTGATCTTCGGGGGGAGCGTCTCGTCGATGTTGAGGGTGACGCTCGGAAGCACGAGAAACTCTTTGAGTCGACCCTCGATCTCGGTGCGCAGATCGCTCGGGCGTTTTCCTCCCGCGTTCACCTCGCCGATGATGGGCACTGCGACACGCCCGTCGGAGCGGACACGAACTCGCGTGCTCATGTCTTCGTGACCAAGGACACGGACGCTGAGCGTGTCGCCCACGCTGACGAGGTACTCGTTTGCAGCCGCGATCGCTGCGGGCGAGAGCTGACTGTACCAGACGTAATTTCCCGGTCCGGCGCACGCGCCGCAGGCCGCTGCAATCGCTACACACACGAAGGAGTTTGCGCGCCACATGAACCAGGACACGTTTCTACTTCGTGAACCTGCCGCGATCAACAACCTAAGAACCTCGACCACGGACGGCAAGCTCATGTCTTGGCCCCATGCTGGGCCTCCCGCGCCGTGCGCACCCACTCGGGAGGGGCACCCGGCTCCGGGCCGGCCGATCCGTCGGCGGGTCTCGTTTGTCGCTTCGCGTTCCACATGTGGCGAAGCGGCAAGGTGGCCTTCCAGGCCATGTAGAACGGCAGGTACCCGAGCGTCGCCACACCTCTCGCCCCCGTTCCCGAGACCTGCCACCCGCGAACGCCGTACGCGACCAGGAACACGCCGCTCACACCGAACAAAACCTGAGCGACGTTCGGGCGACCTGTGACGACGGCCAGCGCCGTTGATGCCGCTGCGCCCGCGACCGTCGCCGCGACGAGCGTCGACAGCGGCGGAACGAGCAGGTCCATCGCGAGATCGAAGAGCAACAGACTCCGCGTCGCGACTGCACGGCGAAGGAGGCGAAAACCGTGGTCTTTCACCAGCTGCCGCCGCCCGCGTTCCCAGCGCTCGCGCTGCGAACGCGACGCCTTCTCGGACGAAACCATCTCGCCATAAACATGGGCCTCGCCCGCGTAGTGCACGCGATGCCCGCGCTCGCCGAGACGGATTCCGTACTCGACGTCTTCGACGACCGAGTAGGCATCGTGGGGCACCTCCGCGAGCAGCGCCGTGGTGAAGCACATGCCGTTGCCCCGCAAACCGCAGGACACCCCGAGGTTCTCGCGGCCCGTGGAGCGCACGACGTGGAACATGCCGAGCGCGATCGCCATCAACCGCGGTCGCCAACCGGAGTCGGGGTTCCGCACGGCGTAGTCGGCCTGCACCGCCCCGGCTCCCGCGGCGATGCGCGCGTCGAAGGCGCGGAGCAGGTTCGGCGAGACGATCGTGTCGGCGTCGACGACGACCACCGCGTCGGCCTTCCGTTCGGCCACGATGCGCTCGAACGCGTGCGCCAGGGCGAACCCCTTGCCTCGTCGTCCGGCGTCGACCCGCTCGAGCACCTTCGCCCCCGCGGCCGACGCGCGCGCCGCGGTGTCGTCGGTGCAGTTGTCGGCGACGACGATGACCTCGAACCGATCCAGCGGATAGTCGACGGCCAGCACGCTCTCGACGGTCGCCGCGATCCCCGCCGCCTCGTCGTGCGCGGGAACGACGATCGCGAAGCGAGCGCCCGGCGCTCGGTAGGCGGGCGAGCCCGACCGGCTCGAGCGCACGGTGAGCACGAACAGGTAGCCGCTGGCTGCGACGACCGGAAGCGCTGCGAGGGCAGCGAGCGTGGCGAGTGTGGAGGCGATTTTCACGATGACCTCCGTTCCGTCGAACCGTCTTGGTCAGGGCATGTCGCTGCGCCGGAGGCGGCGCACGCTCGGCCGACTCGCGTGCGGCCCGTCGAGCAAGGTGATGACGTACTTGAGCAGCTTCTCGCGGGAGAACGGCTTCTTCAAGAACGCGTTCGCGCCGACGTATTCGGCGTGCGCCATGTCTTCGGGCGAACTGTGATCGCTCATCACCAGCACGGGGACGAAGCGCAGTCGGGCGTCACCCCGGATGTACTCGCAGAGCTCGAACCCCGACTCGCGCGGCAACGTGAGATCCGTGCAGACCAGGCTTGGCACCTTGGCCGAGAGGAGCGACACGGCGCCGTGGTAGTCCGCCGTTGCCTCGACCTTGAAATCCTGCCCGACGAGGATGCGGCGGACCGTCTCGCGCTCGGGTGGGTGGTCCTCGACCAGGAGAATCGTCCGCTTGCCGTCGAAGTCCATGTTTCCTTGCGACTAGCGCAACTCAGCTCGCCCCGCGTCCAGTGAGAACGACGGGCACCGTCTTCAGGATCAGCTGGAAGTCCTGCGCCAGACTCCAGTGATCGATATACTGCATATCGAGGTACATCCACTCCTCAAAAGAGATCTCGTTTCGACCGCTCACCTGCCAAACGCAGGTGAGGCCCGGGCGGACCGAGAGCCGGCGACGCTGCCAGGCCTCGTACTTCGCCACCTCGGACGGGACCGGCGGGCGCGGCCCGACGAGGCTCATTTCGCCCCGGAGCACGTTGATCAGCTGGGGCAGTTCGTCGATGCTGAACTTCCTGATGAACCGCCCGATCGGCGTGATGCGCGGGTCGCGCTTCATCTTGAAGACCGGACCGGCCTGCTCGTTCATCGCCATGAGCTTCGCCTTCAGCTCCTCGGCGTTGACGACCATGGAGCGGAACTTGAGCATGTGGAACGGGCGCCCGTGGCGGCCGACGCGCTCCTGCTTGAACAGGATCCCGCCGCGAGACGTGAACTTGATGAGCACGGCGACCGTGACCATCAGGGGCGAGATCAGCCCGAGGGCTACCGCCGAGGCTCCCACGTCGAACAGGCGCTTGAAGGCGAGCTGGACGGGCTTGTGCCGGACGCAGAGGTAGTGGATGTACCCGTCGGCCACGGCGCGCTCGTATTCGGGGCGCGCGCGGCCGAAGCGGAAGCCCGCAGCCGGCAGCGCGAACGGGATCCCGAAGCGCTCGAGCACGCGGATGCACTGCTGCATCTCCACGCGCTGGGAGTCACCGTTGCCAGCGATGAACACCTCGGCCACGACGTGTTTCTTGAGGATGTTCTCGAGGTCGGCGGCCGTGCCGAGGACCTCGCCCGGAAGGCGATCGTGGATCGCCTCGTCTGCGAACCGAAGGTGGCCGAGCACGCGACGATGGTCGTTGCGGTCGATGATCTCCAGGCCGGTGTGCCTGCCGAGGGGACCGATGCCCACCACGAGGAGCTGTCGGATCGGGATCTCGCGGCGTCGCAGCCAGCTCGTGGTCGACCTGAGCCAGAGGATGCATGGCATCGACACGAGGATGAAACGATCGATCTGACTGCCCGCCGCATACGGAGGCACCACGAGGCGCAGCGTGGCCATGACGCCGAGCATGATGCCGAGCAGCGTGCCCGTGAGGACGACGTCGCCCGCCATGCCCCGACCGTTCCAGCTGTCGTAGTGCCGGAGGACGCGGCCGCCGAGCATCCACACGAAGGTCGAGCCCATCGACATGCCGAGAAAGACGAGCCAATGCCACGGTCGACCGGCGACCTTCGTGGCGACCGCAGAGGCGGCCAGCAAGATGATGCTGTCTCCGATGAGGTTGAGGTGCTGTGCGGTTTGCTTGGTCATGAGCGAGCCGTGGCGAGCGACCCCTGGGAAGAACGTATCCCGTGGCCCGATACGCGGGCAGAGGCCGCTCAGAGAACGATCAGACTAGTTACCACGCAGTGCGGCAGAGTCCAGGTCCGCGCAGCCCGTTCGACGTAACATTCTGACGCATAAGCAAGGCTTGCAACGAGAGGTGAGCATGCCGCGGGCTTCCCGTGCTGACACACTCGCGACCGATGACGAATTCGTGACGGTGAAGCATTGATGCGAAGGGCGGAAGGGCCTTCGAGGTCCGCCCCCCCCGGCTCGACGCGCGCGCACCGACCTCGGCCTCGTAAGCCTCGTAAGCCTCGTAAGCCTCGTAAGCCTCGTAAGCCTCGTAAGTGTCGCCAGTGCGAGCGGAGTGCCAGGGACGCTCGCCCGAGGAAGCGACCAGCACCGCTTGGTTGCCCTGGTTTTGCTGGTCTTGTCCGTCTTTGTCTCGCTTGTCTTGCCCGAGACGGCGGAAGCCGACGCAACAAGATCGGGAAGCCGGCTCGAGTCCGGCTTTTTCGCGGCGGGCGGGCGAGCCGCGACGCCAACCAGCACCAGCGACACGTTCCTAAACGGCCGGCTCCTCGGGCGGCCCGAGGACCTTGGTCAAAAGCTGCAAGGCCTCGGGTTCGAGCTGAATGAACTTGAGGCCTACGTCGTAGCGAGCCGGAGCGCCCGCCGGCAACCGCTCGATCCACACGACCTCAGCCGTGTATGTGACGGGCGGAACGTCTGCAAGAAAGAACTCCATCTTGAGAAGCTTGCCGACTTTCATCTCGTCGTCGCTGTAGATGCGAACGCCGCCGAGGCTGATGTCGACCGGCTCCCTCTGGCGAGCGAGAAACTCCACTCCGGCCGGGCGAACATAGAGCGCTGCCCGTAGGCGCCGGTATCTCCTTCGGTCGTCTTGATTGTCTGACGGCACTTGCCCTAGCTTAGCTAAGCCCCACTAACACCGACACTACCAGCTTCGCCCATCCGCGCGGCTTTGGCAAGGGGCAGGAATGTACCGCCTGCCGCTCCCTTTTTTGTCACGCTGCCACGCTGCCTCGCTGCCTCGCTGCCACGCTGCCTCGCTGCCACGCTGCCACGCTGCCACGCTGCCACGCTGCCTCGCTGCCTCGCTGCCACGCTGCCACGCTCACCGCACGGCAATCACCGCCTACTCCGCCTGCTTCGCTCGCTTATTTCCGGGTCTCGATCGTTTCCCGTGCGCGGGGGCGGACCGTAGGCCGGCCCCGGGCATCGGCGTTCGGCCTGGCCGCGACCCCCCTGAAGGCGCCAGCAAAGGCCAGCAAGCCAACGCCTGGAAACGCCACGGCTTCTCGTCTCGTCGCCGGCCCCGGCGCCCCCGAGCGCCGCTCCGTCATCCGCCGCGCGCGGCTCACCTCGCCCCGAGCCTTGCTCGTGAATAGCTGAGGATTTGAGAGGATGGCTCTTTGTGGCCTATGTTTTCCTTGAGGCCCGAGCGACCCCACGCCCATGACTGACGCGCCGCATCCATCTTCACCTCCGCCGGGCGGGGCCCTTCGCGTCATCTCGAGCCTTCGCCTCGGCGAGCGCGTCGTGGCGCGATGCGGCGATGGGCTCCTCGCCGCCGAGAACGCGCTCTTCGACGCGAAGGATACCGTGCTCCGGACGACAGACCCGAACACGGTGCGCGAAGCGGGCTACATGACGACGGCCCGCGAGGCGCTCGGGCGCCTGGCGATGGCGGGCATCACCCCAGAGTTCGCTTACGATGCCGCGCGCACGCTCGCTCATGACGTCGCGGCCTCGTTCGCGCGCGGCGAGACTGCGCGCGCGCTCGCGGCGCGACTCGGGCCTCACGAGCTCTTCGACGGAGCGGTCTACAGCGCGTCGGCGCAACGGTACGAGGGCGTATGGCTCGATCTCCGAGCCCTCTCGGGAGCGCTCAACTCGCCTGCGGCGCCGGTCGTTTTGCAGGCGCTTCACCTGGCCGCGGCGCTCAGCGAAGTGGCGCCGTCGACCACGGTGCTCCTCTCGACGAGCGCCACGCGCCGGCCAAGCGAACGCGCCCATTTCAGGATGATACTCGAGGGGACACGATGGCTCCTCGAGGCCCTCTACCGGCTGGGCCCGAACCCGCGCCCGCCCGACGCGCACACGACCAACGAGGAGCGCATGCGCGAGGTGCTCCTTGCGCGCGTCCGGGAGAGGGCCACGGCCGACGCGTCGCCACACCTTCAGCACCACCTGGGAGAGCTCGAGAACGCGATCACCGCCGGGAACGCACCCCGCGGGCCTATCGCCGGCGGTGAGTTCGCGGCGATCGAGCGACAACTCGCTGGCGGCGAAGCCTCTGGCGTTGACGAGCGCATCGATCGGCTCGAAGCGCTCCATGGCGTCTCGGCTGGCACGCGGTACCTTCGCGCCCGCGCCGCTCTCCTTCGTGGCGACACGCCGCCGCTCAGCGTGGCGACGATGCTCTCTCAGATCGTCGACGAGGACACGAGGTTCCACGAAGCGTCGCTCCTCGCTGCCCGGGCGTGGCACGCCGCGGGGGACAGTACGCGCGCCCGCTACTATGCGCGACGTATCGTCGAAGACCCCGCGGCGAGCGACGGGGAGAGGCTCGTCGCGCTCGAGATCCTCGAGTCGACGACCACGACGCACCACTCGATGACGCCGCCGTCCGTCGTGATCGACGCCCCGACCAGCGGCATCGCGCACGTGGCCCGCCCGCGCGTCGCCCATGTAACCCAGATGCAGCTCGCGCGCGTGCCGCTGTATCCGACGCTCGGCGGCGCGCCGCCGCCGCATGTCCTGCCGCCGCTGTCGCCCGTCAACCAAGCAGCGCCTGTCGAGCCGGAACCGGTGTGGGATCTACGGCCGCAAGGCCGCGCGCAGACGGGCCATCGAGAACGGCTCGATCGAGACCCACCCCTCCGAGGTCGGCCAGACGTGGACCAGACCGACGGAGGTCGGCCAGACGTGGACCAGACCGACGGAGGTCGGCCAGACGTGGACCAGATCGATGGAGGCTTCTCCGATCGCGAACCGTCCGATCGACGTCCGCGCAATCGGCCACCCCTCGATCGAGAGCGCGAGCAGCCGGTTCGCGAGCAGCCGGCTCGCGGGCCCTCGGATCGAACGGCGGCGCCGCGCGGCCGGCCGACCGTGCGTTACGACCCAGAGCTCGCCGAGTCGCTGGCCCTGCCGCACGGCGCGACCGAATCGATGCTCGGCGTGAACGATCTCCCGACCACGGCAATGCAGGCGCGCGTCGCCATGACGCGGCTCGCCCGCGACCTCGCGCGAGACTACCGCCTCTGGTACGCGAAGACGCTTCGCTGCAACGTCATGGCGGTCGAGGCGATGCAGCAGCACATCGCGAACCGGTTCGCGGGCGCGCCCATCTCGGATCCAGGCGTCGCCTGGGAGCTTCGACGCCACGGCGCTCTCCTCAGCGAGATCGCGGCCCGCGCCCTCGGCGGCACATGGGTCGACGTCGCGCCCAGCGAGCCCGGATACTGGGAGATGCTCGTCCCCCCGGGGACCCGCACGCGACCGATCGGTCGCGTCTACCGGTTCGTCGCGCTCGGCAACCGAGAGCGCGATCTCGTCAGCTACTACCTGGATCTCGACGCACGCGTACGCAAGGGGCGCTAAAATCTGCGCTCACGAACGTGAGCGCTGATTTAGTCAAACCTTGGCGAATAAATCGGGCTAGCGCGATCGAAGATCACGCTCGTCTACGCTCGTCGATTTAGCTCGGGCGCCCCTGGCCGGACGTCAGCGGCCCTCGCATCGGGCCAGCAAGCGCAGGAGAGCCTCGCGGCGCCCGCCCGAACTGCCGGCGAACGGTGAGCTCGCGGCGACGGCGTTTCGTCTCACCCGCGCGATCGCGTCGGCGTCTCGCAGGACGCAGGCGGCAATGCCCCTCTGGTGCAGGACCTCGCGCCCGATACGCGCCGAGGGCATGCCCTCGGCGATCGCCCGATCGAGCCAGGGGACGGCGCGCGCGTACTGGTCGTGCAGCGTGAGGTTCCTGCCCGAGAGGTATTGCGCGAGCGGTGGACCCGTCCGATCGGTACCGCCCAGGCCATCGCCAGCCCACGCTCCGAGGGAGAGCGCGCCCAGCCATGCGTCCTGGGCGCGGCCCGGCTCGGCGAGCAGCAGATCGGAGATCGTTCTTCGTGCCGTCGGGTCTTCGGTCGCGAGCGCTTTGACCTCGAGCGTCCTCGCGGCGTCTTCGTCGAGCGTGCGGCTCGCGATCGTGCGGTACGCGGCCTCGGCATCTCCCTCGCGTCCTCGCACGAGGTCGTCGTCGGCGAGCGCTTCTTCCGCACGATCGCGCCACGTCCGCGGCGTCGCCGGCTCCGCCGCCATCTTCCGGAGCTCGCCGCGTCCGGCCGCCGCCTCCACCGGGTCGCGGCTCTGGGTGGCGATCCTCGCGCGCGCGAACCGCGCGTGATCGTCGCGAGGGTCGCGGAGGAGTGCGCGGGCGTAGAGGGCCTCGGCCCGCTCGAACCGGTGCGCGTCGCGGCACTTGTCGCCGTCGCGATCGAGCGCGTCGACCACGTGCGGGCAGCTCCGCGCCCAGATGCTGGGTCGCTCGAATTTCGCGCGCGCGTATGCCTGCGCCTCGGGGGGCATCGCCAGCGTGCGTAGCCGGTCGCGAAACGCGGCGTCCAGCGCGGGCCACGGCTCTCCCGTCAACGCTTCGATGGACCCCCCCCCGTACCAAGCGCGTACCACCGGCGCCCCCCATCGATCGAGGACCCAACCGACGAACGCCCCGGCGACCGTGTAGCTCTTCTGAGCGCTGGCGCCGAGGAACTCGAGCGAGAACAGCGAGCGCACCGCCGGCAGCGTGTCGAGATCGAGCATGGCGCGCGCCCACTGGGCGTCGGTGAGCTCGTCGTCGTCGGGAGACGTCGCCACGGCCATGCCCTCGATGAGGCCGGGGTTCGGGACGATGCCCCCGCCGCCGACGCGAAACGGGCCCACGGCGAAGCTACCGGCGACCACGTGCGCGATCTCGTGCCCGAGCACGGGGTGCGGATACGGCGCGTATTGAACGTACACTTCGCGGCGCCAGGGCTTCGCGATCGAGGTGTCTGCCGCCCCCATGAGACGACGCTTCTCGTTCGCGTCCGGGAAGACGAAGGCGGAGATCCTCCCCGCGAGGTGGGCGCCGAGCCGGGCCTCGTCGGCCGCGAGCTCTTGCTCGCAATCGCGAACGAGGAGGTCGGCCTGGTAGCCGAGGAGCGAGTCGGGATAGAAGACGTCGCATCGCTCCCCCGCGGCGCGCCCCCCGAGCGCGTCGGCGATCGTCGCCGCCGTTTGCCAGTGACCGAGCGCGGCGCCTTCGACCGTGACGGCGAGGCTGACCGCGAGCAGCGCCATCCCGGAGGCGAGATAGACCCCCGCCCTCGTGCGAAGCGTAAGCCTCCCGGTCTCCGTGCGCGTCAATGCCGCCGCGACGAGCGTGACGCCCGCGAGGGTGGCCACGGAGCCGGCGCGGTAGGTCCACAGCTCGGGACGCACGTCGACGATCGTGTCGTAGAGCGTGCCGCTGAAGTATCCGAAGAACGGGTCGTACGAGAAGATCATCGGCGAGCCGTAGAAGCGCGCGACGCTCGCGACGATCCCCCCGAGGGGGCCGGCGAGCGCCAGCAGCACGGACGCGAGCCGGCGCCTACGCCTCCCGCGAGCGAGTTCCCCGGCGAGCGCGCCCCACGCGCCGCCGACCGCCCCCCCGAACCCAGCGGTGAGCACGAACGAGAGCGTCCCGCCCCAGAGGTCGCAGATCCCGACGCGAACCCCGTGGAGCAGCGCCGTCGCAAAGGCGACCGCCGCCAGCAGCGCGCCCGACGCCAGGCCGCGCAGCACGCAGCGCACCGGTGAGGCGCCCGCCCACCCCGACACCTCGATCGCCGTCGCGATCGCCGCCGCCGCCGGCACCACCAGCCCGCTTGCCAGCGACTGCTCGTACCCCGGGCCACCGAAGAGCGGCATGAAGCCGACGCCCGCCAGCAGCACGAACACCACGAGCGACGCGATCCCGCGCGCACTCCCGAGGAACGTGCGCAACGTCACGGCGGCCTCACGGAGGAGGAACCAACGGCCCTCTCTCCTCTCAGACGACGACGCCCTGTTCGCCGCCCTCGGGTTGCGGGGGACGCGACGGGAGTGGCGGAGCCACCGGGGGTTCGAGAACGAGAGTCAGCACCTCGTCAACGCGCTTGATGAGGTGAATCTTGAGCTCGGCGCGGATGTCCTTGGGAACGTCGTCGAGATCGCGCTCGTTGCGGGCGGGCACGAGCACTTCGCGGATACCCGCGCGATGGGCGGCGAGCATCTTCTCCTTGATGCCGCCCACCGGCAGCACGCTCCCGCGGAGCGTGATCTCTCCGGTCATTGCGACCTCTTTCTTCACCGGCGCGCCCAGGAGCAGCGACGCCACCGCGGTGAACATCGTCACGCCGGCGCTGGGGCCGTCTTTCGGCGTGCCGCCCTTGGGCACGTGCAGGTGGAGGTCGATCGTCTTCAGGAACTCGGGGTCGAGCCCGAGCTCCTTCGCGTGGCTGCGCACGAACGACACCGCCGTCGCGGCGCTCTCGCTCATCACGCTCCGGAGATTCCCCGTCACGAGAACGGCACCCTTGCCCGGCATTTGCGTCGCCTCGATGAAGAGGATGTCGCCGCCCGAGGGCGTCCACGCGAGGCCCGTCGCCACCCCGGGGGTGCTCGTACGCTCCGCGAGGTCGGGCAAGAAGCGCGGAGGCCCGAGCACCCTCTCGACGGTCTCGGCGTCGGCTACGACGCTGAGCGTCGTCTCACCCTCGGCGATCCGCATCGCCACGTGCCGGCACACGGAGCCGATCTCGCGCTCGAGGCTACGGACGCCGGCCTCGCGCGTGTACGAATCGATGAGGCGCTCGATGCCGTCGATCCGGAACTCGAGCCGCTCGTCGGTGAGGCCGTGCGCGCTGAGCTGCTTCGGACACAGGAAGTCGCGCGCGATGTTCTGCTTCTCCTTGCGCGTGTACCCGTGGCACTCGATGACCTCCATGCGGTCGAAGAGCGGCTCGGGGATGGTGTCGGGATCGTTCGCGGTGCACAGGAACGTGACCTGCGAGAGGTCGAACGGCACGTCGACGTAATGGTCCTGGAACGTCGAGTTCTGCTCGGGGTCGAGCACCTCGAGCAGCGCCGCCGCGGGGTCGCCCATCATGTCGACGCCCATCTTGTCGACCTCGTCGAGCACGATGACCGGGTTCTTCACCCCGACCTTCTTCATGCCCTGGAGGATGCGACCGGGCAGCGCGCCGACGTAAGTTCGCCGGTGCCCGCGGATCTCGGCCTCGTCGCGAACGCCACCGAGCGCGATGCGGTGGTACCGGCGCCCCATCGAGCGCGCGATCGATCTCCCGAGCGACGTCTTGCCCACGCCGGGAGGCCCGATGAAGCACAAGATCGGGGCCTTCTTGCTGCCCGCGAGCTTGCGCACCGCGACGTACTCGATGATGCGCTTCTTGATCTTTTCGAGCCCGTAGTGGTCTTCGTCGAGGCAGCGCCGAGTCTCGTCGACCTCGAGCTTGTCGGGCGTGGTCTTGCTCCACGGCAGATCGGCGATCCACTCGAGGTAGGTGCGCGTCACGTTGTACTCGGCCGACTGCGGCTGCATCCCGGTCATGCGTCCGAGCTGCTTGCGCGCGACCTTGGTCACGTCTTCGGGGAGGCCGGCCTTGCGGAGGCGCTCGCGGAGCTCCTCGATCTCGTCTTCTTCGCCGCCGTCGCCGAGCTCCTCCTTGATCGTCTTCATCTGCTGGCGAAGGACCTGCTCGCGCTGGGCCTTGCCTTCGTCGGCGATCATCGAGCTCACTTCGCGCTTCACGCGAAACACTTCGAGCTGGCGGTTCACGATGCCCAGCACGGCGCGCACGCGGGCGCGCGGGTCGAACGTCTCGAGGATCTTCTGCTTGTCGGCGACCGTGGCCTGCTCGGGGGCGAGGTTCGAGGCGATGAGATCGGCCAGCGCGCCGCTCTCACGCACGTTGTCGAGGATGCCCGCCGTCTCGCGGGGAAGGTTCGGCATGAGGGTCAGGAGCTGCCGCATCCCTTCACGCAGGCTGGCGCCGAGCGCGTCGATCTCGACGTCGCGGTCGAGGTCTTCCGGGATGCGCCGGACGCGAGCGCGCATGTACGGCTCGAGGGCCACGTGCTGCTCGATCTGGAAGCGGGCCAGGCCATGCAAGACGACCGAATAGTTGTTGGGACCGAGCCGCAGCACCTTCACGACGCGCGCGACCGTGCCCACCTCGTAGAGATCCTCGAACCGGGGCTCGTCGATCTCGGTATCGCGCTGGCTGACGATGCCGACGACCGCGCGCTCGTGACCGGCGAGGTCTTCCACGAGCCGCACGCTGCGCGGCCGGCCGACGTTGATAGGAACGACGCTCGCCGGGAAGACGACGCTGTTACGCAGGGGAAGGATGGGGAAGAGCTCGAGCTCCGAGGAACGCGGATCGCTCATGGATAACAGCCATAACGCGAAACCCGAGCCCGCGCCCAGCGCTGCGTAGCTCGACCGCCTCATGCTACAAGCGATTGCGCGATGCGGTTTTGGTCGGTGCTCCTCGCCATGGTTTCGATTCCGTGCATCGCGTGCGGTCCCCAGCACGCCAACGATCCCTCGTCGGTCTTGCACACCTACGCGCGGGCCCTCGAAGAGGGGCGGGCCGACGACGCCTACGGCGTCCTCTCCGACGAGGCCCGGCGCGGCATCTCGCTCGAGGCGTTCCGGCGGATGGTCAAGGACGACCCCGACGGGGTCCGCGAGATCGCGAAGGCCCTCGAGCGCCCCACGGCCGCGCCCGTCGTGACGGCCACGGTGACGAGCCCGAGCGGGCAAGAGCTGAACCTGGTGCTCGAAGACGGCCGGTGGCGCATCGACGCATCGACCATCGACCTCTACGCGCAAGACACGCCGCGCCACGCGATCCAGGGGTTCATCCGGGCCATCGAGCACAAGCGCTACGACATGGTCATGCGGTACGTCCCCGACACGCACAAAGAGGGGCTCGACGCCGCGAAGCTCCAGAGCGCGTGGGAGGGCCACGAGAAGCAGGAGATCGAGCAAGTCGTGGGCGGCCTCAAGCAAGCGCTCCCCTCGGCCACCATCGAAGAGACGGGCGAGCGGGCGACGATGCCCTACGGGGCGGGCGCGATGCAGCTCGTGAAGGAACACGGGCTCTGGAAGATCGAGAACTTCGACTGATTCACTCGAACACGGCGACGACGGGCGCGTGGTCGCTGGTGCCCACCTCGGGAAAGACCTTGCACGACGTCACCTTCAGCCGCTCGCTCGCAAGCACGTAGTCGATGCGCCAGCCTTGGTTCTTCTGGCGCATGTTCCGCCAGGGGGCCCACCACGTGAACAGGTGGTCGTTCTCGGGCTCGAGCGAGCGCGCGACGTCGCGCAAGCCGCCCGCGAGGAGCTGTTCGAAGAGGGCCCGCTCGTCGGACCGCTGGCCGATGACCCCGGGCTTGCGCTCCTTCGGGTGCAGGTCGATGTCGGCGCGGGCGACGTTGAGGTCGCCGCAGAGAATGAGCGCGTCGCCCCGCGCGTGCACCACGTCGACGTATGCGCGCATCGCCTCGAGGAAGTCGAGCTTGGCGCCGAAGTCCTTGCCGCCGTTCGGCACGTAGACGCTCGCGACGATGCGACCATCGCCGAGCGCGACCTGCACGACGCGGTTCTCGACGTCGAACGCGGGGTGGCTGAAGGCCGGGCGCGCCGGGTATAGCTCTTTTCGCACGTGAAGCGAGACCCCGCTGTAGCCCCTCGGGCCGCCGTGCCAGTAGTTCCAATAGTCCGGGAGCAGCGTGAGGGTCTCGCCGATCTGCTCGGCCGTGGCCTTGATCTCCTGAAGACACACGACGTCGGGCCGCTCGCCGCGCACCCACTCGACGAACTGCGCTTCGCGCGCGCGAAAACCGTTCACGTTCCACGTAGCGATCTTCATGGCAGCATCACTTCTCGCTCGATGCCGGCGGCATCGCCTTCGCCCCTCCAGGCATCGTGATATCCGGTGGCCGAACGTAGACCGGCTCGAGGGCGTCCGCATGCTCGGCCGCGCGGCCACTCGAGGCGGGGACCGTGGCGAGGTCGAGGCGATCGAGGCGATCGAGGCGATCGAGGCGATCGAGGCGATCGAGGCGATCGAGACCGATGCGCCCGACGATGGCGGCGCGGGGCACGTCGTGCGGGGCGACCACGATGAGCGACACCCGCTCCCCGAGCGCGGACCAGTCGACGTCGGCCGCGGCCTCGCCCGCGACGACCACGCGGCCCGCGGCCTCGAGCGCCGCGACGCTCGCCGCGACTTGGCCGATGCGCAGGTGCGACGGGGCGAGCACGACGCGCCCCGCGCGCGTGGCCTGGAGGTAAAGTTCGCCCTTTCCGCCAGCCACGACGCTGACCAGGAGGTGGTCGCCGTCCAGGCCGAAGGCGAGCGCGTCGAGCGACGTGACCCCGGTGATCGACGCGCCCGTCGCGAGCGCGATCCCCTTCACGGTCGCGAGGCCGATGCGGCACCCCGTGAAGCTGCCCGGCCCGACGCCGACCGCCCAGCGGGAGACCGCCGAAGGAGCCCAGCACGCTCGCTCGAAGATTGCGCTCACCATCGGCAAGAGGGACTCGCCGTGAGCGTTCGACACGCGGCGGGCGTCTTCGGCCACGAGGCGTCCGTCTTCGAAGAGCGCGACCGACCCGAGCGCGCTCGACGTCTCGACCGCGGCGAGGCGCGTCGTCGTCATCGTCCCGAAGCCCCTATTTCGACGCTCGCCGCCCGATGCGGCCGGCGATGGCGTTGAACGATACGGGCGCGGTCCGCTTCAGGCGCCAGAACCAGCGCGCGTCGGCCATGGGCAGCGCATAGAGCTCGCCCCGCTCGACCGACGCGATCGCGGCGCGCGCGATCGTCTCGGCGGTCTTGCCGCCGTCGACCATGCCCCTGGCTCGCGCGCGGAGCTTGGGGTCTGCGATGCGACCGCTGTTGACGATGTTCGTCTTGAAGAACGTGGGGCAGACCACGGTGACGCCCACCTTGGTCCCCGAGAGCTCGGCGTTCAACGTCTCGGACAGCGCAATGACGCCCGCCTTGGCGACGTTGTAAGCGCCCATGAAGGGAGGGCTGAAGAGCCCCGCCGCCGACGCCACGTTGAGCACGTGTCCGTGGCCCTGCGATCGCAGGATCGGCGCGAACGTGTGGCAGCCGTTGATCACGCCGAAGAGATCGACCTCGAGGGTCCAGCGCCAGTCTTCGATGGGCAACTCGCCCACCGAGCCGGCGCTGCTGACGCCGGCGTTGTTGACGACGAGGTCGACGGGGCGGCCGACCGCAGCCGCGAGGCCCTTCCAGTCGTCGATCTTCGTGACGTCGCACCGCGTGGCCTTCGTGCTCGCGGCGCCGGCCGCGGTGGCGAGGCGCGCGGTCTCTTCGGCGCCTTTCACGTCGACGTCGGAGAGCACGAGGTGCGCGTTGCGACGCGAGAGCTCGAGGGCGAGGGCGCGGCCGAAGCCACCGCCAGCTCCCGTGATGACGCAACAAGGGGACTCGGGAAGCGACATGGGCGCGCACCATACCAAAACGACAGAAGGTCGCCCTGCGACCGCGGCGAGTCGAGTCGAGTCGTCGCGTCCGTACTCAATGCAGGCGGGCCCGTACGATCTCGCGATCAGATCTGGCCGAAGCGGCCGCTCTGGAACGCCGCGTCGAGCAACTGCTCGACACGACCGAGGACCTCCTTCGCCCGCGGGTCGGTGGCAGAGGCGAGGGCCGTCTTCACCTCGCCGAGGGCCTTGAGCTGGCTGAAGAGCTGCACGTCGCTCAGGCTCGCCGCGCCCGTCAGCACTTGCCGGACGCGTTCGACCTCCCCCGCGAGCGCGTCGAGCCCGAGGCCCACGGCGCCGACCCGCCGCGCCTCGGGGTGCTCGCGGAAGTGCGCGTCGAGGACCGGCGTCACGATCGCTTCGAGGATCGGCGCCTGGTCTTCGCTGTTCCACACGTGCTTGAGGACGAAGAGATCGCTCGCGTCGGGCTGCGTCCGCCCGTCGAGGTAGGCGCTGGCCGCGAACAGCTTGAGCAGCTTCACGACGCGCCGGTCGCTCAAGGTCACGCCCTCGGCGCGCACCTGGAACACCATGCCCTTGTACTGCGAGAAGAACTGCTCACTGAACGTCGTACTCGTCAGCAGGCCCCGCTGTAGCGCGGCGAGCTCGCGCGCGTCGACCAGGGGACGGACGGGCGCGTCGTCTCCCTCGAGCACCTCGTGGTCGAGACCCTTCTGCAGCAGATCCTGGAAGTGGTACGCGTCGAGGTTGTCGCTGCGGATGCGCAGGATGAAGCGATCGTAGATGGCCGTGAGCGCGTCGTCGGACGGCACCTCGTTCGCCGCGCCGAACGCGCTGAGGAGCGGACAGCGGACCACGTGACCGCCGCTCGTGTAGCGCCGCTCGTTGAGCAGCGTGAGGAGCGAGTTCAAGATCGCCGAGTTCGACTTGAAGACTTCGTCGAGGAAGACGATCTCCGCGTCGGGGAGCATCCCTTCGGTGCGTCGCTCGTAACGACCCTCGCGAAAGGCGGCGATATCGACGGGGCCGAAGATCTCGTTCGGCTCGGTGAAGCGCGTCAGCAAGTACTCGAAGTAGCGAGCCTGCATGAGGCGGGCGAACGTGCGGATGAGAGCGCTCTTCGCCGTTCCCGGCGGCCCAACGAGGACGGCGTGCTCGCCCGCGATCGTCGCCACGAGGAGCAAGCGGACGATCTCGTCTTTGCCGAGGAACCGGTCCTCGAGGGTGCGCGCAAGGCGGGCGAGGCGCGAGGGCAGCTGCTTGTGCACCTCGGGGGGCTGCACCTCGTGCGGCGCGACGGCCATCTACCGGGACGATAGCATCGGGCCGATCAGACGCGCGGCAGTTTTCCGAGCGACATGACGTCTACGTTGAGCTCGAGAACGAGCTTGAGCAGCGCCGCGCGGGCCTCTTCGGTCGGGGGCCGGGTGGTCCAGGCGCGGAGCGCTCGCTCGTACACGTCGGCCTTCGCGCGGAGCTCGCGCACCCGCGGCCCCGCCGGCTGCTCCCGAAGGCGCTCGAGCGTGTCGATCAGGGATTGCTCCACGATGTTGAGGCGGGTCGATCGGAGCCGGGGTCCCCCCGGAGGCTTGGGACCGCCAGGGAGCTTGGGAGGGCCGCCGGAAGTCATGGTCGATAACCCTACATCGCCGCGAGGCGTCGCGCCGTAGTCTAGTCTACCGACACTCGAACATGCGCCTTCGATCCGCGTCCATCGCATCGCTCGCTCCGCGTCTTTCGTTCGCCTCGTTCGCGTCGGTCGCGCTGGCCGTCGCCGTCACCGCCGTGGGTGGCCTCGGTTGCTTGGCCCGTGCACCAGGCGGCCCTTCGGGCGCCACGGCGAGCGCGGGTCCGCCCGACGCCGCGGCGCCTCTGGCCGCGCCGCGCGACGACGGGCGCCTCCCGCCGACGGTGACGCCGCAGCGCTACGTCGTGACGCTCTCCGTCGACCCGAATCAACCGCGCTTTTCCGGGCTGACCACGATTCTGGTCGATGTGCCGAAGCCGACGGCGTTCGTCGTCGTGCATGCGCGGGACATGAACGTGTCGCGCGCCCTGGCTCACGTGGGAGCGACGGCGATCCCCGCGACGGCCACGCCGCGCCTCGCGAGCGGCGGGATGGTCCCCGAGGAGCTCGTGCTCTCGTTCGCGAGCGCCTTGCCCGCGGGGCCCGCGACGATCGAGCTCGCGTACGACGCGCCCTTCGCGGGAGATCTGGCGGGCCTGTACCGGGTCGAGGAGCAGGGGCGCTGGTACGCCTACACACAATTCGAGTCGACCGACGCGCGCCGCGCGTTTCCCTGCTTCGACGAGCCCGGCTTCAAGACGCCATACGACGTGACCATCACGGCGCCGCCGGGGCTTACGGCGGTCGCCAACTCGCCGGAGATCGCGACGGTCGCCACCCGCGACGGCGCCATCCTCCACACGTTCGCGACCTCGCCTCCCCTCCCGAGCTATCTCGTCGCGTTCGCCGTCGGCGACTTCGATCTGGTCGAGGGCCGCAAGGAGCCCTTCCCGATCCGGGTCGTCACGACCAAGGGTCGCGCCCCCCTCGCGGGTCTCGCGCTCGACGTGGCCGCCGCCCTGGTCGATCGGCTCGGGGACTACTTCGACATGCGCTACCCGTACGCGAAGCTCGACCTCGTCGCCGTTCCGGACTTCGCGGCGGGCGCGATGGAGAACCCGGGGCTCGTGACCTTCCGCGACGTGCTGCTCCTGCTCGATCCGGACCACGCGACGACGTCGACCAGGCGCTCGCAGGCCGAGGTCATCGCGCACGAGTTCGCCCATCAATGGTTCGGCGACCTCGTGACCATGAAGTGGTGGAACGACATCTGGCTCAACGAGGGGTTCGCCACGTGGGCCGAGGCGAAGATCGTCGATCAGTGGAAGCCGGCCTTCGGCGCGACCCTCGGTCAGATCGCGGGCCTCGATCACGTCATGGATACCGACGCGCTGAGGAGCGCGCGCGCCGTCCGCGAGCCGGTACACTCGACCAGCGACGCCATGGAGGCCTTCGACGGCATCACGTACCAGAAAGGCGCGGCGGTGCTCCGGATGCTCGAGACGTGGCTCGGCGCCGACGTCTTCCAGCGCGGGGTCCAGCGCTACGTCCACGAGAACGCGTGGAAGAGCGCGAGCGCCGAGGACCTCTTCAAGGCGCTCGACTTCGTCTCGACGCAAAAGGTCGACGAGCTCGCGAGCGGCTTCCTCGACCACCCCGGCGTGCCGCAGGTGCTGACCAGCTACAAGTGCGACGGCGGCGTCGGCAAGCTCGAGCTCCGTCAGTCGGAGTGGCACCCGCTCGAGGACGGTGACTCGTCGGCCGCACACGGGGAACGTGAGAAGCGGAGCTGGACGCTACCCGTCTGCGTCGCGATTGAAGGGCAGAAGACCAAGAACTGCTTCACGCTCGGCTCAGACCCGATCGTCCGCAACGCCGGCACGGCGGGTGGCCGGTCTTGCCCCGCGTGGGTGTACCCGAACGCCGAAGAGGCCGGGTACTACCGGTTCCTCGTCGAGCGCGACAAGCTGCTCGCCCTCGCTCGCGCGGGCCACGGCGCGCACGGGCTCGACCCCGCCGAGCGCCTCGGCCTCGTGTCGAACGCGTGGGCCGGCGTCCGGCAGGGCGCGATCGCCCCCGGCGTCCTCTTCGACTTCTTGCCGCTCTTCGACGGCGAGACCAACCGCTTCGTGGTCGACGAGGTGATCGATCTGCTCCGGAGCGTCGACCACGCGCTCGTCGCCGATGAGACGCGCCCGGCGTACCGGAAGTACGTCGTCGCGCGGCTCGCCGCTCGCAAGAAGGCGCTCGGCTGGTGGCCGCCTTCGGGGCACACCGAGCAAGACGACGACGCGGCGCTCGAGAGGCGCAGCGTGCTCTGGACCATGGGCGAGCTCGGGTACGACGCGTCGACGCTCGCCGACGCGGAGAAGTACGCGGCCGCCTGGCTGCGCGACCGCTCGAACGTGGCTGCCGACACGGCCGCCGTCGCGGTGCCGCTGGCATCGATGGGCGCGGGCGAGGCGCGCCTCGTCGAGCTGCGCGAGGCGGCCAAGAGCGCGCCCACGCCCGAAGACCGGGTGATCGCGATCCGCGCGATGGGCCTCTTCGACGATCCCGCCGTGCTGCGCAAGGCGCTCGATCTGGCGCTCGGCGACGAGATCAAGCTCTCGGAGTGGCGGTCCCTCTTCGGCTCGGCGATGAGCCATCGGCCGGCGCGTCCGGTGCTCATCGCGTGGGAAAAGGAGAACTGGGCGAAGCTGCGCGCCAGGGCCCCGAACTCGGCCGGTCGAGGGCTGGTCGACGTGGTCGGGGCCACCTGCTCCGTCGCCGAGCGCGACGACGCACGCGCGTTCTTCGCCGGCGCGACGCAGGGAATGGAAGGCGTCAAGCGCTCGCTCGACGAAGCGGCGGAGTCGGCCGGTCTCTGCATCGCGCTCCGGCTCCACGGCGAGGCCGACGTGACGCGGTCTCTCCGGTCCGCCGCAGACGCTCGATCGTCGACCTCCCCGTGAAACCGCGAGTCCTCATCGTCGACGACCACCTCGAGCTCGCGGAGACGCTGGCCGATGGCCTGGCCGAACAGGGGTTCGACGCGTCGCCGTGCGCCAACGGCAAGGAGGCCGCGAAGCGGCTCGAGACCGAGCCGTTCGACGCGCTCGTCACCGACCTCCGGATGCCCGAGGTCGACGGGATGGGTCTCCTCGCCCGCTCGCGCGCGACGGCGCCCGAACGACCGGTCATCGTGATGACCGCGTACGGAGCCGTGGAGACCGCGGTCGAGGCGATCCGGCAAGGGGCCTATCACTACCTCACCAAGCCGTTCCGTCTCGACGAGCTGGTCGTCTTCCTCGGGCGAGCGGTCGACGACGCCCGCGTCCGTCGCGAAGCGCGGAGCCTGAAGGCCGCGCTCCGCGACGAGTACCGCCTCGACAAGCTCGTCGCCGCGAGCCCGGCGATGCGCGACGTGTTCGACGTCGCGGCCCGCGTCGCCGATGCGTCGACGCCCGTGCTCCTCTACGGCGAGACGGGGACCGGAAAGACCGCCCTCGCGCGGGCCATTCACGCGACGGGCGCGCGGGCCGGGGGCCCCTTCGTGGCCGTCAACTGCGCCGCCCTGCCGGAGACCTTGCTCGAGAGCGAGCTGTTCGGACACGTGAAGGGCGCGTTCACCGGGGCGACCGCGGCCCGCGCGGGTCTCTTCGCCGACGCCGAAGGAGGCACGCTGTTGCTCGACGAGATCGGCGAGATGTCTCCCGCGCTGCAGGCCAAGCTGCTGCAGGTGTTCGAGACCGGCGACGTACGGGCCGTGGGCGCGAGCAAAGAGCGGCACGTCGACGTGCGCATCCTCGCGGCCACTCACCGCGATCTGCGCGAGCGCGTCCGGGCCGGCGCCTTCCGTGAAGATCTGCTTTACCGGCTCGACGTCGTTCCCATCGAGATCCCCCCGCTCCGCCGGCGCCGCGAGGATATCCCGCTCCTCGTCGAGCGCCTGCTCGGCGAGCAACGCGCGAAGCACCCTCGCAGCGTGGTCGAGCGGTTCTCGGGGGACGCGATGGCCAGGCTCCTGGCGCACGCATGGCCGGGCAACGTGCGCGAGCTCGCGCACGCGGTCGAGCGCGTGGTGCTCTTCGGGCGCACCCCCGAGGCGTCGTCCGCCGACCTGCCGCCTGCCGTGACGCGCGCGCCGCCGGCGACGGCGGGAGCGTCCACGGAGGCGAGCACGGGCGACGCGCGCACGGGCGCCGTCTTGCCCATTCGTGAAGTGCAGCGGCGCTACGCGGTGTGGGCGCTCGAGCAGTTCGACGGGCACAAGACGCGCACCGCGGAGGCGCTCGGCATCGACGGCAAGACGCTCGCCAGGTGGCTCGGCCTCGACACCGAGGGCAAACCATAGAGTCAAGGCTGTTCGGTTGCGAAAGCCGTCGCGGGGCTAGAGCGCGTAGGCCTTGTTTCCGCGCGCGCGACGTCCCGTCCTCAGCAGCATCCGAAGGACGCACTCCTGGCGAAGCCGAACGGTCAGCTCGCGCAAGGGAGACGTCCGTCGCCGAGGAAGGCCGATCCGCTCGCCCCAATGAGCCAATCGTCGGCGGCGTAGCCCATCAGCTCACCTGAGGAATCCGTCCCTCAGCGAAGCAGACCAATCGGCTCGTCTCAGAGACGCGTCGCTCAGCGAAGCTGCCCGATCGGCTCGCCTGAGAGACCCTTCCCTCAGCGAAGTAGATCCATCGGCTCGCCTGAGAGACCTTCCCTCAGCGAAGTAGATCAATCGGCTCGTCTCAGAGACGCGTCGCTCAGCGAAGCAGCCCGATCGGCTCGCCCGACCGTCGAGCCGCTCAGCGAGGGGAGCCCACGCCTCCACGAAGCCGATCGCCCTATCAGCGCGAGCCATCACCCTGCCCCGCCGAAGGATGCGGCCCTTGGCGAAGCTCGTGACCCTCTCGGCGCGAGAGACCCGGTCATGAGCGAAGCCGACCGCTCCGCGCGCGATCCCCTGCACGTAAGTGATCGGAATCTCGGGCGAAACAACCTGCTCGGTGCTCTCGAGGGGAGCTCTCGTCGAAGCTGGCAGGAAATTTGTGTAACTGGACCGGGTGACATGCCGGAAGGAATCACCCGATGGAATCTACAGCCGTCCTCGTTCTTCACGCGAAGACCAGTGACCGAAGAGCGACACGCGCACTTGGATCGAAGGACACGCGCACTTGGATCGAGGGACAAGCGGATGTCCGTCATGCGATGCGCGTATTTCCATCGAGGGACACGCGAGGATCGCTCCATCGATCCCCGCGCGGGCGACATCGTTGCTCGGTCTTGCTCGGGGCGAGGAACGCAGTGCGGGGATCGTTCGAGAACTCTAGGGTGAAGTGTGGGCGCTCAGGTATTCGGCCAGCGCGAGGACGAGCGGCCCCATCTTCGACTGCTCCGGCATGACCTTCGGCGGGACCCCGAGCTCTTCGAGCGTTCGAGCGCACGTGGGTCCGACGGCCGCGACGACGACACGCGAACTCAACGCGTCGACGAGTGGGCCTCGCAAGCCGAGATCGTCGGCCACTTCGAAGAGATTGCGCGCCTGCACCTGCGTCGTGATGGCGAGCGCGCGGAGCTTGCCGGCGATGAGCGAAGCGACGAGGGCCTCGAGGGGCGCGCGATGTTCAGGGAGGGCCCACGCGTAGGGCTGCACCTCGTGCACGCGCGCACCCCGGGACGCGAGCGCCTCGGGAACGACGCGGCTCGCCCCGCCGTCGTGCACGTAGACGGTCTCGTGGTCACGCACCTCGAGCGCCGCGAGCACGTCGAGGAGCTCCTTCGTCGTGTGGGGCGCGGGCGCCCGAACGTGCGCGGCCAGCCCCTCGCGCTTGAGGACCGCGACGGGCTTGGGGCCTCGGCAGACGACCGTTGCGCGCGCGAGGCCTTCACGGACCGCGGCATCTCGCCCCAGTCCCGATGCGACCGTCATCCACCGGTGCAATCCGACGCCGGTCGCCACCACGACGATGGCGCCGGGGCCGGACAGCGCGTCGACGGCGGCCACCGCCTCGACGGCGCAGTCGCGCTCGACCTCGCGCATGGCGGGCACGCAAACGGGCTCGCCGCCGTGTCGCCGGACGAGCGACGCCAGCTCGCTCTCCATGCGCGACTCGAGGAGCGCGACGCGAGCGCCGTGGAGCGAGTCCCTCCCCTTGCCGGCTTCCATCGCGATGGCAGGCACGCATATCACCGCACGTGGGCGCACGCCAGGACGTGGGACCGCGGGTCCCACGAGCCAGGCGGCCGTCACGCCGAGCGACGCCTCGACGTTCTGCTCTTCGCGTTCGATTCGTGAGCGGGCCAGAAACGTAGAGTAGGATCGCGCTCCGCTCCCGGTTCGTTCGTGGAAAGTGACGTGGGCCCCTTGGCGGAATCGGCAGACGCAGCGGACTTAAAATCCGCGGCCCGTAAGGGTGTCCGAGTTCAAACCTCGGAGGGGCCACAATGGTTTCGCGGCCTTGGCGTCGTGTTCCACGTAATTCGAGCGTAATTCGGGGAGCGGTCCGAAGGGCACGCCGAAGTGGGCGACGTCGAAGACGTGCGCCTCGTTGATGTACCGCTGCGTGGTCGCCAGGTCCGTGTGTCCCCTCGCGAACCGGATCTTGATGATGTCGTCGCCACGGATCGCGCGCCACGTCCCGTACGTATGACGCAAGTCATGGACGTCGAGCCAGCTTGTGCGCCCGCTCGGTCTAGGGGGGGGCCGTACAGTCACGGTCGCGAGGAACGGTGGGCGCCTCCCTCGAGGGAGCGGCGACGAAAGCGACGATGCCTGGTGCCGAAAGTGAATCGCGACCGTTCGCACCCTTTCGGCATCTAGGCTGACCTGCGCCGGGCCAACGCCGCTGCACCCCCACCCTCCACACAAGAGCGCAGCAGCCGGTCGCCGCGCCGCGTCACCTCGCCTGGCGCACGCGATCGTCGTCCGGCGGATTCCAGCGGCGCAGCGAGCGGGAGCTTCGGCTCGAACCTTCGTGAATCTTCGTGAACCCATCGAGCGCGGATGTGCGCCCGTCACGCCAGCGCTCCGATGGCCGATTCGGCCGCCCCGACGAAACGGCGCGTCTCGATGAGCTCCGCCACACGCGCGATGTCTCGGTAGAGGGGGCGGTCTTCGGTCAAGGGAGCGACGAGCGCGCGCACGGCCGCGTGCGCCGCGGCGACGCCCCGGCTTGGCGACAGGGGCGAGCGCTGATCGAGGCCGGCCGCGGCAGTCAGGATCTCGATCGCCAGCGCGTTGCGAACGTTCACGACGACCTGCTCGAACTTTCGCGCCGAGATGCTGCCCATGCTCACGTGGTCCTCTTTCCCCGCGCTCGACGGGATCGAGTCGACGCTCGCCGGGTGGCAGAGCACCTTGTTCTCGCTGACGAGCGACGCGCTGGCGACCTGCGCGATCATGAACCCCGAATGGAGACCGAGGCCCGGCGCGAGGAACGGCGTCAGCCCGGTGGAGAGCGCCGGATTCACGAGCTGCTCGACCCGGCGCTCGCTGACGTTCGCGAGCTCCGCGGCCGCCATGGCCGCGAGATCGAGCGCCAGCGCCAGGGGCTGACCGTGGAAGTTCCCTCCGCTGATCACGTCGGCGCCGCCGTCGTCCCGCAAGAAGACGCTCGGGTTGTCGGTGACGGAATTGACCTCGCGCTCGAGCACGCCGCGCACCCACGAGAGCGCGTCGCGCGAGGCGCCGTGGACCTGCGGCATGCAGCGCAGGCTGTAGGCGTCTTGCACGCGGCCGCAGTCTCGGTGGCTCTCCATGATCTCGCTCTCGGCGAGCATCGTGCGGAGGTTCCGGGCCACAACGGCCTGTCCGGGGTGCGGCCGCGCGACCTGCAGCCGAGGATCGAAGGGGCCGCTGGAGCCCTTGAGGGCTTCGACGCTCATCGCGCCCGCGACGTCGGCCACGCGGCAAAGCTCTTCGGCGTCTAGGAGCGCGAGGGCGCCGGCGGAGGCCATGAACTGCGTCCCATTGATGAGCGACAGCCCCTCTTTCGCCTCGAGGACGATCGGCTGCACGCCGGCCTGCTGCATCGCCTCGGCCCCGGCGACGAAGTCTCCGCTCCCGAAGCGCGCCTCGCCTTCTCCGATCATGGCCAGCGCCAGATGAGCGAGCGGCGCCAGGTCGCCCGAGGCGCCGACCGACCCTTGCGACGGGACGCGCGGATGGACGCCGGCGTTGAGCATCGCGACCAGCACGTCGACGAGCTCCGGGCGCACGCCGCTGTGGCCGAGCGCGAGCACCTGGGCGCGCAGCAGCATCATGCCGCGCACCTGGGCGACGCCGAGGTCGGGGCCGACCCCCGTCGAGTGGGACCTGACGAGGTTCTTCTGGAGCTGCCGCACATCGGCGGCCGAGATGCGGGTCTCGCTGAGCGCCCCGAACCCCGTGTTCACGCCGTAGACGCGCGCGCCCGCGTCGCCCGCCTGGGTGATGGCATCGATGGCGGCGCGCGATCGCGACATGCGGGCCCGGGCTTCGGCCCCAAGCGCAACCGGCCGGCCCCGACGGGCCACGTCTTCGAGAGCTTCGAGAGTCAGGCTCTCGCCCACGAGCACGGGCGGGAGCAAGGCAGAGCGGATGGCCATGGCTGCCACCATCGTCCCACAATAATTCCAGGTAAGCTGGCACGCAGATGAGTCAGATCCTCCGTCTCGCAGCAAACACCATCTGGCCTCTTCTTCGCGCTTACAACACCCGGTTCGAACGCCCCTCGCCGCATCCGTCCTGGGCGCCCGCGCCCCTCCTCAAGCGTCGCGAGCGCACGTTCCCGCCCCTCGGCTGGCCCCGGGAGACCGACTCGCTCTGTCCGCAGTGCGTGAAGGAGGTGCGCGGGGCCATTCTCGACGGCAGCGCCGAGGTCCGGACCCTGGTCGAAGGGCGCCCGGGCGAAGTCCGCGCGCAGATCCTCGAGAAAGACGGCGCGCTCGTCATGACGAAGACCTGCGAGAAGCACGGCGAGTGCGAAGACGTGATCTCGGTCGACCTCCCGTTCACGGCGCGCATCGAGCGCCTCTTTCCGGGTCGCGATTTCGTATCCCCGGCGAGCAAGCTGCGAGACCACGGTACGTCGACCATCAAGTACGGCCGCGGGGCGGTGCTCACCGTCGACCTGACGAACCGCTGCAACATGATGTGCGACCCGTGCTTCATGGACGCGAACCAGGTCGGTTTCGTGCACGAGCTCGAGTGGGAAGAAGTTCAGAAGATCCTCGACGATTCGCTCGAGGTGAAGCCACGCCGGCAGATGAGCGTGCAGTTCTCGGGGGGCGAACCCACGCTGTCTCCGTACTTCCTTCGCGCGATCGGCTACGCGAAAGAAGCCGGCTACTTTTGCGTCCAGTGCGCCACCAACGGGATCGCCTTTGCCCAGGATCCGGCGCTGGCCACGGCGGCGAAAGAGGCGGGCCTGCGCCTCGCGTACCTGCAGTTCGACGGCGTGGGGGAGGAGTCGAACGCGCACCGCAAGGTGGGGAACCTCTTCGAGGTGAAGCTTCGCGCCATCGAGAACCTCCACGCCGCCGGCATCGACGTGGTGCTCGTGGTCACGGTCGTGCGTGGGGTCAACGACGACCAGGTGGGCCAGATCGTCCGCTTCGCGATCGAGAACGCCGACAAGATCACGGTCGTATCGTTCCAGCCGGTGAGCTTCACCGGTCGCGATGAAGACATCTCGGACGCGGACCGCAAGAGCCGCCGCTACACGCTCTCGCACCTCGCGCGCGATCTCCACGACCAGCTCGGCGCCACCGAGCCGATGCGCGATTGGTTCCCGCTCTCGTCGCTCGGCCCGTTCGGCGATCTGACGGACCTCATGCTGGCGGGAAAGACCGAGTGGGGCGCCCTCAAGTGCGGGTGCCATCCCAACTGCGGCATCGGCACCGCGCTCCTCGTGCAGAAGAGGACGCGTCAGATGGTTCCGCTCGCGCAGGTCCTCGATCTCGAGGGTCTCCTCGCCGACATCCAGGAGATCACCGACGCGGCCCAGCCGCGCGTCGTGACAATGGGCGCGCTCGCGGTCGCGCTCTGCCGCCGGTTCGACGCGCGCCAGGCGCCCCCCGGCTTCAGCATCGCGACGCTCGTCCGTCAGTTCCTCAGCCAGACCGGCGCGCGTGGAAGCGAGGTCGGCGCTCATGCGCAGGACGCGGCCGAGTTCGAATGGCGCGTCCTCTTCGTGGCCGGCATGTGGTTTCAGGACCTCTTCAACTACGACTTTCGCCGCACCGAGATGTGCATCATCCCCTACGGCACCCAGGAGGGCGAGATCAGCTTCTGCGCCTACAACACGGGCGTCGGGTGGCGGCAGGTCGTCGAGAAGATGCACGCCTCGGCGACGCTCGCCGACTGGCACCGGACCCGCGGGCGGCACCCCGTCTACGCCAAGAACCAGAAGCTCCCGCTCCCCTCGCCTCGCGGCACGATCCGGCTGCCCATCGTGACCTGAGCTCGCAGGGTCTACGAGGGTCCATGAGGGTCCATGAGCGAGTCGAAGCGCTGCTTCCCCTCGCTCTGAACGAAGGGCGTGAGTAGAGTCCTCGGACTTTGTCCGCACCCAGCCCCGCACCGTGGTTTGGCGAATGGCGCATCGGGCGCGGGCGCGCCGTCCCCACGCTCGCGCTCAGCGCCGCCTCGCTGGCCTTCGTCCTGTCCGACACCCGCGCCGCTCTCTCCACGAACGCGCTCTCCACGAACCAAGCGCCGCCGGTCCGATGGACGGACGAGACACCGGACACGATGGTCGACGACGCGGTCGCTCGGGCGACGTCGCCGGGCGCATCACAGCGCGCCCAGCTCGCGGCGATCGCGACCATCGCGTCGCTGTCCCAGCGTGCGCAAGAGGGTCACGCCCAGAAGGCCCTCGCGCAGATCGGCGCCGCCGCCGATGCCGACGTGCGCGGCGAAGCGGCGCTCCTCGCGCGCACCCGCGCAGGCAACGAGGGCACCGACGACGGCGCGCACGAAGACGAGCAGCTCGGCGTGGTCGACGGGCTCGCCGTCCTGGGCCCCTTCCGCGACACCGGCGGCGGGCTCGACGCGCACGACGGACCCGAAGCGACGGCAGGGGCCTTCGCCGATCTTCACGCGAGATACTCGTGGGGCGCCTACGACGTGGCGTGGCGGCCCGTCCCTCGGGCGTTCGCCGGGGCCGATGGCGTTCCGCTCGACGTCTTCGTGTTCCCGCGGAAAGAGAGCTGCACGTGGATCGCGACGAAGCTCGTCGTGGCCGCCGACCAGAAGCTCGTGGTGCGGCTCTCCGCCACCGGGCAAGCGCGCCTCGTCTTCGACGGGACCGACCTCGGGCGCGACGACGCCGTGCACGAGAGCGCTCCGTTCGATCGCCTCGCCGCCCGCGTGCAGGCCGGAGCGGGCGCCCACTTGCTCGCAGCCAAGGTTTGCGCGGGCGCCCTCGACGACGACGGGCGCGTACGCCTGCGAGTCACCGACGCGAACGGCGCGTGGCCTCAGGGCGTGACGGCGACCGCCGAGCTCTTCGGCTTGCCCGGCGCGGCCCCGGCGAACGGTCCGCCCTCGGCGCGCAAGCCGGCGCCGCGCGCCATCGTCGAGACCGTTGCCACGCCGCTCGGGCGCGCCCTCGCCGCCCCCGCGACCGACGTCGAGTCACGCACGCAAGTCGCCGTGCTGCGCACCCTGGGCGGCGCCGACGACCTGCGGAGCCCGCGCGCCCCCGGCCTCCTCGCTTCGCTGGCCGACGGGGCCATCGACGCCGATCACCTCGCGCTGGCCGCCTGGATCGCGCCGAGCGGAGCCAACCGCAGCGGGTGGCTCAATCGCGCTCGCGAAGCCTCCACGGGCGATGCCCGCACGCACGCCTTCGTCGAGCGGCGCCTGGTGGAGCGGCACGTCGAGGCCGGCCTCACCGACTGGGCGGTCGCCACCATCCTCGGCGCGAAGATCGACGCGGCAACCGACGCGGAGGCCGCGCTCCTGGCGTCGGAGGTCGACGGCGCGCTCGGCACGGAGGTCTTGCGGCGGCGCGCGATTGCGCGCCTCGACGCCGTGGCGCGACGAGACGCGAACGCGCCGACCACGCTGCTCACGATGCTCGCCGACTACCTCGGGCCCTACGATCCGAAGCGCTCCGCCGAGGTGCGCGAACTCCTCGCGCGGCGCGGAGAGGTCGGCGACGATCGCGTGGTCGCGACCGAAGCGCTGGGCCGCGCGGGGCTCATCCCTGTCGCTCGGCGAGCCCTCGCCGGCGGCATTAGCGACGCGGACGAGGCGCTCACCGTGGCGCAGGCCGTGGCGCGCTCGGGAGCGCACGACGAGGCACGGGCCATGTTCGAGCAGCTGGCCCGCTGGGCTCCGAACCGCGCGGCGGTGTGGGCGGGTCTCGCGCAAGAGACCAGCGCCGCCGCTCCTGCGCCCCAGCGCGACGAGGCGACTGCGATCGAGCTGCGCCGCGCCCGCGAACTCGACCCGGGCGAGGTGCGCTATCGCGCCGAGCTGGCGCTGCGCATCCGCTCGGCCACGGCAAACGGCGCGGCGGGTACCGCCGACGAACCGCACGACGACGAGAAGTACCTGGTGCCCTCGCCGGCGATCCTGGCGCGGCGGCAGGGCATCGCGCCCGGGCCCGAGGCGCCGAACGTGGCCGATCGTGAGCTCCACTGGCTGCGCGCGGTGGTGATGCATCCCGACCGCCGCGTCTCCGAGCTGGTGCACTACGCGCGCGAGATCGTGATCCCGCCGCGCACCGAAGAAGAGCTCTACGAGGACGTGCCCGCCGAGGGCGACCTCACGGAGATCGTGCGGGCGCGCGTGCATCGCAAAGACGGCAGCACCGCCTTTCCGGTCGAGGAGGCCAGCGACGACGCGCGCCCCCGCATCCGCTGGCCAGAGCTCGCGCCCGGCGACGTGGTCGAGGTGGCGTTCCGTTCGTGGACGGGCGGGCCCGTCGGCGGCCGAGGCGACCCGCCGTTCTTCCGCCTCGACTACGCCGGCGGCCAGGCGACGCACCCGGTCCTCTACAACGAAGTGGTGGTCGAGTCGCCGCGCGACCGCCCGATCTACGTCGACGTCGTCAACGGCAAGTCCGACCGGCGCGACGAGCACGACGAAGGCGCCGCCCACGTCGTCCGCCTCGTCTGGGACCGGCCCGTCAACATTCCCGACGAACCCCTCGCGCCGCCGCTCAGCGAGATTATTCCCACGCTGGTGCTCTCGACGTTCAAAGACTGGGACGCCTTCCGCGCGTGGTACGGCGAGGCGGTCCGCGGCTTCACCGAGCCCGACGCCCAGGTGCGCGAGCTCGCCGCCAAGCTCACCGCCGGCAAGGCCACGCGCGAGGCGCGCCTGCAGGCCCTCTTCAACTTCGTGGCCGATGACATCCGCTACGTGAACTACGTGAGCGGCGAGTGGTGGTTGCCGAACCGCCCGCAGCAGCTCCTGGCCCGGCGCGAAGGCGACTGCGACGACAAGGCGCTCTTGCTGATCACGCTCCTCAAGGCCGTGGGGATCGACGCCCAGGAGGTCATGGTGCAGACGCGGCTGACGGGGCAGCCTTCGGTCGTCCGCGCGCGGGGCGCGGCGATCCCGCTCTTCGATCATGGCATCGCGTTCCTTCCGGGGCCGAACGGGGGCACCTACCTCGACGCGACGAGCCCCCAGTCGCGCCTCGGGCCGCTGCCATCGATGGACGCGCGCGCGGTCGCGCTCCGCCTCGACGGTCCCGCCGAGATCGTCGAGCTCCCGTCGAGCACCCCCGAAGAGCACGGCGTCGACGCGACCTGGACGCTCGGCCTCAAGCCCGACGGCAGCGCGGATCTTCAGGGCGAGGAGCACGCGACGGGCGACGACGCGTTCTGGATGCGCACCTACCTCACCGAGCCCGGAGCGCGAGCGCAGTGGGTCGAAGAGCACCTCGTCGGGCCTTGGTTTCCTACGGTCGAAGTCGACAAGAAGGTCGACTTCGAGGGCGACCTGCCGCGCGGCTCGGCCATCACGCGCTGGCGCGCGCGGTCGAGCGGTCTCGCGCGTCACGAGGGGCTAGAGCTCGTCGTGCCCCTCTCTCCGTCCCAGACGCTGGCGTCCCAGCTCGCGCCGCTCGTGAAGCGCACGCTGCCGGTGTGGCTGCCGCCCAACGTGGCGCCACGCAAAGAATCGAGGACCATCCGCGTGGTCGCGCCGCCCGGCTACGCGTTCGAGGCGCTGCCTGCGGGCGGCGACGAGAACAACGGCGCCTTCGGCCGCGCGCACCTCGAGCTGGCGCGCGATCCGCGCAACGCGAGCGCCATCGTCGTGAAGC
This sequence comes from uncultured Myxococcales bacterium, assembly GCA_937902985.1. Classification (GTDB taxonomy): domain Bacteria; phylum Myxococcota_A; class Polyangia; order Polyangiales; family Polyangiaceae; genus Palsa-1150. The sequence continues at coordinate 55,023 of CALFNG010000104.1, forward strand.
GCACGGTCGTCTTCGACCGGAGCGTCATTGTGGTCGACGACTACCCCAAATGGCGCGCCTGGGTGCAGCGGGTCGATGCCCTCATGCACCGGACGGTGCGCCTCGTCCCCGCGGCGCCGGCCGCCACCGCGGCGCGAGGTGCGCGATGAGATCGCGAGCTTCCCGGCTCGGCTCGGCGTTTGCCGCGTTCGCTGCCCTCGCGGCGTGCGCCGGCCCGCCTGCACGCACGCCGGCCGTCGCGCGCGAAGCGCTCCCGCACGCCTTCGCCGAGGCCTTCCGCATCGACGCGACGGGCGCGCCCCACGACGCGGTGAAGGCGTACCTGGAGGTCACCCGCGCGGCCGCGCCGGCCGACGGCGATCCGTGGCAGGTAGCGACCCTCGAAGCCTCCATCGACGCCCTCGACGCTCGGTTCATGCCTTCCCTCGGTTCCGGCGCCCGCGACGCAGCGCTCGCGTACCGCACGATCGACGCGCCCGCGATCGCCGACGGCCTCGGGCACGCGGCCGACGAGGCCCGAGGTCCGTTCGCGCGGGGCCTGCTC
>CALFNG010000105.1 GCA_937902985.1 uncultured Myxococcales bacterium
GAGCAACTGCTTGCTGGTCTCGTCGAGACAGACTTGCGGCCGCATGGGGTCATAGCCGCACGCGCTGCGTGCCTCTTGGCGGGCCGCTGCGCGCGCGGCGGGGTCGCGTTGCAGGCCGTTCCTGTTCGGTGTCTGCCCGCGTGATCAGGCGGAACGACGGCAGGACCATACAGGCGTCGCTGGCCCGTCAATGACGCTTTCCGGTTCCCCCGCGAAAGGGCGGTCCCCCCAAAAATCTATGACGGCCTGCGCTGGCCGCCGGTCTGGTGCCTCTCGTTCCCGCGCTGATGCGGGACATCAACGAAAGGAAAACGACCATGAGCAACGACGCGACCACCACCAGCAGCAGCAAACGCCCGACCCATACGGCCTACAGCGTGCGCAAGTACCAGAAGAACGGCGAGCATAAGTCCGACTGGACGCAGATCGGAGTGGCCTGGCTGCACGGCGACGGCAACGGCTTCGACATCGTCCTCGAGTGCATCCCCGTCAACGGCCGCGTGGCGCTCCGGAAGAACAAGCCGAAGTCCGAGCAGGCGTGACGCCGGGCCGCTTCCGCGCCCGGCCGGAGCCGCAAGGCAAGCCGGGCACTTCACTCTCAACCACTTACTTATGGAGATTACTTATGACGACTGATACCGACGTTACCAACAAACAACGCGCGTCCTGGGCCGCTGGCGCTCTGATGGCCTTCATGCGGGAAACTCAATGCGATCTTGAGGACAGCCTGGGCGATCTGCTCTGTGAGCCCTCCGGAAATGCAGCCCGTCATGCCGAGGAGCGTCGCGGCGTCCCGCTGCTTGCGAACGGGCCGGAAAAACCCGGCTCGAAAGCCAACCAGGCAGGTTCCCGATGGAAACGCCCAGCAGCAAGCCGACGCTTCAGAAAATCCCCGTCTATGAAATCCGACTCGTCCAGGCCCGCAGGCCGTTGCGCCTCGCCGAGGCGACGCTGCCTGACGCCGAGTACGCCGGACGCTCGATGCACGCGCTGCTGGGACTCACCGACCGCGAGCACTTCGCGGCGCTGTTCCTAAACGGCACGCACCAGGTGAACGGAGCGCACGTGATAGCCATCGGCGGACAGCACGGCATCGGCACCATCGAACCCCGGACGGTCTTCCGGGCGGCAATCGCGGCCTGCGCGTCGGCGGTCATCCTGGGGCACAATCATCCCAGCGGCGACCCGTCCCCGAGCGCGGAGGACATCGCGACGACGGCGAAGCTGATGGCCGCAGGCAAGGTGCTCGGGATTCCGGTCCTCGACCACATCATCGTGACGCGCGACTCGCGGCGCTGGCACTCGATGGCAACGCGCGGAACGCTCCCCCCGGAGCCGTAAGCACTTCGCCCCCGCCGGGGCTCCTCCTTGAGGGGCTCCGGCGATGCGTGTGCAGTGGCGCAAAGAAGAGAGAGCCTACCGGCGGTGGCTCTCCTCGGGCGCGTGCGCGGAGCGCACGGCCCTGCGGCGAGCGCACGGATCGTTATCCCGCGCCGCCTTCGGCGCTGCCCGCGTCCTGCCCGCCGCCCCTCGCGCGGCCGCGCTTCGGCCGCGACACCAGCACCAGCTCGAATGGACGCTGAACGTCCTTTCGTTCATTGAGGACAGCCCAAGCAGCCCCGGCACGACCGTCACGCGCTATGTGAGCGGCGGCGGCGCGTTCGGCTACTACTCCGGCTACTCCAACACGACCGGCGCGTTCTACGCCGAGCAGCAGACCGGCTCGGTGCTTACGCGCGCGCCCGCGACGGGCACCGCGACCTCGTACACGCTGGCGGGCAACGACGGCAGCACGATGGTCTACAGCCAGTTTGACGGCGCGACGAGCTATCCGCGCCGGGTGTTCCTGTCGAGCATCACGGACGCCCAAGGCAACAGCCTGACGTTCAACTACGGGACGCTCCCCAGCGCAGATGCCGGGGTGACGTGCCCCGGAGGCGCGTGCACACGGCTCACGAGCATCACGGACGCGGAGGGCCGCTCGACGACGTTCAGCTATGGGCTCTCCTCAAGCCCGCTGCTGGTGACGCAGATCACCGACCCGTTCGGGCGCTCGGCGACGCTGGGGTACTCGGCGGTCGGCTCGCTGACGTGTTCGGGCGGCAAGCTGTGCTCGATCACCGACACGCTCGGCATCGAGTCGTCGTACGGGTACGACGGCAGTGGCATCGTCACGACGATGACGACGCCGTACGGCAACAGCACGTTCGCCTACGGCAACGTCAACAACGCCAGCGAGTACACGCAGTGGCTGGAGCTCACCGACCCGGTCGGCAACACCGAGCGCGTCGAGTATGCGGAGCCCACGAATGGGGGCTCAATCAGCGGCGTGAACTCCAACGACGCCAGCGGGACGATCCCGACGGGCCTGCCGGTATCGCCGACCAACGGGCTGATGCAGTACCGGAACACGTTTTTCTGGGACCGTTTCATCTACCCGACCTACGGCACCGGCGCGGGCAAGGACTACTCGAAGGCGAAGCGCTACCACTGGCTTCACGACTACAGCGTTACCAAGATCTCGCCGACGCTTGAGAGCATGTTGTATCCGCTCGAAAACCGCGTCTGGCACCAATATCCGAGCATGCCGTTTTCCAACGTGGAGACGGCGTCATCGAACCTCGACGCCGTCATCGACGAGGCGCGCGTGCTGGACAACGGCCACACTCAGAGCACCCAGGCGACTTATAACGCCATCGGCAAGGTCACGCAGGTCACCGACCCGCTCGGCCGCGTGACCCAATACACCTACGCGAGCAACAACATCGACCTCACCACGGTCAAGCAGCTCACGGCGTCGGGCCCGACCTATACGACGATCGCCTCCTACGGCAGCTACAACAGCCTGCACGAGCCGGGCACCTATACCGACGCGGCGGGGCAGGTCTGGTCGTACACGTACAACGGCGCGGGGCAACTCCTGACCGTGACCGATCCGCTTTCCAACGTGACGACGTACGCCTACGACTCGACGGGGCGGCTCTCCACGATCACGGACGCCAACAGCACCACCTGGAAGACGTTCACCTATTCCTCGACCTGCGGCGGTGGGTCGTACATCAATTGCGACCTGCCTTCGAGCATTACCGACTCGGAAGGGCGCACGGTGAGCTACGCCTGGGACGGCTTCGACCGCCTCACGACGACGACCTACCCGGACGGCACGACGGACGTGAACGATTACACGTTCCAGTCCGGAACCTATTCCGGGGACCCGAGCCTGGAGCTGCGCAAGCAAACCGACCGGCTGTCGCGCGTCACGACGCGCGCCTACGACGCCGATCAGCGCCTGACCTCGATCACCGAGCCGACCTCGGGCAGCAGCACGCGGACGACGACGTATAACTACTACGCAAACGGCGTGCTCGAAGACCTTATCGACGCGAACAGCAACGACACCCACTGGGCGATCGACATCCAGTCACGGCCCACCTCCAAGACCTACGCCTACGGCACCGGCTCGGCCAAGACCGAAACCTACGCCTACGAAACCACCACGAGCCGCCTGAAGTCGGTCACCGACGCGCTCAGTCAGGTGAAGACGTTCGCCTATGACGACGCGAACGAGCGCACCGGAATCACCTATACGGCCTCGGTGCACACGACGCCGAACGTCACCTGGAGCTGGGACACGTACTTCCCGCGCCAGACCTCGATGACGGACGGCACCGGCACGACGAACTACTCCTACACAGCCATCGGCAGCAACGGCGCGCTGAAGCTCTCGTCGAACGCCGGGCCCTACAGCAACGACACCACGGGCCTGAGCTACGACGCGGACGGGCGGCTGTCCGCGCGCACGATATCCGGGGCCAACGAGTCGTGGACCTACGACGCGCTGTCGCGCGTGTCCGTGCACACCACGAACACGGGCGGGTCCCTGACGGTCCCGTTCACCTATTCCTGGCTGGGGGAGACGAACCAGCCGACCAACCGCTACACCACCCACGGGCTCTCGACGGTGTCCACCAGCTGGAGCTACGACACGAACACCAACGACCGGCGGCTCATCGGGGTGGGAAATTCGGGGGTGAGCCGCAGCTACACGATCGGCTACGGCACGGCGGCCGACGGCGGCCTGCCGAACAACCCGTACGACATTCAGAGCATCGCGGACTCGCCTGCGGGGGGGCATCCCTGGTCGGCGCAGACGCACAGCTACACGTACGACCTGCGCGACCGGGTGCTCACGGCCAACCAGACGACGCCGGGCAACTTCACGTTCGCCTACGATAACCTGGACAACGCGACGACGTTCAACGTCCCCGGCACGAGCACAAGTCCGACCTATAACGTCAACAACCAGGTCAGCACCTGGGGCGGGCTCACCTATTCGTACGACGCCGACGGGAACCTGCTCTCCGGCGACGGGGTGCACACGTACAAGTGGGACGCGGAAAACCGGCTGATCGAAATCGATTACGTCGGCAACGCCAACACGAGCACGTTCACCTATAACGGCATCGGGGAGCGCATCAGCAACACCGACACGATCGGCGGCACGCCGACGACGACGCGCTTTCTCTGGTGCGGCTCAACGATATGCCAGGTCCGCGACGGTTCGGACAACCCGCTCCACCGCAACGTGGACGAGGGCGTGTTCTACGTCTCCGGGCCTTCGTTCCTTACCTATCTCACCGACCAGCTGGGCGACATCCGCGATTCCATCGACGCCGTGACCGGCAACTTCACGCAGGCGTTCGACTACACGCCCTACGGCGCGGTGTCGGCGCAATCGGGCTGGCATTACGGCTACTACGACTACTGGTACGCGGGCATGTTCTCGCACCAGGCGTCGGGCATCTACTTCTCGGGGACGAGGCCTTATGACCCGAATACCGGCAGGTGGCTTCGCCGCGACCCCATCAAGGAGAACGGCGGTGTGAATCTGTACGGGTACACGGGCGGCGATCCGGTGAATGCGACCGATCCGAGTGGCTTGGCATCTGCGACCGACAACGGGCCTGGAGTTGTCGTTTCCGTCGGGCAGTGTTTCGGGTTCTTCTGTTTCGGAGCGAACATAACCAACCCAGGGACATCCTCCTCTAACCTATATCCAACAGTGGGGATTGGATTCCCACCTGGGCCTTACAGCAACGCCGTGGCGGCCTCCAATGCTCATGACTATGCAACCGGCCTTAGCGCCTGCGTATCGCCGCCGGGAATCGACACATTTGGATGCTCCGCAGGCGCTTGCGCAGGTGGGTTCCAGCCGTCCGTGAAGCCGAATGTCTCCGTTAGCTACGGCTTTACCAACTGGCCCAATCCACCAGAGGGCGATCCGAAGCCTTTTCCAAGCGCGACTCCGCCTATTTGGCAAAGACCCTGGATCGGCAGTCGGGGCGGCGTGTATCCTGTACTGTAGATGACAGCGAGCTACGGTGGTGACGCGGGGCCAGGCTACAGATGCCTGGCCCTGCGATTCCTTTTATCGAAGCACACGCATGACATTTTGCATGCACAACAGGTGTTCGGAACGATGTGCGCTTAGGTACTGATCCCTATCAAGGTGCCGATCGATCGCTTGGTCCTCAAGTACGACCTTGCAGGTGGCCGTACGCTCTATTTCTTCCTGACAAATCCGTTAGACCACCTGAATAGAAATAGGTGCAGACCTCTACAAACATAATCAACACGTTTATGCGCGCCAGTCGCGTCCAGACCCACCAATTCGTATTGTCGCCGCATCTCCACATTGGCACAATGAGCCAGCAATTGAGGGCAGCCCAGCCCACAAAGAAGTAGGAGTACGTAACGAGAGGAGTGGCGTATATTCTTATTGGCAGCACGATTAGAAAAAGATAGGCCGTTAGTGGCACGAGAACGGAGTATAGCCAAAAGACGCGCCAGAGCTTCTCTTCTCCGCGCCAAGCACGTCTGAACCACTTCATCGAGCCTGCCATCAAATTGGTAAGTTATTGAGTTGTACGAGCCAAAACATGAAACTGCCGAAGGCCATTCAGAGACTCCATGTGGCGTTACGGCGCATTCCATCCGGCCAGCGCGAGTTGGATTTCGTAATCATTTTCTGGTTCGGCATCGCTTGTGTGCTGATACGGTTATTACGGGGTCTCTTCTAGTTTGGCTTACGCAGCGTGGCCGTCCTGGACCCCGGCGGCCACGTGGCTCAGAACCCCTACGACATCGAGAGCATCGAGGAAGGGACGGCCCCCTCTCGGAACCGTCCCCCTCATCTTTGCGGTCATCGCCTTCCCAGGCTGCACCGCGCCGCGAGTATAACGGGCATGCGATAAACGTCATCATCTTTCTCAAATATCCCAGGGGTACGGGGACAGAGTCCCCGTAGTCAAAGGCCGGTGCGCTCGATGCGCCCGGCTTTTTCTTATTCCCAATATAAACGCCTGGAGGCACTGAGCGCGTATCAAGAGCGCTGGCGAGGTGCCGGAAGGCTCGACCGGCTTATAAGCCGGTCGTCCGTGCCGACGCTCCAAAGCGTCGGCCAGCGATCGTTATCCACGCCCCGCCGGAGGCGGCGGGGTGGGTAACATCGCCCTTTGTTTGACTGCGCCTGACCCTGAGCGACGCCCCTTCCTGCAGGCGTCCCGGCATGGCAAAAGCCGCCGTTGCGATTGCACAAATGCGCAATTCGCAACCCTGACTTGCATCGTCTGCATACACAACCTCTTGCGCGAATTGCGGACCGTGACTACCACTGATTGTGCCTGTAAGGTAGAGAGGCAAGCAAGTCATTGTCGTACCGCGCCGTAGGCGCGCGGTCCTCCAATGAGTGCTTGGCAGAGGGGGGAAGGACGCTCCGCGTTCCCCCCGTCTGCACTCCCCCCTTCCGGGCATGGGGGCTATTCGCGCCCCCCGTGCACCCCACGACCTGGGGACTTCCCCCAGGACCCGGCGTCAGGGCGAATCCGCCGCCCCGACCCCCCCGGCCAACCCTGCGGATTGGATGCGCCCAGCGCTCACGCGACGCTGGACCCGCGAGGAATGGAGGACGCTATGGAGGACAAGCCCACCGATGACTCGAACGCCCCGCGCCGTGCCAGCGAGAAGCGCAAGCGAGGGCGCAGCGTCAGCTTCCGCATGGACGCCGCCGAATATGCGGAGCTGGTCGCGGCCGCCGAAGCTACGGGCCAGACGCTCGGGACGTTTATTCGGTCCCGCGTACTGGCCGCGCCGACCACGGGCGCGCGGCGGCGCGTCTCGGTCGAGCTCCACGCGGTCGGCCGCTTGCTCGCGGAGGTGAGCCGTTCGCGATCGGTATCAGCTCGCCCAGCAGGTCGTGGTAGCCCCGCAGGAGGTCGGAGGCAGGCGTCGGCGGCGCGGCCGCCTCACGTTCCGGCTGCCGGTCGTTCGGGCGCAGGCGCATGGCGCTCACCTGTCGAGCCCCTTGTCGTGATCGCGCTCGTGGTCCTTGCCCGGCTCCTTGGAGGCGGGTTCGCCGTACAGAACGCGGCTGACGAAGTCCTGCAGGCCCGTGTGGACCTGCTCTTTGACCCACGATCCGGAGCGCTCGGCGACGCGCGCCAGGTCGGCCGCAACGGTGTCGGTGTGCTTCGTAATCGTCGGGCCGCCCTGCATCTGGGTGACGACGACATTGGGATCGTGCTGGAACTGGTCGGGAGTGCGCATGGAAGTCTCCTCGCGCGCGCTGCGAAGCCGCGCGTACAGTGGTCTGGATGGACCGATGGGCACGGACTCGCGAGTAGTCAAGGGGTTAGAATGGCAAATTGCGATGGGACTTTGCGCTGGAACGCGCAGTGGCCAACGGCAACTATAGTAAAGACTTGTTTACACTTCGCACACACCCGGGTAAAAATAGAATAATTATACTGACCTCTAGTACTGGCATATGTCTGATAAACCCGAGCCGCCACCAGCCTCCGTTGTAACGACCTTACAGGTTACGCATCTTACGAGGGCCGTGACCACGAAGAACGAGGTCCGGCTCGAACTGCATGTGCCGGAGACTGAAAAGGCCACCCAGGTCGCCGAGTGGCTCCGTGGGGAGCTTGCGGATCGCATGCCTTCTCTCCGTGGCGAGCCGCCGGAGCGTGTGAGGGTTAACGAAGACCCGGACGACAAGTCCAAACTTGTCATTGTCTACAGGTCCGACCGCGCGAGAGCTCTAAAATATGACGTCGATCCGATTGTCGCGTCCCTTCGGGCGGTGGAGATTCCGCTCACGGACATGATTGTGGAGTCTATAAACGAAGCATTCGTCGCACGCACCGAGCTGAACGAGCGGGACCAGGGCAGCGCCTTCGCTACGGAAGCCAAGCGCCGGAGCGCCCCGAAAGGGCACGGCGGCCGGGGCTCCCGCTAGCCTGTGGAAACCCACGCCTGCTTCCGCGCGCGGGTAGGCGCTTGCCTGAGTGTACCGCCGCCCCGTTCTTGCCCCGCCTCTGGCGGCTCCCTATCGTCGCCCGGTGCAACTAAAGCAGCTGCGCTCATTCCTGGCCCTGGCCAAACGAGGCACTTTCACGCGTGCAGCGAGAGAGGTGGAGCTGTCGCAGCCAGCGGTGTCGCAGCACGTCGAAGAGCTCGAGAGGGAGATCGGAGCGCCGCTCGTGATCCGCAGCCGCCCGACCGTGGAGCTGACGGACCTGGGCCAGGAGCTCAGGCGACATGCGGAACATGTCTTCGAGTCGCTGGAGGAGGCCCATCTCGCGATGCGGGAGAAGCGCGGCACACGGCATGGAGTACTCCGGGTCGGCCATACGTCGAGCCACCGCGATGCCGCCCTGGCTGCCGCCGCCGCCGTGATGGACGGTTTCCCCGAGGTGCGGATCGTGCTCGAGGAGCTGCTCGCTCCGCGCCTTGAGGCGCGGCTGCGCAGCCACCATCTCGATCTCGGGCTGCGGGGATACGTCGGTCGTCTCCCGCCGACGAAGCGTCGCCTGGCCCACGAAGTGCTTGGGCGCTCCCCGTACCCGCTCGTGGTCAACGCGGAGCATCCGCTGGCGAAGGCCACGGACACGGTAGCCCTGTCCGCACTTGTGTCCGAACCCTTCGCGCTGAAACGCTCCCGACGGCCTCGACCCGAGGGAGTGGACGAGTTCTTCAAGCGTGAGCGCTTCAAGCCCAAGGTTGCGGTGGAAGCCAGCGCGGTTGTGGATATCCTCGCGCTCGTGCGCGCGAAGTCCGAACTGGTGACGATCATCGCCGTCCCGGCTCCGCACCTGAGCGACCTGCACGGCCTCGCCCTCGTGCCGCTGTCAGATGCGCCAGTGCAGACGAGTGTTCTCCTATGGCCTGCTCCGGAGCTGCGCAGCGAGGCCGCCAAGGCGTTCCAGACCGCGCTGCGGCAGTGCTTTCGCGTCGGCGCATCCCGGCATCCGGCACGTCCCGTGCGGTCTGCGCGACTATAAGCGCGGCTGATAGCCGCAACAGAGAGTCCCCGACGCATTGACGCGTGGATGGGCTGCGGTCCATATCCATCGTGCGCGGTGCACAGCGGGACGACTTCTCGCAAGCCCTGCGGACGAGAGCAGTTGCCCACCGCCGCCTGCGACGCGGTGACGGGGGACGTTCATTTCCCAAATCGAACGAATCACCCGGTCCCCCAAGAATAGCTTCGATTCCGCTTAGTCGCGCTTACGCCCCTTCACAACTGACAACCTCACAACGCCGCGCGCGACGCGCGGTCACAGGAGACGTCCATGTCCAGCCAGGTAGCTCTCATTCTCGCCGGTCGCGCCGTCCAGCACGCGGCGGGCCTCGTAGGAGCAGGCATGCAGCACCATCACGAACACAAACTCACGCAAATAAGGGCAGCCGTCGTCGAGATGATGACGGGCAAGGTCACGGTGTTTCAGCTCGTGACCATCAAAGAGCTCGGCCAGTTCGTGCTGAACCTGATGGCGGAGGAGCACATGCTGTTCCGCCAGGAATACGCGCTCGACAAGGCCGCATACCGCGCGACGACGGACGTTGTGCAGCGCGCCGAGCTCAACTCGAGCATCGACAAGGCCGCGACCCAGATGAGCCGCGTCCGGGAGCATGCGACGGCGTTTCACAGCGCCATCGCCATGCTGCTCGGGCGGGCGGCCGAGCAGATCATGGGCTTCACCTCGGACATCTCGCTCCGGATGCCTGCGGAATTGACCGCGCCGGAGCCCCTGCCCGTGATCGACGCGGTGCCCTCGATCCCCGCCAACGACAACGACGCGGACGACGCGGAGGTGAGCCGATGAGCCCCGTCCAGGACATGCGCCTGCGGCGTCGCGCAGGACTTCCCGACCCACGCGTCAATGCCTTCGCCGTCAAGACGAGCCTCCTTTCGTCGCTCTTCATCGGCGAGGGCCTGCACGTCGCCTGGGACAGCGTCTTTTGGCCCCTGTTTTTCAGCCCGTTCTTCCTCCTCTTCACGTATCTGGTCGGCCGGTTCGCTGGGTCCGAACGCTACGCGAAGCGGGATGCGCGCATGGCAGCGGCGGCACAGGCAGCCGCGGACGTGCGGCTTGCCCGCGAGGCCGCCCGCCGGGCCGATGCGTCGGCCAGCGACTCCGAGACGGTCGCGCACGACGCGCAACGCACCGCCCAGGACAGGCCTGTCGCGGCGGACGGTGCACGGAAGGCCGCTGCGGCAGCCATCAACGCCCGCGCCGCCGCGCGGCGCGCAGGAGCGCTCGCGGAGAGCGCCGGGGACCATGCGGACACGGCCCGCAAAGCGAAAAGCGTCGAACAAGCCCTAAGCGCCGCACACCAGGCCGCAGGCGACCGGAGTGAGAGCGTCGCCGCCGCCGAGGAGGCCACGACGCACAACCTCGCGACGCACCAGGCGCTCGGAGAGGCCACGAGCGCGATCGCCCAGGAGGGCGCAACCCACGAGGACCTCGCCAAACCGCTTGCCAGGGGCGCTGAGTTCGCACGCCTCCTCAAGAGCCAAGGCGTCGATGCGAGCCGCAGGGACGCGATCTACCAGAACATCGCCAGGGAGCTGCTTCCCGTCGCGATTGCACTGCGCGATCCGGACAAGAGGAGGCTCGCCGCGAACGACGCAACCATCCAGGGACTGCTTGCGGCCATTGACGCGAGGCTCAGCGCCCAAAACCTCGACCCCCTGCCGGAGGCGCAACTGATCTTCGACGCGCTCGGCTACGGCCGACAGACAGGCCCGCTTTCGTGACGCTCGCCCGAACCAGCGAGCAAGACACATCGCCATCACGAGGACCCTATGACCACCGCACCGATCATTGCCACCCTGAAGGAAACAGCCGCAGTGCGCGCCAACGGCCACGTGGCGGAGGAGGCCAATCCACCCCCGCCTGCCCTGCCGCTCAACCTCGCGAAGCTTTCGGACGAAGTTCTTGCCCTGCTCGCGGGGGCCGTGCCGAAGGAGATCGCCGACCGCCAAGCGAAGCGCGAGGCAGACCTGTTTGGCGAGTACAAAGAGCGCGCCCGCGTTCTGGGAGTGACTCCCGCGCGGTTCGCGGCGGCGCTCGGGCTGAAGCTCCCCCGCGCGGTTGAAAAGGCCAGCGCGGCGGACGGCAGAGGGAGCGTCAAGCCGAAGTACCGCAACCCGGACAACCCCTCCCAGCTTTGGACCGGGCGGGGCAAACCGCCGCCCTGGATCGAGCTCGGCGACGAGCGCAGCGAGAGGGGCACGCCCCTGCCGCTGGCGAAGTTCCGCATCCGTGACGACGAGGACGAGAAGTAGCCCGCGAGGTCCCCCGCCATGGCCCCAAGACCCTCGCGAAGCAACGATGCGGACGGCGGCACGGCTCCCCTCTCCTTGCCGCCGTACCTGACGACGACGGCGGCAGCCGCTTACTGCGGCTTCAGGACCTCGAGCGCGATCCGCAAGGCCATGCGCGAGGGCCGCATCGCGCCGGCCGGACGGCGCGGCGGCCGTGGCACGTGGATGTGGAGCCGCGAAGCCCTCGACGCGTTCCTCTGCGGACGTAGAATCCCGGCGGACGCCTCGGTGCCCTCCGCAAGTGGAGGCACCAATGACCGAGACGAAATGGGTACGCAGATGGAGATCGTGGATCGCGCACCGGCCCAGCAAGCCGGGCGTCTGGAAAAGAAAGGAGGGCGGGTTCCTGTGCCGGGCACGTCCCGTCGACCCCCGCACGGGCAAACTCAAGGAAGTGAAGTTCACCACGCAGGCCCTGGACGCGATGGAAGCGTTCACGCTCCTGCAGGACGAGATCAGAAAGGTCCGCGAAGGCGCATCGCAGCCCCAAGCCCCGATGCAGACATTCAGCGCATTCGCATCACAGCTCTTCGCGGACAAGGTGAAGGCGGGCGACATCAAGTCGGCCTCCGGCCGGGTGAAGTGGGCTCAAGTCCTCGAGCACCATCTGATCCCGGCGTTCGGGCCGATCGTCCTGGACCAGCTCCGGCACGCGGACGTGGCCACGTGGCGCGTCCAGATGGCGGAGAAGATCAACGCGGGGACCTACTCGCCGCACACGGCCAACACGTGGCTCAACGTGCTCCGGGTGATCCTGAAGGCGGCGGTCATGCGGCTTGAGCTGCCCCGCAACCCGATGGACGGCATCAAAGACTTCGACACGAGCGAGCACGTCTACACGGAGGAGGAGCCCAACAGCCTCACCGTGGAAGAGATGCCCCGCTTCCTGTCGAAGATGCGGGAGCTCTGCCCGCAGCACTTCGCGTTCGTATGCCTTGGCTTCTTCCTGGGCCACCGCCCCTCGACGCTGCGCCCGCTGCGCCGGTCGGGCGCGACCCCGGACATTCTTCTGGGCGAAGGACTTCTTCTCATCCGGCAGTCCCACACGGAAGGCGACGAGGTGATGGCGACGACCAAGACCAAGACCCGGCAGCGCATCACGCTGCCGCCCGTCCTGGTCGACGTCCTTCGCTGGCACATCGCCACGCAGCTCACGACGCCCGAGCAACAGGCGTCGCTGCTGCTCTTCCCCGCCGAGGACGGCGGCTTCAGGAGCCGGTCCGCGCTCAAGAAGCCGTTCGTCGCCGTCGCCACCGCCATCGGCCTCACGAAGCACGTGTCGCCGAAGGCCATGCGCCGGACGTTCCAGGACCTGGCCAGGGCTGCCGAGGTCAAGGACATCGTGA
>CALFNG010000106.1 GCA_937902985.1 uncultured Myxococcales bacterium
GTAGGGCAGGATCGATCCTAGGGTGATCGATCCTTCATCGCGATGAACCCTGGGGAGCACCCGTGTGAAGACCGCCTTTCACGCCTGGGTAGGCCGCACTTCACACCAATGCAGGGTCGTCTTGGGTCGCGTGCAAGTCGCTGTTCACGTTCGTGCAACGGGATCCTCATCGGAGTGCAGGGGGGACGTCACGCACCAGCAGGGCGATCTGCCCTCGTGTGAAGTCTCGTCAGCACGACTGTGCAATCCCGATCGCACCGACGACAAGAGGATCCCGCCCGACGATCGACTCTGGAGGGTCCTCTTCACCCTCCTCGGCAGCGCCGCCCACGACCTCGACGCTCTGCGCGTCGCATCGACCGACGGGCACGTGGGATGCCCCGACCGACACGGACGGCGAGGCTCGGTTCACCCGCGGGAATCGGCATCAGGATGGGAACTACGCCCTGTCGTCTTGGCCTCGTCACCGCGGTTCTCGAAGCTCGCTCCGAAGGACTGGAACGCACCGCCGCACGTGGTACGTCTCGAGAGGCGCATGCGGACGCTTGCTACTTCCGAGGCCGGGCTCGTCGAGCTCGCGGGCGACGACCCCAGGTGGATCTGGGCCTTCACCTGTCCCATGCCCGGCTGCGATTGCCGCACGGCCGTCGTGCTCTCGACAGACGGCGATCGCCAGGCGCTGGTCGTCCGAGGCGCCCCCGTCCGCGAGGCGTGGCTGCGCGGCGAGAGCCACGCGAGGGCCGCGGCCGCGCTCGAGGGGGTCACCGCGTTCGCGATCGACATCGATGGGGGCGGCGTCTTTCCTGCGTATGACGAGGACCCCCTCGCCGCGTTCGACTTCGACGCCGATCCCGAGGCGCGCCATGTCGTCGACTGCATCGACGGCGAGACGCTCGAAGAGCTCGGACGCCTCTGGTACCGCGGCAAAGGCTGGCCGGACCCGGAGGAGACGAGCCGCCAGGCTCCCGAGATCAAGGTCGAGAGCTGGAAGCCCGGCGAGCTCGTCGCGTGGAGTGAAGCGCTGGTGGGCGTCCGGCAGGACATCTTTCGCTTCGGCGAGCGCGTGTTCGAGGCCGTCGACCTGTACTGCGTCGCCCAGGGCTGCTCCTGCGGAGAGGTGGTGCTCGACTTCGCGCCGATCATGCCGCGTGGGGCGCCGGCCCCCGGCGCGGTTCGCGTCGCCAAGTCCGGAGAGGCGACCCTCGAGCCGGAGCGCGAGAGGCACCGCGAGCGGCTCGAGCAGCTCTGGGCGGCGTTCCAGAAGCGACACCCGCGGTACCGCGAGCGACTCGCACGCCGTTCGACCGTCATGCAGGGGCTCGCCGGACGGATCGTCGGCGCGCCGCGGGGCGCAATCGAGCGGCGAACTGCCAAGGTCGGGCGCAACGATCCGTGTCCGTGCGGGTCCGGCAAGAAATACAAGAAGTGCTGCGGAGCGGCGTGACGATGGCGCCTGGGGGCCCCCATTCTGTAGGCACCGGTGCAAGATGGGTGACTCTGCGAACGACGACCCGATGGACGAAGACGTTCGGGCATGGGTGCAGCGCGACGACGCCCTTCGCGCTCGCGCGCGGGTGCTGGCAGTGAGGCTTGGTCGAGACGAAGAGGGGATCTACCGGACCCTGAAGAATCTGCGACGAAGCCCGAGCGCGCGGCTGCGGCTTGGATTGAGGCATGCCCGACTCCACCCTGACCACCGCTGAGCGCGCGTTTCTCACCGAGCTCGATCGCCTCGGCGTCCGCTTCATGGTCGTCGGCATGAGCGGCGCGCTCATCCAGGGTGCTCGCGGGGCAACCGAGGACATCGATCTCTGGTTCGAAGACGTGACCGACTCGCGCATTGCCGAGGCCGCGCGTGCTTCTGGCGGCACCTGGATTTCGGGATCTTTCGGCATGGGACCGCCACGCGTCGGCGGCGAAGCCCTCAGTGAACGATTCGGCATCGTGACTCACATGAGCGGCCTGGGTGACTTCGCGTCGGAGTACGAATGGGTTCGCCGCGAGACGATCGACGGCGTTCCCATTCCCGTGCTTTCGCTGCGGCGGATCCTGGAAAGCAAGCGGGCCGCGAACCGACCCAAGGACACCGCCATCCTCCACGCTCTCGAAGACGCGCTGGCGCTGCTTGATGCTGGCGAGCCTCGAGACGGCTGGCCGTCTCGCCGCTGCGGGGTGCGTGCGTGGCGAGGTGCATCGCGCGCTGGACGTTGATGCCGGCCTTGGCGGGGCTGAGCCGGGCCTCCTCCTCCTCCTCCTCTTCGAGCGCCGCCGTGAGACTCGCTCGGTCTGGACGGTGCTCGCTCATTCGATCCGTCACCGTGAAATTTGGCATACCATAGCCGTCGTGTGCGCGTGGCGCCCGGCCGCTGAGAGCGTCTCGTCGAATGATTGGCGCTGGACAATATCAAGACTCGCCAGGGCGATGTCGCAGAACGCTTCCCGACCTTCCCTTCGGATGTGCAGGGCGTCCGGTTCGGCGGCGCTCATGTCGTCGAAGGTCAAACCCTGCTCGTACAAAAGCCACACATTGACAAAAGGCCAACCGTAGCTAATCTTCTCCCTGCGATGCCCCTCCGGGTCTCGGACGCCAAGGCATACATCCGGCGGCTCCTCGAAGGTGGCATCTTCGTGGTCAGCGACCACGCTCGCCGCGAGATGAAGAAGGACGATCTGAGCGACCCGGATGCGATCAACATCCTGCGCGGTGGCGTCGTCCGCGAACCCGAATGGGAGAACGGCTCCTGGCGCTACCGCGTGGAGACGCCGCGCATGTGCTTCGTGGTGGCCTTCGATCCCGATCCCGATACGTTGCCTGAGAAGGACGCCGATCTCGCGGAGGTCGAGTTGGTCGTCGTCACCGCTTGGAGGATACGGTCATGAGTAAGCAGGTCAAACTGTGCCGCAGCTGCGGCGGGGGAGAGATGAAGACGACGACGGAGAATCACCTCTACGTCGAGTCGGGGTTGCCCAACGTGGTGCTCGTTGGCGTGGAGGTCCGTCGGTGCGCCAAGTGCGGCGCTTTCGAGGTCTTGCTCCCGCGTGTGGCGGAGCTTCAACGGGTCATCGCCAACGCCGTCATTCATAGGCCTGCACGCCTGAGCGCTGCCGAGGTCAAGTTCCTACGAAAGTACCTGGGCTGGAGCGGGGCCGACTTCGCCGCGCACATGGGAGTGGATCCGACGACGGTCTCGGCCTGGGAGAACGACCGGAAGCCCTTCGGTACGTCCTCCGACCGGCTGCTTCGGCTCATGGTGGCGCGGCAGGCGCCCGTGGAAGACTACTCGCTCGACGAACTGACAAAGATCGCCGACCGGCGAGAGCCGGCGGGGACGTTCGAGATCCGCGCGCGCAGCAACGGCTGGCAGATGAGC
>CALFNG010000107.1 GCA_937902985.1 uncultured Myxococcales bacterium
CGTGCAGGCGCAGGCGCAGGCGGCGCGCTCCTGGGGGGGCGAGGGGGGCGCGCCGCCGGCGAGCGAGCGGGTCGGAGACGACGGAGCGAGCCCCGCTCCTCCCGAGCCGCCGCCGGCGACCATGGGGACCCCGGCGCCGGGTTCTACAGCCGCTCCGGGCGAGCCGCCCACGACCGTGGCAGCGAACCCCGGCGGCGGGGTCGTTCGCGCGGCGGGGTCCGTCGGGCTGAAGTACACGCTCGAGGGCATCGAGGTCCGCGGCAACACGACCACGCTCGCGCGCGTCGTCTTGCGATACGTCCCGTTCCGAGCCGGCGACGTCCTCGACGTCAACGATCCGGAGCTCGAGCTCACTCGCTTCCGCCTGCTCGGCACGGGCTTCTTTCGCGACGTGCAGCTCTCGCTCCGGCGCGGCACCCAGCGGGGGTACATCGTCCTGGTCGTGGACGTGGCCGAGCGCAACACGCTCGTCGTCGACGATCTCTGGCTGGGGCTCTCTGCCGATGCCGATGTCGGCGGCACCCAGCGGCCGCTGACGGCTTACGGCGGCGCCAAGATCACCGAGACCAACCTCGCCGGCAGCGGCATCGCGCTCGGCGGCGCGTTCGCCGTGGCCGACAGGCAGCTCGGGCTCCGCGCGCGCCTTTCCGACCCGCAGTTCGCGCGTTCGAGCTGGACGGCCGAGACCGAGCTCCTCTACAACGCCGCGCGCGACTTCTTCGGCCTGGGCGACGTGCTTGTCGGCGATCCGACCCAGCCCGCGCAGGATTTCGCCATCCTCACGTACAAGCGCTTCGGCGCGCGCATCGGGTTCGGCCACGATCTCGGCGTCTCGTCGCAGATCTTTTTCGACTACCGGCTCGAGAAGATCGACGCGACCGTGCCGCTCGCCGCCAGCGACCACCGCGGGCTCGACGTCGAACCAATAGACTTCATGCTCTCGCCCGGGTCGAGCGTCCTGTCGACGCTGCGGATCACCGTCGCCCACGACACGCGCGACGAGCCTTTCTTGCCCACCCGCGGCCACGACCTCACCGCCAGCGCCGACGCCTCGCTGACGCCACTCGGGAGCGACTATCCTTACGCGAAGGTCGTCGTCCACGGGAGCCAGTGGTTCGCGCTTCCCTGGGGTCACGTGCTCGCGGTCGACGCGTTCGTGGGAGGCATCTTCGGGAACGCGCCGCTATTCGAGCGGTTCTACGTCGGAGATCTCACCGACCTCCTGCCCGATCGGGTCCTCGACCTCAACTTCGATCGCCGCCCGGCGCCGAACTACCTCAACACCGACATCGTCGAGATCCGGTACGGGAACTACGCGGCGAAGGTCGACGCAGAGTACCGCATCCCCGTATACCGCGGCATCCGCTCGATCTACGGCGTCGATCTCTTCGGGAGCTTCGGCGTCTTCGGGCTCGCCAGCCAGGAAGACTTCGTCGACCGGGCGCGGGGCTACCAGGGCTTCGGCACGCTGCCGATCGGCCTGACGTTCAACGCCGGCCTCCGGCTCGACACGCAAGCCGGTGGTTTCACGATCGGCATCGCGAACCTCATCGGCCTCATCCCCGTGCGCGGTGCGGACGGGGCGGCGCGGCCATGAGTCGCGAGAGTCGCGCCCGTCGACCGTGCTCTCGCGCGTCTCTCGCGCGAGTGCGGGTCTCCTCGTTCGCGGCGCTGGTGGCCACGCTGTGCGCGCTCGCGCCGTTCGGCGCCTTCGCGCAGGGGCAGCCCCAGGCCGCGCAGATCGCGCATCCCGCGTCGCTCCCGCCGCGGCAAGCCAACTACGCGTGGGACTTCGATCTCCTCCGCGGCAGCTTCTCTTATCGCGACGTCCTCTCCGATCCGGAGCTCGTGAAGAAGCTATCGAGCGGCCTGCCGATGGTCATCGCGATGCGCGCCTACGTAGTTCGCGAGGGGCAGGACGCCCCCGTCGCGCTGGCGCCGCGCGTGTGCCGGGTCGTTTACGACCTCTGGGACGAGGTTTATCGCGTGCACGTCAGTGAACCAGAGCGCGAGCGCGATCAGGCGGCCGTTCTCGACGGCGTCATTCGCATCTGCACGGAAGCGCGCGACCTGCCCGTCGTGCGCCGGAGTCTCCTCGACGTCAAGCAGGCGTATTTCCTCGCGGTGGTCGTCGACGTGAACCCCGTGGTGCCCGAGATCGTCGACCAGATGCGGCGCTGGATGTCGCGACCGACGGGGAGCACCGGGATCGGACCGAGCGACGCGCTCTTCGGGAGCTTCGCCCAGCTCTTCGTTCGCCAGATTGCGACGAGCGACCGCACGCTCACCTTCCGGACGCAAGACGTCGTGCCCTGAGGCCCGCGAGGCCCTCGAGTGGTGGGCGGGAGACGGTTTGCGGCGTTCGCCGCGCACGGGGGGTTTGACTACCCGGCGGGCGGGCGCCTACCAATCATAAAGGTCCATGCAGCGTCATGATCAGATCGACGCGGCGCGCGCGAAGCACTTCGCCTGGCGTTTTCTGCGCCCGGGCGACAATCATGCCATCGCCGTGCTGCTTCGCGCTGCCGAGGCCGGCGAAGAAGGGACGTTGCATGCTGCCCCCGAGCTCCCGGCGCCTCTCTCGGAGGGGCAGCTAGAGCGGTCGCGAGAGAAGGCACGCCTCGGGTGCCGCGCGCTGGCCGTCGCCGTCAACGAGATGTGGGCGTCGTGGGCCGTCGACGACGACGAAGCCTCGGTGCGTCCCGTCAAGCGCCTGCTCGCCCGCGCCGATCGTCTCGGCATCGCGCTCGTGGGCATGGAAGCGCATCCCACCGAGGCGGTCCGCCTCCTCCGGCTCTTCGTGCGTCACGCCGGGCGCATGACCCGCCGCCAGCGCGAGCGCGCGGCCTGGGTCGCGGCCGCGGTGCCTCTCGACCACCCGGAGACCGCCGATCTGCTCGTCGAGATCGCGCGCGCCGGCGATCGCTCGACGGCCGAGGTCCTGCTCGAAGACGACGAGTGGAGCCCCGAGGTGGGCGACGTCGACGCGCTCGTCGCCCGTCTGGCCGACGTCGTCGACGAGGGGCCGACCGATCTGGCGCGCGCCGTGGCCGTCGATCTCCTGGCCCGGCTCGAGCGGCGCGGCGCGGTCGTGCTGGCGCTTCGGCGCGCGCTGCGGCAGCCGTGCTTCGCCGTCCGGGCCCACGCGCTCTATGCGCTGGCGATACCCGCGAGCACGGTGCCCTGCGGCGTCACCGACTACGACCTCGTGCTCGTCTTGCGCGATCTCGTCGCCAACGCGCCGCCCGACGCGCTTCACGGCGACGAAGGCCAAGAAGAAGACGAGCGAATGATGGCGGACGCCGTGATCGCCTCGCTCGCCCACGTACAGCCGGCCGAAGCCGAAGAGGCGCTGCTCGATCTCATCGACGCCGAGCACGACGCCATCTGGCTCGATGCGGGCTGGGCGACCGAGGCGCTCGCGGCGGCGTTCCCCGAGACGGCCGCTGCGATGGTGGACCACTGGCTCAAGTGTGCACGGTCGCACGAGCGCGTTCGTGCTCTCGCCGCGCTCGAGCGGCTGCCCCTCGACCTGGCCGAGCCGCGGCTGCGGCTCGCGGCCGCGGATCCGGCGCTCGCCGTGCGCGAGGGCGCGCGGCGCCAGTGGCTCCAACGCTTCGGCCAGGCCTGCCCGGTCGGCCCAGGCGACGTGGTGGGCGCGCAGTGCCTCACGGAACCGCCGAGCGAGCGCTTCGTCTCGCGACTCGCCGTCATGCAAGGCCGGGTCAAAGAGGCCCGCAAGGCGATGGCGCGAGCGCTCCTCGGCGAGGCGCCGGATCCGGAGGCCCTGGTGCTGCTGCTGCAGCTCGTCGGCGACGACGCCGAGTCGGGCGAACCGAAGCTCTCGTCGCGCGACGAGGCGCTGGGGCAGACGGTCGTCGAACGCTTCGGAGCGATCGGCGTCCGGGCGCTGTGCCTCGTCGCCGACCGATTCCCCGAGCCCGAGAGCTTCGGTTGGATGCGCAGGCTCGGCGATCTGCTCGAGCGGGGCGTGATCGCGCGAGAGCACGCCGCGCCCGTTCGGGAGCTCGCGACGCGCCAGGTCCGCTCCGAGGACGCGGGTCGCGTCGACGACGCGCTGCGCGTCCTGGCTATCGTGGGCGCGCCACTCGACCTCATCGAGCGCGTGCTCACCCTGGCCCTCGACGACGACCTCGGCGCATCCGAAGCGCGGAGCCTCGTCGTCACGTGGTCCGACCGCGCCATCGACGCGCGGCTCGCGTCGGAGATGGCCCTGGGGCTTGCCGGCCGCGAATGGACTCGCCTGCGCCACGCAGCCTGGATGGGGCTCGAGCGAGCGTCGCCCGCCGCGCGCGTCATCGCCCAGCGCGTGCTCGAAGTCGCCGAGCGCGATCCCGACGCGATCGACGCCGCCGTCGAGTGCGCGCGCCGGTTGCGCGAAGCGGGCGCACTCGACCGCTCCTGGGCTCTGGCAGCCCTCGCCCGTCCTGCGTCGCCGATCTTCGCGGTCGCCGCGCGGGCGTGGCGGCGTGACGACGGCATCCGTCCGGCGCTCGAGGCCGCGCTCGGGTCCACGGCGCGGGGCGGTGCTTCGGCCGTGCAGGCCGCCATCGCCTTGCTCCAGGGCGATCCCGTCCTGAGTCCGCGGGACCGCCGCCTGGCCGCGGTCCTCGAGTCGGCGGGCGCGTCTCAGCGCGCGGAGCTCGTTCACGTCATGTGCGTCCAGGGCGCGCCGCTCGGCCTGGTCGCGACCCACCTCGAAGAGCTCCTCGTTTCGCCGGATCCCAACGTGAGCGGCGCGCTCATCGGAATATCGGCGTGGCTTCGCTCGTCGAAGGGCCGTGCCCTCCTGCGGTCGGTTCTCCCACGCGTCGTCGATGTCGAGCTCCGCACGGACATCGAAGACGGGCTGGCAACGAATGACTCTTACCGGGCCTTGCGCTAGAAAGCGCCGCATGCGCGACATGGGGAATCTCCGGGCCGCTCCTTGCGCCGCGTTCGGCCTGGCCCTCCTGGCTTCAGGCGCTGGGTGCGCGCGCCGCGAGCCGTCTAGCGCGGCCCTGTCGGCGTCTGCAACCGTCGCATCCTCGGCGCCCGAGCCGGCGGCTTCGGCTCCGGTCGTCTCGCCGATTCCGCAGGAACTTGTCGACAGGACCCTCAATCCGAACCACCTGCCGGTCTACGACGGGCCGACCGGCAGCGTCGAAGGGACGATCCTAGTCACCGGCCCGGCTTCGCCCGACAACCATGTCGAAGCGCACTCGTGCCCCGCGGCTATCGACATCTACGGCAAGCTCTTTCGAGAGGGGACGCCAGGGACGCCGGGGGGGCCGCGGCCTCTGGCCGACGCCATCGTGATCGCGGTCGGGTACGGCGGCTACTATCTCGCCGAGAAGAACCCGGTCAAGAGCATCAACATCAGCGTGAACTGCGGCTATCCCGAGCGGTCGATCGCCATGACCTACGGGCAGCGCATCGAGGTGGCGAACGCTTCGAAGTACCCTTTCGCGCCGATGATCGACACCGACCCTTCTCCTGCCGTGATGATGGCCGCGCCCCTGGGAGCGGGAGATCCGATCCGCCTCTACCCGCGCCGCCCGGGCCATTCGGTCATGGGCGATCTCATGCAACCCTACGTGCGCGAGGACCTGTACGTGCTGCGCCACCCCCTCCACGCCGTGAGCGGTCTCGACGGGCACTATCGCATCGACGGCGTCCCGGTGGGCAAGATGTCGGTCGCGGCGCAACACCCGACGGTCAACAGCCAGGCGCAGGCCCAGGTGAGCATCGAGGCCGGCGTGGTGCAAAGGGTCGATCTGACGCTCGAGTATTCGCCCAAGGCGCCCCAGCCGACCGACAAGCACGACCTGATCCTGCGCTGAGCGCCGTCGACCGCACGAGGCGCGCCCGGTCGAGGTCCGGTCGGTGAGCCAGCGGCGGACGTCGACCCGGCGAGGTATGTTCGGTGGCGCGGATGCTCCCCGATTCCGTGGTCCAGAAGCTCGACGCGCTGCCGGCGCAGCCCGGCGTCTACCTGTTCAAGGACAAGAAGGCGGTCGTCGTTTACGTCGGCAAGGCGAAGAGCCTGCGCGCGCGCGTGCGGAGCTATTTCCAGGATGCCCTCGGCGACGAGCGCGCGTTCATCCCCGTCTTGCAGCGGACCATCGGTGACCTCGAGACGATCGTCACGGCCAACGAGAAAGAGGCGACGATCCTCGAGAACAATCTCATCAAGGAGTACCGGCCCCGCTACAACGTCAAGCTCCGCGACGACAAGGACTTCATCACGCTGCGGCTCGCTGGCTCGGTGCGCCAGCCGCGGCCGGGCGGGGCCACGGCGCTCCCCGCGCTCCCCGAGGGGAACGGGGCGACGGCGATTCTGGCCGAGACCGTCGAACGGCCCTTCGGCGAGCCGACCGCGCCTGCCGAGGGGACCGAGGCGCTCGGGTCGGCCGGGCAAGTCGGGGCCGTCGCGCCCAGCGAGCGAATCGCGACGCGAGCGGCCGACTGGCCCCGCCTCGAGGTCGTGCGCAGGCCCACGCCCGACGGCGCTCGATACTTCGGCCCTTACCACTCAGCGACGGCGGCGCGGCGGACGCTGCACCTCGTGAACAAGTATTTCCAGCTCCGCACGTGCAGCGACGTCGAGTTCGCGAGCCGGCGGAGGCCGTGCTTGCAGCACCAGATCAAGCGCTGTCCGGCGCCCTGCGTGCTCGCCGTCGATCGGGGCTGGTATCGCGAGCAGGTCGACGCCGTCGGCAAGTTCCTCGAGGGCCGCCACGACGAGCTCTCGAGCGAGCTCGTCGAAAAGATGCGCCAGGCCGCGCGCGACATGCGGTTCGAGCTCGCCGCCGTTTACCGTGACCAGCTGCGCGCGATCGAGAAGGTGCGCGAAGAGCAGCGCGTGGTCACCATCGACGACGTGGACCGCGACGTCCTCGGGTTTTACCGGGAAGGCGAGCTGGTCGAGATCGCGCTGCTGTACGTGCGAGCCGGCAAGCTGGCAGACGTCGTGACCTACTCGATCAAGCAGGCGGAGATCCCCGACGAAGAGATCGTCGCGGCCTTCTTGGCGCAGCACTACGGCTCGTCGCTCACGTCGTCGCTCGCCCGGCCCGGGCACGACGGCGACGACGAGGCGGTCACGACGCTCGTGCCCGACGAGATAATCTTGCCGCGCGAGCCCGAAGGCGTCGACGGCATCTCCGAGTGGCTGTCGGACCGCGCCCGGCACAAGGTCGTCCTGCTCTTTCCGAAGCGCGGTCACCGCGTCGAGCTCCTCGCGATGGCGAACGACAACGCGCGGCACTCGTTCGCCGAGAAGCAGCGCCGCGCCGACGACGTGCAGGAGCGACTGCGCGATCTTCAGGAGCGCCTGAGGCTGCCGGTCGTGCCCAGGCGCATCGAGTGTTGCGACATTTCCCACCTCGGCGGCGGGGATACGGTGGGCGCCGTGGTCGCGATGCTCGAGGGCGAGCTCGACAAGAAGCGCTACCGCACCTTCAACGTCCGCGGTGACGCCGTGCGCGATCAGGCCGGACAGATCAACGACGACTACGGTGCCATGTACGAGGTGCTCGCCCGCCGCTTCCGGCGGGCGCTCGCGGCGCCGCCCGAGACCGCAGCCGTGGACGCGGGGTTGGCGCCCGCGTCTGCCGGCGAAGGCGACGAGAGCCAGGCGCGCGACAACGACTGGGACCTGCCCGACCTCTTCGTCGTCGACGGCGGGCGAGGCCAGCTCGCGGTGGCGATCGCGGCGGCCCACGATCTCGGGCTTCACGATCTCTGCATCGTCGGCCTGGCCAAGGAGCGAGATATGCCCGGCCTAGAAGCGCCGGCCTCGGCCGGATCGGGGGGTCCGAAGGAGAAGCTATCCGACCGCGTGTATCTGCCGGGTCAGAAGAACCCGATCCCGCTCAAGAGCAACACCACGTCGCTCTTCCTCCTGGCGCGCCTCCGTGACGAGGCCCATCGCTTCTCGAACCGGGCGCGCATGCGGCTCGGCAAGAAGCGACGTTTCGGCTCGCCGCTCGACGAGGTGAAGGGCCTCGGGCCGAAGGCGAAGAAGGCTCTCCTCACGCACGTCGGCAACCTGGCCGCGATCCAGGCGGCCGACGACGCGACGCTGCTGGCGGTCCCTGGGGTCAAGGCTCGCCACGTCCGGGCGCTTCGGGCGGCGTTCCCCGGCGCAACTCCCTGAGTCGTCCGAAACGGCCGCATTCTACGAGCGACCCGCGATCTGCGGTATAGAGGGGGCCGGACCCCATGCTGACGGTGAAACGGACGGTGCTCGTCGTCGATGACGAGCCGCATCTCGTGCTCGGTCTGCGCGACGCGCTGGAGTTCGAAGGGTTCCGCGTGATCGCCGCCGGCGACGGCCGGGGGGGAATCGCGCTCGCTCGAAGCGAAGCGCCCGACGCCATCATCCTCGACCTGATGCTCCCCGACATGAACGGCTACGCCGTTTGCGAGCAGCTCCGCAGGATCAACGCGCAGGTCCCGATCGTGATGCTGACCGCGCGCTCGCAGGAGACCGACAAGGTCCGCGGCCTCGACGCGGGTGCCGACGACTACGTGACCAAGCCGTTCGGCGTGAACGAGCTCATCGCCCGCATGAGGGCCATCCTGCGCCGCGCCTCGCGGGGCGTCGCGACCGCTCACGAGACGCTCACGATCGGCGACGCGTCGGTGAACTTGACGTCGCAGATCGTCCGGGTCGCGGGGCGCGACCACAGTCTCTCGTTCTACGAAGTGGAGCTCTTGCGGATGCTCGCCGAGCGCGGCGGTCAGCCGGTCTCGCGTGACGAGATCCTCTCGAAGATCTGGGGGCTCGAGGCGTCGTCGACCAACCGTACGGTCGACAACTTCATCGTGAAGCTGCGGAAGAAGATCGAGAAGAGCCCGGATCGCCCGCAGCACATCCTGACCGTGTACGGCTACGGCTACCGTCTGGCGTAGTCGACTGGGCGTGCTCCACCCGCCCGAGAGCGGCTCTACCCGCCCGTCACGAAGACCACGTCGACGCGTTCGTTGCGATCGCGAAGACGGCCGTCGTACGGGTCGACCAGGGGCGTTCGGTTCCCGGCTCGCTCCGTCTTGAGGCGCGCGGCAGGCGCTCCACCCGCGACGAGCGCCTTCGCGACGGCGTCCGCGCGGCGATTGTCACGGTCGGCGTGGCCGTCGTCTCTGGCCCCGGGGGCCTGCGCGTCGTGCACGATCAGCTGGACGCCGACGCCCGGGTGGGCCGCGGCGACGCGGCCGAGCTTCTCGAGCTTCGCGGCGCCGTCGTCCGTGAGCATCGTCCCGGCGAACCCGCCTGCGAACACGCCCCGCACCGTGACGACGATGCCGCGCTCGTCGCGGGTCGGATCCCACCCCCCGCTGGCCGAGAGCTCGGCCAGCAGTGTATCGGCGGGGCCGTCGCCGTGGCCGCCCGAGCGCTGCGCGCGAGTGAGTACGTCCAGGCAACGAGCGCGCGCCGCGCCGGCCTCGTCGACGAGCGGCGGGACCACCCCCTTCGACGCCGGGGGTTGACCGAGCTTCGCGTCGAGCGCGTCGACGTTGCATTCGGCGTCGGCTAGGCCTGCGGCATCGGCCGTGACGAGGCGGGCCGCTCCGCACAGGAGTCGGGCCTCGACGGCGAGTGAGCGCGCCGCGCTCGAGCGGGCGGCGTCGCGATCGGCGGCGGCCTCGAAGCTGCGCGCCGGCAAGAGTCGGTCTCGCGCTACCTGCGCGCGGCGCTCGAGATCTTGAGCCTCGAACTCGAGCTTCGCGCGGATCGCGGCGAGCGACTGCTCCTGGGAGGTCGCGTCGTCGATCGCCTTCTGGGAGTCGGCGAGGTTGGCGATTGCCACTGCGAGGCGCCTCGTCGCGCGAGCATGTCCGTAGGCGGCGATCGCCCGCTCGGCATGCAAGTTCGCGGTGACGTCGTCGCCCCGCTCGTGGGCGGTGCGCGCCAGCGATCGCTCTCGCTCCGCGCGCGCGTAGACTTCCGGCGCTTGCACAGCCGCGGCATGCGCGTCGTCGGTCGCACGAACCCGCTCGAGCTCATCGAGCGATGCCACCCGCATGGTCGAAGCGCTGCATCCGCCCGTCGCCGCGGTCAGGCCGACGATCGCCAGCAAGGCCGCGGCCCTCACGGCGCTGCCCCCGTGTCTGCGGTCGCCCGGGGCCCCGCGGCGGTCGTCGCCGGCCTGTTCGCGTGGTCTCGCGCGCCATCGGGCGCCCCCTTGGGCGTCGCGTCGGATCCGGCGGCCGCGGCGCCGGCGGGTCGCCGCGCCTCCGGAGACAGCGCGTCGAGCTCCGCGCGCAGCCGCCCGAGCCGGGCGATGCTTTCTTCGACCAGCGCCTTGGTGCGCTGAAGTTGCGCCTGGGCCTGGATCGCCTGACGCTTCCGGTCGTCGGCCATCTTCTCGGCCGCCGCCGCCAAGCCCAGGTCGCGCGCCGTTTCGGCCCACTCCCGGGCGAGCCCGTCGGCGGCCATGGCGTGCGACTCATCGCCGGCTGCCCGAAATCGCGTCGCCCGCTCGAGCGCGTCGCTGGTTTGCTCCACGGCCTCCGCCGTGACTGCGGCGGGGCCGAGCGGCGCGGCGGGCTTCACGAGCGCTTCCGCGACCCCGCGATCGTCGCCGTCGGCCTGGCCGGGTCGAGCCGAGACGGCAAGGCCGCCGAACGTGGCGAGCACCGTCAACGCCGCCAGGCTCGGCAGCGTCGCGCGCGAAGCGATGGCACGGGTCCGGCGACGAGGTCTCGCGCCGGAGCGGCTGGCTGAGCGAGGCATCCGGCCGAGTAGTAGCAAGACTCCGCGCCTTGTGCATGCGCCTGGTCGGGCGTTATACGGTGAAGACGATGTCCTCGGAGTCGCCGCCGGCGAAAACGGTCGGGCGCGTGCGCGCGTCATGGGACGAGTATTTCATGAACATCGCGCGCGAAGTCTCGACGCGCTCGACGTGCGACCGCAAGTTCGTCGGCGCGGTGGTCGTTCGCGACAAGAGCATCCTGGCCACGGGCTACAACGGCAGCGTTCGAGGTCTCCCGCACTGCGACGAGGAGGGCCATCTCATGGAAGACGGCCACTGCGTTCGCACCGTGCACGCCGAGGCCAACGCCATCGTGCAGGCCGCACGCCACGGCGTCCGCATCGAGGGGGCGTCGATCTACGTGACCGCGAGCCCTTGCTGGGGTTGCTTCCGCCTCATCGCGAACGCGGGCATCGCGCGCATCGGCTTCGGCGAATTCTATCGGGACCAGCGAATCTTCGAGATTGCGACGCGTCTCGGGATCGAGCTGGTCGACATGTCGCGGGCCGTCAAGGCAGACACCTAGCGAAGCGAGGCCCGCCGTGACGCAGCGAGCGCGAACCTTGTCCGTGGCGGTGATCCAGGGCGGCCCGTCGACCGAGGCCGAGGTGAGCCGCGCGTCGGCGCGTGGCGTGGCGAAGGCCCTCGCCGAAGGTGGCCACGGCGCCGTGCGCCTCGAGCTCGACGGGTTCCTCCCGGAGTCCTTGCGTACGGGGGGCTACGACGTGGCGTTTCCGGTCGCGCACGGCGCCGTGGGCGAAGACGGCTCCCTCCAGGGGCTCCTCGAGGTCCTCGAGCTGCCTTACGTGGGCTCGGCGGTCCTCGCGAGCGCGCTCGCGATGGACAAGCGGGTGGCTCGAATCCTATTCGAGCGCGCCGGCCTGCCGGTCGCGAGGGGCATGACGTTCGAGCGAACCGACGCGCTCGCCGCGGCCGCCCGTGCCCGGCACGACGTGGGCGGCTCGCTCGTCGTGAAGCCATCGTCGCACGGGTCGGCCATCGGGGTAGTGCGCATCGAGGCCGACGCTCCTCTCGCAGAGGTCGCCCGCGCGCTCGAAGCGGTCTGGGAGATCGACCGCGTCGCGCTCGTCGAGCACTTCGCGCGCGGTCGCGAGATCACCTGCGGCGTGCGCGACGCGGATTCGCCCGTGGCCCTCCCGCCAACGGAGATCTTCTCGCCTCACGACCCGTTTTATACCTACGAAGCCCGGTACGCGCCGGGCCGCAGCAGGCACGTCTGCCCCGCTCGGCTGCCCCCGGCGGTCCTGGCGCGCGTTCAAGGAGTCGCCGTCGCGGCCCACGTCTCCCTGGGCTGCCGAGACCTGTCGCGGGTCGACATCATCGTCGGAGACGACGGCGAGGCGAGCGCCGTGACGCTCCTCGAGGTCAACACCTTGCCGGGAATGACCGCGACGAGCCTCTACCCCGAGGCCGCGGCGGCGGCGGGCATCTCGATGCCCGCACTTTGCGGCGGCCTCGTTGCTCGAGCGCACATTCGCGGACCTACGCGTCGTCTTGCGACACGGCCCATGCCGGGCTGAGGCGCCGTGCCCCTGCGCGAGCCACTGCGAGCCACTACTAGCCGAGGGGCGGGTCGCGCAGCAACACCCCTCGAGCATCGCGGGCCGGTCGAGTCTTTGGGGCGTCCGCTGAGCGCGGAGACTGATCTGAAATCGATCCGCGCGCCCACTGATCCTACTGACGAGGAAGAACGGCTGAAGCCTGGACAGTCCGGGTGGAGAGCCGCATTCTCATACTGAGAGGAATGTAGATGGCCCGTGACTCGCTCTTCGGCGAGCGCATCGTCTGGCAGGGGCGCTGCCGTGCGTTGGCGGCACCCTTTGCACAGAAGGTGGTGGCTGTCGTCTCGGCCGTCGTCTCGGTGGTTTCGCTCTGCTTTGCGGTCGTCGTCACCCGGTCTCTCGATATCCCCGTCGGCGGAATGGTCCTCTTCGCGGGCTGGTGCGCCGCGCTCGCGCTCGGCGCCTGGCGCTTCCCGATCTGGTGGCGCTCCAAGCTCGAATACGTGGTCACCGACCGGCACGTGATCTGGCGGCGGGGCCGGATCCGACGCTCTATCGAGATCCGCCAGATTAGCTACGCGCTCGTCCGCTGGAGCACCCACGACGCGTCCACGGGGGACCTCGTGCTCGTGCGCGCCGTGCCCACGGGCGCGCTCCGGCGCACCCTGTCGTTGACTCTACAAGACGTCGAGGGCCCCGATCGGCTCTGGGCCATCGTCCGCGGGGTCGAGCCGAGCGCTCCGCTCGGAAGCAGCGACCGCCCGCTGAGCCAGCGGCTCGACGTCGGCGAGCGGGTCTTGTGGTCGGCGGCGCCCCTCGCGTCGACGTGGACCACGAAGCGATCGCTGACAGCGTTCGCGGGGGCGGCTCTGGCCGTGACCTTCGAACGGTCCCTCGCGCGGTCGGTGCCGTCGCTCGCGCGCGTGGTCCGGATGCATGCCCTGTCGCCGACGCTCGCCATCATGCTCGTGGGGGCGGTCGGCGTCGGAATGTTGCTTCTCCTCGCCGTGTCCGCGGGTGCCGGCTATGTGGCCCTCGTGCAGCCGTCGCGCCTCGCCCGCCGTACGCGCTACTTCGTCACCAACGCGCGCGTCCTCATCCGTCGCGGAAACGAAGAGCTGGCGCTCGATCGCTCCCGCATCGCCTACGTCATCGACGCCCCATCGCGAAAGCTCCACGACGTGTTTCTCGTGCTCGACGGTCCGCAGGCGCGTGCCCTCGCGCCCAGCGGCGCCTTCGGCGGCGACGACGCGAACGACGCCCTTCGGCCGGTGTTCTCCGCGATCGACGACGCAGACACGGTGGGCCGCATCCTGCGCGCCTGACGGCTACGAGGCTCGCGCGCCGCGCAGCGCGGGCTCCATACGCTGCCGCTCCGGCCCGCGCCTCGACGGGCGCGTCTTGTCCGCGTGGGTGCGGTGCTAGGCTGGCCCCGACTCGTGATTGACATCGGCAGCGTCGTCAACGGCAAGTACCGGCTCGTCCGCATTCTCGGGGATGGGGGAATGGGATCGGTCTACGAAGCCCAGCACGCCGTGCTCAACACGCGCGTCGCCATCAAGGTCCTGCACCCGGAGCTCGCGCGACGGACCGGGCTGGTCGAGCGCTTCCTGCAGGAGGCGCGGGTCGTCGCCCAAATTCGCAGCCCGCACGTCGTTCAAGTCATCGACGTGGACCGTACGCCCGACGCCCACGCCTACATCGTGATGGAACTGCTCGAGGGCGAGCCGCTCTCGAGCGTACTGGACCGCCAGCGCAAGCTCCCGATCGCTGCGGCCTGCGAGTACACGATCCAGATCCTCGAGGCGCTCGAGGCCGCTCACGCCCTCGGCGTCATCCATCGCGATCTCAAGCCCGAGAATGTCTTCGTCACGTTCGCGGCCGGCCGGCCGGTGCTCAAGCTGATCGACTTCGGCATCGCCAAGGCCCGCCGCGTCGATCCGAACGCGAAGAACCTCACGGTGGCGGGGGTCGTCATGGGCACCGCCGAATACATGGCGCCGGAGCAGGCGCGGAGCGCGGACGCGGTCGATGCGCGCGCCGACCTCTACGCGGTGGGCGTTCTCCTCTACGAGATGATCGCGGGGGCTCGCCCCGTGCTCGGCGACAGCGGCGCAGACGCGCGCGTCATCGCGCTCAAGGTCGAGCGCGGCGAGGTCGTTCCGCTCGTGCAGGCCGCGCCCGAGACCCCGCGCGACATCGCGGGGCATGTGCACCGCGCCATGGCGGCGCGGCCCGAGATGCGATTCGCCACCGCCACCGAAATGCGCCTGGCGCTCGAAGGCGCTGTCCGTGGCAAACGTCCGCAGACGAGCGCGCGGCCGTCGCTTGCTCCCGGGCAGCCGTCGAGCACGGTCGCGATGGCCGCGGCCGACGGGGCCCATGTCGCGACGCCTTTTCGGAGCACCGAGGCCGTCGCCATAATGCCCGGCGCGCCCGAGGTCGAACCCCACGTCGACACGCTGAGAGCCGTGCCCCTCGCGACCGCGCTCGCGCCCGTCGCGTATGCCGGCGCCGCCACCGCGGGCGGTGCGATGGGCGCGCCACCGGTCGGGTTCACGTACAGCCCGGCGCGGCGGCACGGGGTATCCATTCCGGCGCTCGTCGGTCTCTCGCTGTTGCTCGGTGCGAGCGTCGTCGGGATCCTGGTGGGGACGGGCACGCTGGCGTTGAGTTCGTCGCCCCCCGAGCCGCTCTCGACGGGCTCGTCCCCGGCTGCGACGTCGGTCGCTTCGCTCCCGACCGGCGCGAGCGCGAGTCCGCCGCCGGCGTCGCCGACCGCCGTGCCGACGCTGGTTCCACCCCATGCGGCCCCCGCGCCCACCACGCCCAAGCCCGCTCCCACGCCCGTGCCCACGTTTAGGCCGGCGCCGCAAGAGGGGGCCGACGCAGGACCGCCGCCGTTCACGTTTCCGACGGCGTTTCCTAGCGGCTTCTCGCTGCCGCCGGGCTTTCCGACCTCGCTGCCGAGCGGCTTCCCGACGGCGTTCCCGAGCGGCTTTCCGACCTCCTTGCCGGGCTGGCCCCCGCTACCGGTGCCCCTTCCGGCCCCGAAGGCGTCGTCCAACCCCGCCGGGTCCTGAGGTTTGCCGGTGCGCTCGCCTTTGGTCGAACCGCTCAACGTACTGGCCGACAGGTGGGCCGCCGCGCTCCGTCCTTCGGGTCGCCGGCTGGCCGCCGCGCTCGTCTCGACCGCGTGGGTGTTCGCTCTGCTTCTCGCGCGCCAGGGAACCGCGCGCACACGATTCGCCGCCGGAGCCGTAGGCGTCGCGAGCGTCGCGCTCGCGATCGGATGGGACGCCCTCACGCGCCGCCGCGCGCGCGAGCCGATGCGCATGCTCCAGGGCCCCGCCCGTCGGGTCGACGTCGTCCGCGCCGATCGTGCGCTCCGCGCGCTGGCGTTCGTGGGCCCGACCGGTGAGGTGCGGGCCGACGGCATATCGAGCGAGCTCGTCATGCTGCACGTGTCTCGCGCTCTCGCGGCCCTTCCACTCGATCCCATCGTCGAGCGCGGCGTCCGTCTCGCGAGCCGGGTGAAGCTCGCAGCGGCGATACTCGGCGTCGTCGTCCTCGGCGTCGTCGCGACGCGCCCCTGGTCGGTGCTCGAGGGCGCGGACATCGTGGTGGCGCGTGGCGCGGTCGCCCCGGTGTCTATGACGTGGCTCGAGCACGTCGAGGTGTCGGCTCGCCCGCCCGACTACCTGCACGAGAACGAGATCCACGAGATCGAGATGACGTCGCTCGCCCTCCCGTTCGGGACGGCGATCACCGTTCGTGGGGCGCCCGTACACGCCGGTCGACTCGTCCTCCTGAGCGACGGACAGAGCGAGGTGCCCTTCGTGGAAGACGGCGCGGGCGCGGTCGTCGCCCGCTGGCTGCTCGGCCCGAGCGCGACACTGCGCGTCGTTGCCCGCTTCGGCGAGGTCGTCATCCGGCAAGGCGAGGCGTTCGACGTGAAGTCCATACCCGATGACCTGCCCGTCGTACGCCTCGAGGGAGCGCCGCGCCAGCTCCGCCTCGTCGATGAGGTCGAAGACATCGCCGTCAAGTACGAAGCCAGGGACGACCACGGGCTCCGCGAAGTGCACCTCGTTCTTCGCTCCGGCGCGCGTGAAGAGCGCCGCGTGCTCGCCCACCTCGACGGAGAGACGAAGACCGACGCGGGGGGACAGATCCTCAAGCTCCGCGATCCGTTCCTCAAGAAGAGCCACGCGCCCGTCGAGGTCACGGTTGAAGCGAAAGACAACGATCCCCTGAACGGCCCGAAATGGGGGGCGAGTCCGGCCATCACCGTGGTGCCGCCCGATGTCGGCGAGCCCGAGGCCCGCCGCCTCGACGCCCTCCGAAAGCTCCGCGACGCCTCGGTCGACTCGCTCGCGTGGCGACTCGATCGTGCCCCTCCGGTGGCCGCCGCGGATCGCAAGGCCTTCATCGCGGACGAGAAGAAGCGACGCGACGACGATGAACACCTCCTCGACGCCACCGTCGCCGAGACGTACGCGGGGGTGAGGGTGCCGGCGCGCACACGCGCGATGCTGCAAGCCCAGGAGCTGACGATGCGCAAGGCGGTCGACGCCGAGCTCGCTTCGCCCTCGACCGATGCGCACGCGGGCGTCGTGAAGGTCAACGAGCATCTGGTCCTCGTCATCGACGCGGTCGTCCGCGGCCTCGGCGTACGCGACTCGCGCGACTCGGCGAAGCAACTCGCCGACGTGGCCGACGACCTGGCGGCCGGGGCCGACGGAATGCAAAGGGCGGCCGAGGGGACGCGCTCGCGGAGCGTCACGCGCATGGATGTCTCGACGCAGGTCCTCGCTGCCGGCGGACACGTCCTCCAGAGGCTCGGCGCGCTCGGGCGCGATCTCGGCGAGATCGTCGACGCCGACTTGCGGCGCGTCCGGCGCGCGCGCGACGCCTCGGACTTCGGGCACGCCGAGCTTGCGGCGCGCGATCTGGCGACGAGGCTACGTCAACCCGATCCGTCGTTCGGCTCGCGCGGCAGCGGAGGCCGGGCAGGGGGCGAGTCCGGCGGTGGGCGGGGCACGCCAGGCGACGAGGAGCAGGCGCCCGACGACGTCGAGCAAGCGTTCGACGAGGCGGCCAACGATCTCGAGCGCCTGTCGCAGGAGCACGCCGGCGAGATGAGCAAGATGGAGCAGGCCCTGGCCGGGGCGACGAGCGACGAAGAGGTCAATCAGATGCGCGAAGAGTCGAAGCGCCACGCAGAGGCGATCCGGGACGCCGCGCGCTCTCTTCCGGCGGTCGGGCTCGGCAGCGACTCGTGGACGAGCAAGGGCGCCGCGGCGCGCGAGCTCGCCGAGCAAACGGCCCGATCGCTCGAGCAGGGCCGGCCCGAAGAGGCGGTACAGAGCGGGCGCGGCGCGCTGGGCTCGCTGGACGAAGCGAAGCGCCTCCTCCAGAACGGGGGGGCGTTCGACGATCCGACCGGCAGCGGCGAACGTCGCGTCGACGACGCCCGGCGCAAGCTCGAGGCCGAATCGAAATGGATGTCGGAGCAGCTGCGCCAGCTCCGAAAGCGCGCCGCCGAGCGCGCTCGCGATCAGCTCGAGCGGGGAGGAGACGAAGAAGGGCAGCTCGCCGACCGCGCGCGAGAGCTGGGCCAGAAGGGGCGCGACCACGGCTCGCTCCCGCAGCAGGCGATCGAGTCGATCGACGACGCGGAGCGCGCCGCACGCCAGGCGTCCGAAGCCTTGAAGGAGGGGGACGCCGACAAGGGGCTCGAGCGCCAGCGCGAGGCTCAGCGACACCTCGAAGCCGCGCGGGAACAGCTCCAGGGAGAAGACGACGGCGGGGGCAACTCGCCGTCCGGTGGCAGCGAGGGGAGTCACTCCGAAAACCACGTGGACGTACCCAACGATCACAAGGGGCCCGAGGAGTTTCGCCGTCGGGTGGTGCGCGGGCTCGGGCAGGCGACGAGCGGGTCGTTGAAGGGCGCCGTGCAGCGCTACGCCGAGGGTCTGCTGCGATGAGCCGGCGACGCCGAACGGCCGGAGCGCTCGGACGGTTCGCCCGTCGCGCCGTCCTCGCAGTACTAGCTGTACTAGCTGTGGGCGCGCCCGCCTCTTCGAGCGCGCAGCTCGACGCTGCGAAGCGCGCGCAGATCCTGATCGCGGGGCTCGATCTCGATGACGCGCGTCGCGTGCTCGCGTCGGCCGACGCCGACGACCCTCGCGTCCTGCTCGAGCGCGCGCGGCTCGCCCTCTACGAGCTCGATTGCGACGGCGCCGCGGCCATCCTCGGCCGCCCCGAGGTCGAGCATGCTGACGGTGGCGACCAGCTCGCGGACATCGCGCACGGCTGCCAGCGAGTCACCGCGGCGCTCGCGGCGGATCGCGATCCGGCGCGAGGCATCGAGGTCTCCTGGCAAGACGAGCATGATCGGGCGCTGGCCCCCTTGCTGTTCGACACGATCGCCAAGGCTCGCGAGGCCCTGACCCGCGATCTCGGGGTCGACTGGCCGTTGCCCACGCGCGTCGTCGTGGTGCGCGACCTCCTTTCGCTGTCGGCGATGACGGGCCTGCCCTATTCGAGCGCTCAGACGACCGGCACCGTGGCCGTCGCCAAGTGGGGCCGCGTCACGCTCCTCAGCCCTCGCGCGAGCCATCACGGCTACCCGTGGCGAGACACGATCGCGCACGAGCTCACGCACCTCGCCGTCACGCGGGCGTCGCGAGACCGCGCCCCGCTTTGGTTGCAAGAAGGCGTCGCCAAGCGCGAAGAGGTTCGCTGGCGCGAGCCCGGCCCCTTCGACGATCGGCCGCCGGCAGAGGCGGTCGTGCAGCGCGGCTTCGAGCTCGGTCTCACGCTGCCGCTCGACAAGCTCGGACCGAGCATCGCGATGCTCCCGAGCGCAGACGCGGCGATGATCGCCTTCGCCGAGGTCACGAGCTTCGTTCGCTACTACGCGCAGATGGTGGAGACCGTCGGCGGGCAAGCGGCGTTGCCGCGACTCCTCGCCGAGCTTCGCGACGGCAAGGATCCGGATCAGGCGCTCGCCGCGGCCAGCGAAATCGACCTCAAAGGGTGGGACACGAAGTGGCGAGCGTACATGGCCACACGCCCGGCCGTCGCGGTGCCGTCGCTGCTCGGCCTCGGAGCGGCCCACGAGGCGCCCCGCGAGGCCGATCGACTCCGCGATCTTCGGGACCGCTCTCGGCTGGCGCAGCTCCTCCTCGCGCGCGGTCACGCTCCCGGAGCGATCGAAGAGCTCGACAAGATCGAGCTCTCGCACGCGCCGGTCTCGAACGCCGGCTGGGACCGCGCCACGGGGGACCCGAGCGTCCGCTGGCTTCGCGGGCGGGCTCTCGAAGAAGTGGGCCGGCGCGACGAGGCTGACCCCCTCATGGGCGATCCCGCGCAGGTTTTCTCCTCCTATGGGCCATGGTGGGCAACCCGCGGCCGATGGGCGCGAATCCGCGGCGAAGAGCCCGTCGCCCTGGGCTCGTTCTCGGAGGCGGTTGCAGCCGATCCGTTCGGCGCGGAAGGCGCGTGCGAGACGCTGGACCCGGGTCCGCCGCTCGCCGCGGCCTCGTCGCCGCTGGCTCCATCCGCGGTCGTTCCACCAAAAGACCGCGCGAACGGGGGCCCGAACGGCGCGAACGAGGCGAGCGTAGACCTCTGCGCAGCGGCTCGGGCGGCCGAGGGACCGCCGTACGACTCCGACTGAAATGGAAAACGGCCACGAACGATAACGCGGCGAATCGAGGCAAGGCAGAGCTCCTTCGCTCGCGGGGCCAGCGTGACATTGACCCGATTCGATCGTGGCAGGTACGATAGAGATCGGGCGTCCAATCGCTTCCGAGCCGTTGACGCTACCTCTCCATTGCGGGCGGCCTTCGCTCGTCGCGTGCGAGGGGCGCCCCGACCCATGAGCGCCGTCACTTACGCTACAGCCCAGATCTTGCGCGTCTTGCCGCGTCAGCGCATCGGCCGCGCCCTCGGTCGTCTGGCCGACTCCAAGTGGCCTGCCCCCGTGGGCCGTGCTGTCGTTGGCCTCTATTCGCGCATCTACGACGTCTCCCTCGCGGACTGCCTCCCGTCGGGCAAAACGGCGACCGCGTGGCCGAGCTTCGACGCGTTCTTCACCCGCCGATTGCGCGACGGCGCTCGCGACATCGATCGCGATCCGCGCGTCATAGCCAGCCCGGCCGACGGCCGCATCGACTCGATGGTACGCATCGACGAGGCAGGCACGTTCGTCGTCAAGGGCCGGCCATACGCGGTCGACGAGCTCGTGGGAGACGCGCGAGAGGCGAAGCGCTTCCTCGGCGGCGCCGGGTTCGTCGTCTACCTGTCCCCGCGCGACTACCATCGCGTGCATGCGCCGGTGAGCGGACAGATTCGCCGGATGCGGTCGATGCCTGGCGACTACTTTCCCGTCAACGCCATCGGAATGCGCCACGTGCCCAACTTGTTCTGCCGGAACCGACGCGTGGCCGTCGAGATTGACGCCGACGGCGGGCTGGGACGGGTCACGGTCATCATGGTCGTCGCGATGATCGTCGGCCGCATCACCACGATCGGGAGCGACGCGCACGACCTCCCGTTCGGAGAGCACATCTTCGACCCGCCGCTCAAGGTCGCGCGCGGCGACGAGCTCGGAATTTTCCACCTCGGGTCGACGGCCGTGGTCCTCGTCGAGGGGGGACGCGACCGGCGCGCCGCGGGGTGGCTCGTCGAGCCGGGCCCGGTGCGGTATGGCCAGGCGCTCTACCGCGTGGGCGAGACCCCCGCCGCGAGCGACGCTCTGCGTCGCACGAACGGGGAGGCGGGATGAGCGAAGAGCGGCGCGCGGCGCCCGGCCCCAGCACCGCCGAGGCGAGCGTCGTCGAGCCCGAGCTGGCCCGGCCGATCGTGGACGATGTGTCGTCGATCGACGGCGACGCTTCCCCGGTGCGCGCCGCTGCTCGCGATTCGTCTCCCGCCGCCAGGCGACGCGGGCGAATGACGCTCCGCATTCCTGACGATGAAGTCGCGCGACCTCAGGTCGAGAGCGCGGCCCCGCCCTCGGTGCGAATGGTATCGCTGCCCCCGCCGACGCCGGAGCCGGCGGCCGTCGCGCTGACCCCGATGCGCATCATCTCGATCGAATCCGAGCCGCATCAAGCTCCGTTCGTCGACAGCGATGCGGGTCCGGTACTGGTCGCCTTCGACGAAGAGTGGCTCCCGCAGTCCGGATCGCTCGATGACGGAGCCGACGTCGAGGTCGTCTCGAACATCCAGATCGACAACGCTTTGTCCGAGTCCGAGCCTCCATCCGCGGCGCTGCTCGAAGAGCCAACGACCGAACCGGTCCTCCCCGCGGCGCCGTCGAGCCCGCAGGCAATCGCCCCCGCCGACGCCGACGACGAAGAGGTCCGCTTCGACGACGACGTGCCTACCCCGGCGCTCCCACGCGTCGAGGTGGCGCCGGCGTCCGACGAGCGTCGCTCCGATCCGGGCGACGCTCCGGAGATCTCGCCCGAAGACATGGTCGCCGTCGAGGTCGCTCCACCGGTTCGTGCCGCGCTCGACTTGCCTCCGATGCGTGCGCGGCTTCCGTCGCAGCCCGGCGTCGAGCTGCCACCGATACGGTCGCACCTGCAGCCGCAGCCCATCGCTCCGCCGCCCGCGAAGCCCGCGCCCCCTCTACGAACGCCGCTCGTCATCGTGCCGCCGCACGTGGGGAACATGGGTCCTCAGGGTGCCGAGAGCCTCGGCCCCCGCCGCAAAGGCCGCCACTGGTGGGAAGATCTGTTCAACGACGATTACGTCCGGACGATGGAGAGGATGACCGATGCGCAGGTCGCGCAAGAGGTCGACTTCATCGAGACGAGCCTCGGCCTCGAGCGGGGGGGCGCCATGCTCGATCTCGCCTGCGGCACCGGCCGCCAGGCCATCGAGCTCGCGCGCCGTGGATACGAGGTCGTCGGCTTCGATCTCTCGCTGCAGATGCTCGCGCGCGCGGGAGACGACGCGCAGGAGCTCTCGGCCAAGCTCAACTTCGTGCAAGGCGACATGCGCGAGATGACCTTCGCAGAGCAGTTCGACGGCGTGTACTGCTGGAACACCGCATTTGGCTTCTTCGACGAAGAGAAGAACGCGAACGTCATCGATCGCGTCCACAACTCGCTCAAGAAGGGGGGCCTCTTCTTGCTCGACGTCGTGAACCGCGACTTCATCGTCGGCCAGTCGCCGTCGCTCGCGTGGTTCGAGGGCGACGGCTGCGTCTGCATGGACGAGATGACGGTCGACTTCATCACGAGCCGCATGAAGGTGAAGCGAACCTTGATGCTCGACGACGGTCGCTCGCGCGAGACCGAGTACTCGATGCGCGTCTACAGCCTGCACGAACTCGGGAGGATCCTCCACGAGCACGGCTTCAAGGTGTGCGAAGTGAGCGGTCGCGTGGCGACGCCCGGAGTCTTCTTCGGCAACGAGTCGCCGCGGACGATCATCCTCGCAGAGAAGCGATAGGCGCCTCGCGGACCGGTCAGCCGTGGAAGACGGCCTCGATATCGTGGCCGTCGGGATCGAGCACGAAGGCGCCGTAGTAGTTGGGGTGATAGTGCGCGCGCACACCGGGCGCGCCGAAGTCTTTGCCGCCCGCGGCGAGCGCCGAGGATCGCGGCCACGAAGGCGACGTGCACGAGGGCGTGATGTTCCGCAGATGCTCTGCGCGCTGGAACGACGTCGGGCCCGTTCCGAGCCAGAACTCCGGTTTGCCGGCGACCGAAGCCGCACGCCTGTCCGAACTCCATCAATCGAGCGATTCCGAGCGGAGCGAGCGCCTTCTCGTAGAAGGCCTTCGAGCGCGTGTAGTCGCCGACGATCAGGGTCACGTGATCGAGGATGGCCATGCCTCGTGGCGTACAACAGCGAGCGTCGGCGGTCGAGGGGGCGCGGCTACGATCCGAAGCGCGCGACCAGAGCCTTTGCGCGAGCGACGAACGCGTCGCGATGGAAGCGGTCGTAGTCGGCCCAGGTGCAGAGGGTGCGCGTGTCGGCCACCCGGTCGACGAACAGCGTGCCGTCGAGGTGATCGATTTCGTGCTGGAACGTACCCGCGGTCAGCCCCTTCACCTCGAAGTCGACGTCGTTCCCCTCGCGGTCCCACGCGCGGATCCGCACCGCCGTCAACCGCGGGACCTGCCCACGGAGGTTCGGTACGCTGAGACACCCCTCGTAGTTCATGAACGTCTCGTTGGTTCGAGCTTCGACGCGAGGATTCACGAGGACTGTCAGCGACCAGTCGGGCTTGTACGGATACCGCGGATTCCTGTCGACTTCGACGACGCAGATGCGGACCGGCTCGTGCACCTGATTTGCGGCGATCCCGGCGCCGTTCGCGTCGCGCATCGTCTCGATCATGTCCGCAATGAGCTGTCTGACGGGCGCTGTCGCGAGCTCGTCGCGCGAGAGCTCGCGGGCTGTCTCGCGCAGCACCGGGTGTCCGATCGTGGCGATCTTGCGGAGCGGCATCGTGACGAAGCTAACGCTCGGTCGAGCCCCTCGCCATCGTCGCCAGACTTCCGCCAGGAGCCGTCGCAGCGGGGTCTCTGTCCCGACGCCGCCTCTGATCGGCGCGCTTTCCCGCGCAGCGGGGGGGAACGACATGTCGCCGGAGCACGTCAGCGCAGGGCGAGACCCATCGGTACCAGAGCGTCGCCGAGCTGCCCGTCGAGCGGGGGCGTTCGCCCCGAGGTCGAGCGCGGCGTCCGTCGAACGGATCGTCGGGGTGCTTCGCAACGCGGGGGCGACCCCAAGCCCCCCGTCGGGCA
The DNA here is from genome assembly GCA_937902985.1 of uncultured Myxococcales bacterium. GTDB lineage: Bacteria > Myxococcota_A > Polyangia > Polyangiales > Polyangiaceae > Palsa-1150. The sequence continues at coordinate 24,064 of CALFNG010000107.1, forward strand.
AGCGAGGAACGGCCGACGGGCTCGACGCGCTCCGGACTCTTGCGACCCAGACCGCGTGGGGAGGACCGCCTTCCACGTCTTCCCCTGAAGCCACCCGACGCGCGCCGGGCGCATCGGGTTCGGCTTCAGTACCGGACGGAGATGATCGTCACTTCGACTTCGCCGCTCGGCCGCCGGAAGACAACGGCGTCGCCCTCCTTGCGCTTCAGCAGCGAGCGGCCGAGCGGCGAGCGCCAGGAGATGTGAAGCTTCGCGAGATCGATCTCGTCTTCACCGACGATCCGGTACGTCGTGCGGATGCCGTCTCCGTCCTCGACCTCGACGTACGCGCCGAAGAACACGGCGGTCGCGCCGTCTTCGCGCTGTCCAACGACCGTTGCGCTCTCGAGCCGCCTCGTGAGCCAGTGCATGCGGCGGTCGATCTCGCGGAGCTTCTTCTTTCCGTAGATGTACTCGGCGTTCTCGCTTCGGTCGCCCTGAGCCGCCGCGTCAGCCACGTCTTGCACGACGACCGGTCGCTGCTTCGACCGCAGCTCGCCGAGCTCTTTCTGGAGCCGCTTGGCTCCCTCCGGCGTGATGTAGTTCGGCGTGCTGTCCTTCATGCGAGCATCCGGCGAACGTCACGCGATGGGCCGGGTCGGCTCCTCGCCCCCCGGCAGCTCCGCGAGCGCCGCTTCGTGGATCAAGACGTCGAGCGCGTAGGCGCGCGCCCCGTGGGCGAGGCCGGCCACCGCGAGGGCGATCGCGCGTCTCGACGCATCGGCCGGAATGGCGAGCAACGCCCACCGCTCTCCGCTCTCGTCGGGGTCGCGCGGAACCGGCTGCGGGCGACCCCACAAGCGCCCCGACTCGACCCGAAGGCGCGTCGCCCCCTCGCAGATGGCCACGGTCGTGCGTCGCGGGCGAACGAGCTCGACGGCTCGCCGCGCGAACGCGCCGCGATCGAAGCGCTCTTCGCTGGTCTCGTCGACGGCGCGCTCCGACCAGATATCGAGCACGTTCTCGGATTTGAAGAGGGGCGGCATCAGGGATGGCGCGAGCGGGCTTCGAGCTCCAGATAGTAGCTCACGAGGTCTCTCTCTCTGTGGCCCATGGCAACGAAGCGCAACACCCTGGCGAACGGCCAGACGTGTGCCGGCTCTCGCGGACCGAGGGCGTCGGGCAGCACCGGTTGCACCGGCGGGATGAGCATGGCCCAGCGCACGGACTCGGTCGAGTCGAGATCCGCCCAGTGCGCGCCAAGACGGCGCGCCAGGAGCTCGCTCAAGAAGGCGCCGTTGCGCATGAGCTCTCGCTCGTCTTCGCGCGAACGAACGCGGCCGTCGGAGAGCTTCTCTCGCAGATAGCGCTGCGCGACTTCGAGGCCCTCGAGATCGGTGTGAAGCTCGACGCCGTGTCGCATCCGCAACTCGCGCCCGAGCTCTCGCGAGAGGAAGGTGAACGCCAGCCTGGCGGCGGGGGGGGAGCGGGGGGGTTCATCGGTCGCGGGGGCCGGCATTCCCTGGAGGCCTGCCGGAAGGCTCAGCATCTCGACGCGCTCGACTTCGACCGATGGCGGCGATGACGGCGGCGCGGGCGCAGAAGAGCTGCGCCCCGGAGCGCGATCCGTTGCGCGCGTCGACCAGGCCGCGGTGGCCGGCACGGGTGCTGGGGGAGGACGGCTCGACCGCGTGATCTTCAGCGCGGCGCGCTTTTCCCGCCCGGACGACGGCGGCGGATCCGCCCCGACGCCCGAAGGCGCCCGCGGCGCGCGGGGGATGCGGAGCGGCACGCTCGGGATCGCGGCGCCCGCCCCCGCAGAGTGCGTGTTGCTCCGCCCTTCGAGCTCCTCGAGGATGAGACGCGCCTGGAGCCTGACCGTCTCGAGGGCCGTCGTGTTGTCGAGGAGATCGCGCGCAAACGCCTTTGCGCGCCGTCCGTCGCCCGCCGCCGCCCACGCCTGCGCCGCGAGGAGCTCGAGCTCGTGGAACGTCGGCATCGACGTCGAGAGCGCAGAAATGCGCTCGGCGATCTCGCGAGGTTCCTCCGGGTGCATCCAGAGCTCGGCCCTCGCGCGGAGATAGGCGGTCCCGGGCAACCGGCCGCTCCGCCTCTCGAGAGCGTCGAGCTCTTCGAGGACCCCATGCACGTCTCCCTGAGAGAGCCGAACCTCGATCGCCCAGAGCTCCGGATCCGCGAGCGGCCCCTGAAGCGGCTGCTCCCGCGCGGCGAGCGCGGCCTCGAGCCCCGGCAGCAGATCGCGGGACGCTGGCGTCCGGTCCGCGCGCTGGCGGAGCCGATCGACCACCTGCTGCCGGTTCGGGCCGGAGCTCGTTCGAAGGCGAGGCGACGCAGGACCGAGCCCGCGCATGACGGGTACGAGACGGGGCACGTTTTCGAGAACGACGCGGCGGAACGTACGCTCACCGGGCCGCCGCATCGCCATCAGGTCGACGGTGGAGAGCAGGACCGGCTCGTCGTCGGCTCGCTCGGCCAGCAGAGCGGCCAGGTGCAGCGCCTGGAGCGTCGCCGGCGCGCCGGCGAGACCGAGATCAGCGACGAGCGCCGGGAGATCGAGCCACGCGCCCCGGTAGAGGCCCGTGCCGGGATCGAAGATCTGACCCTCGAAGAGCTCCGCGGGGCCGATTCGATCGACGATGCACCGTACGGCGGCTCCCCGCGCATAGCTGCCGACGATCGGCGCGAGGGCGGCGGCGGCCTCCTCCGCGAGGGCCGCCGTGACGCCCTGCTCGGCCAGTCGAGACTGCGCCTTGCCTGCCGTGGTGCGGTAGGCGGCCTCGCGGTTCGTCCCGGGCCCGGTCGACTGGAGCTCGATATCGCCAGCGTCGAAAAGGGTGTACTCGGCCTCGAGAAGGCCGCCTTCCGCAGCGACGACGACATGCGCTGCGAGCTCCAGCGTGCAGCGGGACACGATGCTTCATCAAAGCACGGCGCCGATCCGCTCGTCTTCTCCAAAACGGCCCGCGACCGCCATCGATTGCCAGCCGACCCGCTGGGAGCCGGCCGGGCAGGTCCATGGCGGGCCATGGCCCGCCGATGGCGCGAGGCTCGGACGGGCGCGAGCCTGCGGCTCGGACGGGCGCGAGCCTGCGGCTCGGACGGGCGCGAGCCTGCGGCTCGACGGCCGGCTGCGCCTCCCTTCGATGGGGCGTCTCAGTTCTTCAGAGAGCCGCGGGCGCGGCGGCGGGCGCCGATGCGTGGTCGCCCGCCGGGCCAGCGCCGGGCCCATCGCCCTCGGAGGCCTCGACCACGGCCCGCTTGTACCCGCACTCCTTGTTGGCGCACGCAATCATCGGCTTGGCGCGCGTACCGCCCATGATGAGGAACGGCGCGGCGCAGTTGGGGCACGGCTCGTCGATCGGCTTTTGCCAGAGCTTGAAGTCGCACTTGATCGACTCGTTCGTGTAGTTCGAGCAGCCGTAGAACGGGCGCCCGCCACGCTTTTTCGAGCGGATCTCGATGATGTCGCCGCCGCACTTCGGGCACTTGACCCCCAGCGGGATCGGCTTGGCGTTCTTGCACTCCGGGTAGCCGGTGCAGGAGAGGAACTCGCCGAAGCGACCGCTCCGGATCACCATCGGCTTGTTGCACTTGTCGCACGAGATTCCGGTCTCGCGCGGCTGCGTGGGGTTGCCGTCGGCGCCGAGGTCGCGCGTGCTCTTGCACGCGGGGTAGTTGGCGCAGCCGAGGAACCACCCGTTCTTCGACCAGCGCTTGAGCATCACGCCGCCATCGAGCTCACACTTCTCGTCGGTCGGCTCGGGATCGGGGTTCCAGCGTTTGCCCTTCTTGCTCAGATCGAGCTGCGACCGGAAGCGCTTGTAGAAGCGCTTCAGCAAGTCGACCCGGTTCTCTTTGCCCGCTTCGACCTCGTCGAGCTCCTCTTCCATCTTCGACGTGAAGGTGGGATCCATGAAATCGAGCTCGCTCCGGACCAGCCCGTCGACCACGAACTTGCCGAGCAGGGTGGGCCGGAACCGCGCCCCGTCGATCTTCTCGACGTAGTCGCGCGCCTGCACCTTGCTGATGATCTCGGCGTACGTGCTCGGTCGGCCGATGCCGCGCTCCTCGAGCTCCCGCACGAGCGTGGCCTCGCTGTAGCGCGGCGGGGGCTGCGTGAACTTCTGTTCGGTGATGACCCCGGGAGGCGTGACGAGGTTCAGCGCCTGGCCCTCGTCGAGCTCGGGCAGCGTGGCCTCGGCGTCCTCGGCGAGCAGGTCCTTCGCGCGCGCCGCCTCGGTGCCGCTGGCGCCGTCGGCGGCCTTCGAATTCGAAGCGCCGTTGGTCTCGGCGTCGCCCTTTTCGTCGTCGCCCTCGCCGGCGAGGGGCGTCGGCTTCGCGGTCTCGGCCTTGCCGTACGCCTCGAGCCAGCCGCTGAACTTGAGGATACGACCGCTCGCCCGGAGGCCGTATGCAGACGGACCGGAGGCGGGCTTCGCGTCGATGTCGATGCTCGTCTGGTCGTAGACCGCTTGCGACATCTGCGACGCGACGAAGCGCTCCCAGATCATCTTGTACAGCTTGAACTGCTCGTCCTTGAGGTGCTTGCGCACGCTCTCGGGGGTCAGGTCCATACCCGTCGGGCGGATGGCTTCGTGCGCGTCCTGCGAGTTCTTCTTCGACTTGAAGACGTTCGGCTGCGCCGGGGTCCACTCTTTGCCGTACGTCTCGACCACGTAGTCGCGCGCGGCGTTCACGGCGTCGGGCGAGAGGCGCGTCGAATCGGTACGCATGTATGTGATGAGGCCGACGGGCCCGCCGTCTTTGCCGAGGTCGATGCCCTCGTAGAGGCCCTGCGCGATCTGCATCGCGCGCTTGGCGCCGAAGCCGAGCCGGTTCACCGCGTCTTGCTGAAGCTTGCTCGTGGTGTACGGAGCCGGCGCGTTCCGCTTGCGCTCGTTCTTGGTGACCTTGGCGACGGAGAAGCGGGCCTTCTCGAGATCGGCGCGTACCCTGGCTGCATCGTCGCCGTTCTTGACGGCGAGCTTCTCCCCGTCGCGCGACACCAGGCGCCCGACGAAGGGGCGCGCCGACTCTTTCGTGTCGCCCGCCCGCTCGGGGATGAGGGACGCCCCGCAGTTCCAGTACTCCTCGGGGACGAACGCCTCGATCTCGCGTTCGCGGTCGACGATGAGTCGGAGCGCCACGCTCTGCACACGCCCAGCGCTCAGGCCGAAGGCCAGCTTGCTCCACACCAGCGCCGACACGTCGTACCCGACGATGCGGTCGAGAACGCGCCGGCAGCGCTGCGCGTCGTAGAGGTCTTTGTCGAGCTCGCGCGGGTGCGCGACGCCGTACTCGACCCCCTTCTTGGTGATCTCATGGAACTCGACCCGCTTCGTCTTCTTCTTGGCTGGCCTGAGCTCGTCGGCGATGTGCCAGGCGATGGCCTCGCCCTCGCGGTCGGGGTCGGTCGCCAGCAAGATTTCGTCGACATTTCGGGCGGCCTCTTTCAGGTCCGCGACGACCTTTTCCTTGCCCGGGACGACCTCATACGTCTCTTGAAAGCCCTTTTCGATGTCGATGCCGAGCTTCTTCGGCAGGTCCTTGATGTGCCCCTTCGATGCAATGACGTCGAACCCCGACCCGAGATACTTCTTGATCGTCTTCGCCTTTGCAGGCGACTCGACGACTACGAGCGTCTTTGCCATCAGTAGCTTCTCTTTCGAAATATCGTGCGATATTCAGCGATTGTGAGCATCTCGTCGGCGGAAGAAGCCCGGCGGGCCCTCTACTAGTACGTTCTCCAAAGCAAGCGTCAAGAGCGCGGCGGTGGTCGCCTGGGGGGATAACCCCGCATCTTCGGCGATCGCGTCGGTGTGCCGAGGTTTCGGGGACGTCGCCCGTAACGTTGCGGATTCGTGATCAGAAAGCGGCGGCGGCGGCTGCAGTGCGGGAGCGCCGGGGAGGGCATCGGCGCCGCAGTCTGACCGGGGGCGAATTTGGGCGCGGAGACCGAGCGATTCGAAGAGCGGGGCAAAGGATCGGAGCGGCAGAGCTCCCTCATCGAGGAGCCGGCCCGAACCGTCGAACCTCCTTAGCCAAGGCGCCGCCGCAACGACCCACAAGGGCTTGCTCGTTCGCTGAGCCCATACGGCGGCGTTGAGCGCCCCCGACGGCTGACCGGCCTGAACGACGACTACGGCGTCCGACATTCCGACCAGGTACCGATTGCGGGTGAGGAACGCGCTGGGGGCCGAAAAGGCCTCGCCGAATGGCCAGATCATGGCGCCGGGGCCCTGGGCAATCTCATCGAACAGGGCCCTGTTTTTTTTCGGAAAACAGCGCTTGTGACCCGTGCCGGCGACGACCCAGGTACGTCCGTTGCTGCTCATGGCGCCGCGGTGCGCGGCCTCGTCGACGCCGTGCGCCCCGCCCGATACCACCACGACATCGGCCGCCGCGAGCATGGCGGCAAGCTCGTGAGCGAAGCGCTTCGCGCCCGGGGTCGCAGCCCGCGAACCAACGATGGCGACCGTCCGCGCCGCCTCGATCGTGCCCCCGCTCACCATGATGGAGGCGGGGGGCCGCTCGATGTTGCGCAGGCGGGAAGGGTACCGGGGATCGAGCAGCGTGAGCTGAACGGGAGGGGCCATCTCCTCTCATCGACCGTCGGTCGCGCCGGTTGCCGCTCGGCCCTCGATCGCGCGCCGCCGAAGCGCGCCCGCAGCCGGGATCGCGCGCCGCTGCTTACTTGTTCTTCGAGTAGACCTGGACCGCGACCGGACCGCTGCCCGCTTGCGCGAACACATCGAGCCGGTACTGCAGCGGGAACATCAGGACGGGGCACATCGGGCTCGGCGCGCCGCCGATGACGGGCGTGTTGTTGTGGGTCAAGTCCTGCCCGGCCAGGGTGTTCACCAGCGTCAACAAGTTGAGGTCCAGGTTCTTCACGGCGCCGAGCGGCGAGAAGCCGACGACCGTGTAGCACTTGCCGGCTTGCATCGTGACCAGCATGACCACGTGCTGGCCTTCGGTCATGTTTTGCTTCAGCTGGTCGCCTTCGGGCTGCATGCCAGGCGCGAGACGGAAGGCCTGGGCTTTCAGGCCGACATCGGTGAGATCACCGATGCCGCCCGGCGTCACCGTCTGGCCGCCGAGCGCACCTTGCAGGCCGTTGAGGATACCCTGCAAGCTGTTGGGGTCGGTGGGCGCGAGCGTCCCGGTGGGCGCTGCGGTCGGCGCGGTCTGCGCCTGTTGAGGCATCGGCTGGGCGGTCGGGTATCCCGCGGGCTGTGTCGGATACCCTTGTGGCTGCGCCGTGTATCCCGCGGGCGGCTGCTGCGCGGGATAGCCGGGCGGGTAGCCCGGCTGCGCCGGATATCCAGCGGGCGGCTGGCCGACCGTCGCCGCGCCGTTGGCCGTCGTGGGCTGCGCGTTGCTGCTGCCGCCGCACGCCGCGGCGAGCGGAACGACCGCCATCGCGCCGAGCGCGACCACCGACCAAGCCTTGACGCGTCTTCCTCGACCTGCATTCTCGTTCATTGGAAAAGCCTCCTCCGATCGCCTTCGATTCGCGGCACGATGCACGGCCGAACCGCGGGCGAAACGATACCTGTCGTTCGACGTGACGGCGAGGGTCCGATTCAGTTGGCTGACCCGGTGCCCGACTCGACGGCCCCGCGTCGTCGCGGCCTATTGACGCACGAACTTGTACGAGAAGCTCGTTTTCTGGGCGCAGCCCATCGCCGGAAAGCGCCAGCCCCGGACGTCGTTCTCGATGCACTTGGCAACGGAGAGCTCGTCGCTCGAGGCCGAGACATTCTGCGCGCTGCCGTCCGAGCCGACCGTCATAGTGACGCTGACGTTGACGCTCGGCTTCGTCGTCGGACTGCGTTCCCAGCACGTGCGCCGAATGGCGACCGCGTGGAGGCTCATGACCTGGCTCACCTGGCCGCTCGAGAGGCACTGTCCGGGCGCGGCGGGCTCGCCCCCGCCGGGGTCTTCGCCCGGCGCAATGTTGGCGCCCTGCGAGAGGCCGTGGAGATCGAGCGACCGCCCCGTTGACGTCGGCGCGGCGGGCGCCGCGTGCGACCCGCCGTTTCCGGCGCGCGGGGCCGTCGTGTTCATGCCGAGGGACACGCTCGCGGCCGGCTCGGACGCCGCGGTCGCGGTCGGCGCGGCCTGCGCTGCGGCGGCCTGAGGAGCGGCTGGGCTCGCGGGCACTTGCACGACGACCTGCGCGGGCGGCGATTGCTTGAAGAAGACCGAGATCCCGAACACCGTGCCGAAGGCCACGGTGCCTGCGATCATCGCTATGGCCATCCACGGCGGCTGCTTTCGAGCTGGCGCGTAAGGTGGCGGCAGCGACGAAGCGACGACCGCGGGTTCGCCGGGCGGCGCGATGGTGGCCGGCGATAGCGCTGTCGCAACCGGAACCGCGAACGGATCGGGCGCTGCTGCGAACGAGGGGAGCGCGCCGATCTCGGTAGGCGCGTCGTCGAGCCGCTCGGCGGTCGCGAGGCGTGCGGTGAATGGCACGACGTTGCTTCGCGGCGCCGGCCCCGGCGTCTGCAACGGCCGCGACGAGATGGCGCGCGCGACAGGGATGCCCCCGCTCACGCCCCCCGAACGGGGTGGCGGGCGCGGGGCGGGAGGAACTTGGCTGTGCCTCGCGTCCGGCGGCGGGGGCGTGATGGAGATGCGTCCGCCCGCGGCGGCCTCGCGAACGTTGGCCGCCAGATCGGGGAAGGTCTTGAGCGGGCGCCACTCGTCGAGGCCCTCTTGCCAGACGAGCGACTCTTCGGTGACGGCGCCGAGGGCGGCCTTGCGCCGCACTTCGGCGACGCGGATCGGCCCGACGGGCACGCCGTTGACGGCGACGTACCAGTCGTCGCCCGGTGCCAGATCGGCCATGTCGAAGGGCGCGGATCCCTCGTCTTCGCGCTGCACGTTGCTCTTGAACGCGCCCGCGAGCGCGCCCCCGGAGCGCTCTGGCTTCTGAGGGGCCGGCTTGGCGGACGTGAGGCTCGTGGCGAGGGCGCTCGGCTTCGGCGGCGGCCGCGCGGGGGGCTTTGGCGGAGCGGGTCTAGAAGGCGTCACGGCCGTACCGCCGACGGCAGACGCCTGGCCGCCAGGGCTGCTGCCAATGGCGCTCGATTCCGTGATTTCGGCTCGAAGCTCGATGAGATGCCCGCATTTGCGGCACTTCATCCGCACCGTCTTGCCGGCGACCTTGTCGTCGGCGATCTGGTATTTCGCCTTGCACTGTTCGCAGAAAAACTTCACCGTCCGCTCCCGAGGACCCACAGTACCTGAACGTGACCGTAGCAAGGAAGGGCGAGCCGCCGCGAAGCCTTGCATGGGTACCCGGAGCGCTCAGATGAGCTGGCGCAAGTGGACTCTGACCGACGCGGCGGTCTCCTCGTCGGGCGCCAGAACTACGCAGCGCGCCCACATCTCGATGGCCTTGTTCTTGAAGCCGGCCTTTTCGTAGAGCACGGCAAGGTTCTTCAGCGCCGCGAAGTGCTTGGGGTGAAGCTCGATGGCGTGTTCGAGCTCCTGGATCCCCTCGTAAATCTGGCCCTTCTTGCCGAAAAGCAACGCGAGGTGGAAGTGGAGGCGATAGGACAGCGGGTCGATGCTCACTCCGCGTTTCAAGTGCTCGATCGCCTCGTCCATCAGGCCACCCTTGTAGGCGACGATGCCATCGCGTAGGGCCCTCTCGGCCTCGGCCGAGAGGTACTCCGGGTCGCGCGACTGCGAAGAGGGCTCGTTGCGCGCGTTTCCCTCGGCCTCCTCTTGCCGTGAACGGAGCAGTCGGCTCACGACCTCGAGGATGCTCGCGATGCGGAACGGCTTCTCGAGGTACTCTTCGACGCCGTAGTTTTGCTTCAAGTCGTCGGCGACGCGCGGCCCGCGGTAGACGGCGCTCACCATGACGATCGGGATGCGCCCGTACTTGGCGCTTCCCTTGATCCTGCGCGCGATGTCGAACCCGTGGAGCTCCGGGAGCATCGCGTCGAGCACAATGAGATCGGGGAGGTGCTCCTTGACCATGCGAAGGGCGAGCAAACCCCGGTCGGCTTCGATGACGCGATAGCCTTGTTGTGCGAGGACTCGCCCGAGGAGCAGGCGGATGTCTTCTTCGTCGTCGACGACCAAGATCAACTTGCCGCCGCCTGCGCGAGCAGCGATTGCTTGGTTTGCGAGCGCGCGCGGGTCCTCGGGCAGGCTCGCGACCTGCGACACCTCCTCGCCGATGACGCCGAACTCGCTGGTCGAGACCTCGGACTCGCGCGAAGCCGCTTCGACCGCCTCGTCGACGACCACCTCCGGTGAGGCCGGGGCCGCAGCCTCCCCGGGCACCGGCAAGCCTAGGGAGCGCAAGGTCTCCGCCGGCGCGCGGGGGCCGATGTAGTGGAGCGCGTTGTTCGCCTTCGCGTCGTACGCCGCAGCGATGGCTTTCGTCAGCGTCGAGTGCACCGCGATGTACGAGTAGACCTTCTTGCCCGTAACGAACTCGAGCTCGTCGACGACGCGCTTCTCGTGCGGGTCGGCGGCCGCGAGGAAGATGCGGTCTCCGCGCACGAGCACGGGCAAGATGAGGTGCGTCTGGGCGAGGTCGCGGGGGACGACGTCGAGGTGCTCGAGCGCGATCACGATCTGCGTGAGGTCGATCCCGGGGACGCCGTACTGCTCGGACAGCGCCCGGAGCGCATCGACCTCATCGACGGTCCCGTCGTCGACGAGCTGAGAGGCGAGCGGCGTCGGCGTCACGGCCCGCTTCTGCTCGCGCAGCGCCGCGTCGAGCTCCTGCTGAGACACCAGCTTTCGCTGGAGAAGGATCTTGCCGAGAGGCCGCTTCTCGTCGCTGGACATGTCTCGCCGACTCTGGCCCAGGCTACGCGGACCGGGAACCCCGCACAACGCCCGGCGCGCGCCGCTTTCGCTTCAGATGACGGCGTCGCCGCCCGGCGAGTGCACGCCGCTCGCGGCGTCCGTGCTGCCGGCCTCTTGCATGTTCTCGAGCAGTCGGTTCGCCCAGGCGTCGAAGCGCCCCGCCTCGATTGACGCCCGCGCGCAGGCCACGATCTCGCCATAAAAGTGGAGGTTGTGAAGCGACAACAGGCGCAGGCAGAGAATTTCTCCCGCGATGTAGAGGTGCCTCAGATACGCGCGCGAGAAGCCGCCCGCGCAGCACTCGCAGGCGCAGGCCTCGTCGATGGGGCGCTGGTCGTCCTTGTAGCGGGCCTGTTTGATCACGACGCGGCCGGCTCGCGTGAGCGCCTGGCCGTTTCGCGCGTTTCGCGTGGGCAAGACGCAGTCGAACATGTCGGCCCCGGCGCGGATCGCGACGAGGAGGTCGAGGGGCGTTCCCACGCCCATCACGTAGCGCGGGCGAAGCTCGTCGAGCGTCGAGGTCACCTCGGCGAGCGTCTCGTGCATCCGAGCGAGTGGCTCTCCGACGGAGAAGCCTCCGAGGGCCAGTCCGTCGAACGGGAGCGCCCCGAGCTCGTCGGCGTGGGCCCGGCGAAGATCGGCGAAGCACCCGCCCTGAACGATCCCGAAGAGCGCCTGGCTCTCGCGTCGCGGCGCCGCGAGAGCGCGCTTCGCCCAGCGGGTCGTCCGGGCCACCGCCTCTTCGACCACCGCCCGAGGCGAGTCGCCGGGCGGGCACACGTCGAGCTGCATCTGCACGTCGGCGCCGATGAGTCCCTGCACGCGGACGGCGTCTTCGGGCGTGAGCGTGTGCTTCGACCCGTCGAGGTGGGACTTGAACGCGAAGCCCTCTTCGGCCAGCGTGACCAGCGACTTCGGCCCCACCGCCGAGAGCGAGTACGCCTGGAAGCCGCCCGAGTCGGTCAACATCGCGTGCGGCCAACGCGTGAACGCGTGCAGACCGCCTGCATCTGCGATTGCCTGAGCGCCGGGCCGCAGCATCAGGTGGTAAGTGTTGCCGAGCACGACGCGCGCGCCCGTCGATGCGACCTCGCGGGGCGAGAGCGTCTTGACGCTCCCCTGGGTCCCGACTGGCATGAACGTCGGCGTGTCGACCGGGCCGTGCGGCGTCTCGAAGACCGCGCGTCGCGCGTGCCCGTCGCGAGCGATGACGCGGAACGTGAACCCGGCGGTCGGCGGGATCAAGCGTCTCTCCAGAGGAGCATTGCGTCGCCGTAGGAGAAGAACCGGTAGGCCTCGCGGACCGCGAGGCCGTAGGCGTCGAGCGTCCGCTCTCGACCGGCGAACGCGGCGACGAGAGCGAGCAAGGTCGACGACGGCAAATGGAAATTCGTGAGCATTCCGTCGACGACGCGCCAACGGTAGCCCGGCTGGATGAGCAGCCGCGTCTCGTTCTCCGCGACCTTAGATCGGAAGAGCACACGTCTGAACTCCAGTCAC
>CALFNG010000108.1 GCA_937902985.1 uncultured Myxococcales bacterium
CTAGGGCGTTTCAAAAGTACGAGGCCGGCAAGCAGGCTGTGAGCGTTCCCATGAGCCGTCTGTTGACCCTTCTGGCGAACAACCCGAAGCGCCTACGCGAGCTGCCCGGCGCACCGAGGGCGGCCAGGCGGCAGAGAAAGAGCGCGTGACGGGGTAGTGCCGCGCGGTCGCTTGCTCGGCCATGTCATGCGTGTCGACGGTGGCCTCCGCGAGCTCGGCCGCGCTTACGCCTCCGCGTGTTCGGGCTCGGGTCTTCGGCCCGCTAGGTCGATTTCATCACGGCAAATCCTGGGCGAGGTCGTCGCCCCAATCGGTCGCGGTTTCGTGGTCGAGGGCGCGTAACACGTCGTAAACATCGACGGTCAAGTCTTCCGTATTCTCCGCGTACCCGAGAGGTGCTCGCCACGCGCGTACCCGATGGCGCGATACTCACGCAGCCGCTTCTCGAACATACGCAAGAGGATCGGCTCGTTGCGGTCGACGTAGTCGAAGATGCGTACCTCACGCTTCCCGGGATGCAGCCGGTGAAGGCGCCCCGCGTACTGCACGAGAGTCAGGATCGCGCGCTCGCGTCGGCCTTCGCGCATTCTCGGGACCGGTACCGCGACGACCGGGTTGGTCTCCACGAGCTCGTCGGCCAGCGCTGCGGAGAACAGCCGCGCGTCGCCGGACCCTTCCTTGGCGGCTGCACCTATCTACGCGTGACTCGCTGTAGGCTGGACTGCCGCGTGTGCGACCTATCTCGCACGCGATGAGGGCTGCTAGGACAGGGCGCGCTAGTCTGAAAGCGTGGCATCACCGTCGATCGTAGGCGAAGTCGTGCGAGGCATCCCGAAGCGTCCGGGCGCGCTCGTCGCGGCGACGCAGTTTCGAAGCACTCCGATCATTACGTCCCAAGAAATACTTCGAGCAAACGGCCACTTCCACCGATACGTCGAGTTGCTTGGCAATAGGCGCGAAGAGATCCTGCAGTGCTTCGCCGGTACTTGGCTGCCCATGACCACGGCCCGGGCTCACTACGAGGCGTGCGATGCCCTGAGGCTTTCGCCCAGCGAACAGTTCGCCATAGGGCGAGCGACCGCCGAGCACGCACGCACGGGCTGGCTGTCGACGTTTATGAGCCTCGCGCGGGGCGCTGGCGCCACGCCCTGGGTGTGGGTCGAGCGCGCCGACCGCATATGGCCGAGGCTCATGAACGGCGGGTATGCAGCGGCCTTTCGACTTGGTCCGAAGGAAGCGCGACTCGAGTACGTCGGGTGCGAGCTGTTCGACGTGCCTTATTTCCGAAACGGCTTCCGGGGCACGATCGATTTGCTGGGCTCCTTGCTCTCCAAGAAGCACTACACGCGAGAGCTGCCGCGACGGACCACGGGCGAGGCGATCTTCCGTGTGCAGTGGGTGTGAGTCAGCTACAAGCAAATCGGCTCGCGACGAAGTTTGATGGGCGTCGGATCAAGAATGTTGAGGGTCGGGAGGGGCGCTTTCCGTTCGGACGCGGATCGGCGAATAGGGCTTGGTTGTCCTGGCACGAGGTGCGCGCGCGCCATCGCCAGAAGCTGCTTCACGCTCTCACCGCGAACCGTTTGCGAGCCCGCAGCGCTGCGCGAACGACTCCCGTCGTATTTCGTGGCAACGCTCTCGCGGTACCACCGGAGGATGGTCTCCGGCGTCGCGAGCGACGCCACCTCGGCGAGCAGACTTCGCCCCAGCGGCCTTCCGGCTTCGGCGAGGACCCGTGGCTCCGCGTCCGTGAACCGAAGACGCCGGGGACCGAGGCGCGCCCGGAGCACGCGTTTCTCGACACGCAAAAACTCGACCGCCTGACCTTGTCGACGACCGAGCCAGCTGCGACTCATCCCCGTGGAGGGCCCTCAGGGCGCGTTGGGGAGGTACCTCCGGTTCTTCCAGTCGTATTCGAAGTAGTCGAAGAGCTGGTTCCCCTTGCTGTAAGGCTCCTGGGGACGCGGTACTTCGTAGTAGCGGCCGGTGATCGTGGTCGGCGTGACCTCGATGCGCGCGAAGCCGTGGTGGTCGTCGGAATACTTCTCGAGGGTGGCCTTGTCGCCCCCGCCCACGTCGAACTGCGCGGGAGTGACCAGCTTCTGCCCGCCGACCTTCATGATGGCGTGGAGGTTCGGGTAACCCCCCGCCCCCGTGACGAGATACGGAGTCAAGACGCCGTCGGAGGTCACGTGGGTGATGCGCTGGTAGTCGTGCACGTGCCCCGCGAGCACCATGTCGGGGGCGCGCCCGGATTGCGCGATGGAGGTCTCGAGCATGGTCTTCATGTGCGTGCTCCCCGAGTGGAACACATCCGCCGAGTAGATCGGGTGATGCAGGGCCACGAGGAGAGGCACCTTCTTCGAGAGAGTCTTGAACTGGTTGACGATCCAGTCCGTCTGCGGGGCGCGAACGTCGCCTCCCTCGGGCACGTTGCTGTAGATGCCGACGATGCTGGCGAGCGGCGTCAGCAGGGTCCAATACACGTAGGGCTGCACCATCGCCGTCCGTGGGGCGTCCTGTGCCTCCGGCCGCTTGACGGGGTCGTGCGCGCAGAAGTTGTAGACGAAGCCGTCGAGCGTCGACCCGGTGGGCAGGTTCTCGCCGTCATGGTTGCCGGGGACGGCGAAGATCGGAACACCGTAGTACTCGTACGGCTGATAAAACTGGGCGAAGTACTGGGCCTTCTCGCCATTGAAGTAGACGCAATCGCCGACGACATAGAGAAACGAAGGATTGTCTTGCGCCGGCGCGCCCGCCCTGAAGTCGGCCTCCATGCCACTGGCCACGAGCACCTGCTGCGCCGACTGGCCGATGCCGCCCATGTCGCCGTTCAGGTGAAAGGTGAGCTTCCGTGCCTTGGTGATCGCGGCCATCGTGTCGGTCGGCAGAACGGACGCCAGATCGAGCTGGAAGGGAGGCGTTCGCGGGATGTCGAAGAGCGCAGTGTCGGAGGGGTCGGGCAAGTCGCGGTAACGCGTGTCGCGCTTCGCCGTGGTCTGCAGCGTGGGCTTGGCCACCGACGGACGCGCGCGCCCGAAGACGTGCTTCGACGCGCTCTTCTCGGCCTTTTTGGCTGCCATGACGACCTCCCCCGGTAAGGCGCGCGCATCGCGCCAGGCGGGGATGACATCACGCCCCCGGGACGCTGGCAACGAGCGATCCCGTGGATACACGTCGCCGCACTCGATGCGTCGTCAGGGCGTTGGCTACGCCTTGGTGGCAATACGAGACGACGGCGAAGTCCTCATGTGCGCCTGTGGTGGCGAAATAGTCGTTTTGCGCGAGATTTCGGACGCTGCGCCCCGAGCACGGATTGTTTACGGCAGGCTCATCCGGCAGGATGTCGGCGGGCCGCCCGCGTCGGGTCGCCACGACGAGGTTTGCGGCGGGCGAAGGGCGGACGCCTCTTTCGGCGCACACCCGTCGCGCCTGTTGGCTCACCGAAACCTGTGCATCGAGTTTCTGCGGCGCACAAGTGTTGCGGAGCGATGAGTAGAAAGCGCTGTCCCGAAACCAGATTCGGCCTGGCATCCACGCCTGCACCCGGTACGCTTGCGACCTGCGACTGCGCCGCTGCCGCTGATGGCAACGGAAATGCCCTCGCCCTTTGGGCTCCTTTCGGGGAAGGCGTCATGCGAATACGGGGACCGAACGCGAATCATCCGAGCCGCATCGTGGACAGGTTGAGACCGGCGCGCCTTGGGGCCATCGCTCTCGCGGCGGTTGCCGTGTTCACGTCGGCAAGTTGCAGCAGCACATCCAACAGCGTGACGCCCACGGGCCCTGGGCCCATCGGAGCTTTCGGTGGACCGCTGCAGCCAACCTTCCGCAAAACGGCCGCTGCATCAAGCCCGCCACCTCCTGTTACGGGCGGCACGCTGCTCGTGATGAACGACGGCAAACATGCCGTTGCGGCCGACCCGGATCGGGACGTCGTGTACGTGGTTGATCTCACGGCAAGGTCCGTGCTCCACACGATCTCGCTGCACACGGGCGACGAACCGGGGCGGGTCGTCGAAGACGGCGCAGGGCACGTGCACGTGGCGCTCCGGCGAAGCGGAGCCTTGGTCACCGTCGACCCGCTTGCGGGCTCCATCCTCGAGCGGCGGCCCGCATGCCCGGCTCCACGCGGGGTGGCGTGGGATTCCACCACCAACTTGGTCTGGGTTGCGTGCGCCACCGGAGAGCTCGTCTCGCTTCCAGCCGCGGGCGGCGGACCCATCATCCAGGCGACCGTCGAGCGCGACTTGCGCGATGTCGTGGTGAGCGGCGGTTCGCTCTCGGTTTCGACCTTCCGCACCGCCGAGGTTCTTCGGGTCGCGCCGGCGGGCGCGATCGCGCGCCGTGATCGGCTCCCTTCCCCAGACAGCCAGTTTTTGCCGCACGTGGTATGGAGGACCATCGCCGGTCCGGTCGGCGCCGTCATCGCGGTGCACCAAGCCTCGAGCACCCAATCGCTTTCGACGACGGTTCCTGGTGGCTACGGCGGCGGCGGATGCGGCCCGGTCCCTGCCCCATTGGGTAGCTCGAGCGGCGCCGCCGGCGGCAGTTCGAGCGGCGCGCCCGTCTCGCCGGGCCTGGCGGACGGCGCAGGCGAAGACGGCGCAGCCGGTCTTCAAACCACTCCCCCTTCGGGCTCGAGCGGTTGCTACACGAGGGTGGATGCTGTCACCAACGGGGGCTCGGGCGTCGCGCCGACTTCTCAGCCGCCTCCAGGGGGCGGGCCATGTGGACCGGAGACCGGGGCCGTCGTGGGCGTGCTCACGGTCGTGGCGAGTGACGGAACCGTCACGGTCAACACGAAGTTCGCCGGTGTGCTCCCCGTCGATGTGGCGGTCTCGAAGGACGGCTCCCGCTTGGCGGTTGTGGCCGCAGGCAATGCATTCACCCAGGGTCTGAGCACCATCTTCGAGTTCGACGGCTGCGGGGTCACCCAGAGCGCTCCCCAGAGCTCGCTTCAGGCAACCGCTGTTGCCTTCGATCCAGCCGGCGACCTCATTGTGCAGACGCGGGAACCAGCCAGCCTCGTCGTCTTTGCGTCGAGCGCGGATTCGGGGACGACCATCTCTCTCTCCGGCGATTCTCGAGCGGACACGGGCTTCGACATCTTCCACACGCAGGCCGGTGGCATGATCGCCTGCGGGTCGTGCCACCCCGAGGGCGGTGACGACGGGCATGTGTGGCTACTCGATGGCGAGAGCCGCCGGACGCCCTCGCTGCGCGGAACGATCGCCGGCACCGCGCCTTACCACTGGCCCGGTGACGAGCCGAGCTTGGACGTACTCGTCAACGACGTCTACACGAAGAGGATGAGTGGCGCGTCGCTCAACTCCGATCAGATGAACGCCGTCAACGGCTGGGTCCAGCACATCCCTGCGCCCCCTGCGCCCACCTGGGTCGACACCCACGCGGCTGCACGCGGCAAGACTCTCTTCGAGAGCGCGTCGGTCGGCTGCTCGACGTGTCACTCGGGGCCAAAGTTGACCAACAACCAAACCATGGATGTCGGCACGGGTGGGCTCTTCCAAGTCCCGCCGCTCGTCGGGGTCGGTTGGCATGCACCGCTTTTCCACGACGGATGCGCCACGACCCTCGGAGGTCGCTTCAGCGCGTGCTCGACGCCAGCCCATGGGTCGATTGGGTCGCTCACGGCGGATGACCTCTCCGACTTGATTGCGTATCTCGAAACGTTGTGAGGGCGCGGGCTGCAGCGCGTTTCGGGCGAGCGCTCGCCTTGGCGGCGGCCGCGTGCGGGGGTTCCACCAGCGCAGCTGGGCCGGACGGAGGCGCGGCTCCGCCCTTTGACGGTCCGGGCGCGTCCGTCGTGCAGGTCGACACGGGCTGCGACGCGACGCAAACCGACCCCCACAACTGCGGCGGATGCGGCATCGATTGCGAAGGAGGCGCGTGCGTGGAAGGGGTCTGCTCGTCGCCCCCTCTCGGAGTGCTCGCGTCCGGGCAGCAAACGCCCGTCGGCATCGCGCTCGACGATGCCAACGTGTACTGGATGAACCTCGGGATCTCCGGAAGCGCCGCTCAGGTCATGAAATGCGCCAAGACAGGCTGCGGCAATGCGCCGACCGTGCTCGCTTCCGCACCGTGGAGCGCTCCGACGAGGCTCGCCGTCTATGGCGGCACCGTCTACTGGGCGACGGAAAGCGTTCTCCTGAGCTGCTCGACCGATGGGTGCCCGGCTGGTCCCACGGTGCTCTCGTCCGGCGCCCTTCAGCCAACAGACATCGCGGTTGGCGACGCCGGCATCTACGTGGGGGACTCGATACAGCACGCGCTTCTTGTGTACCCCCTCGCCGGCGGCGCGAATCCCACTGCCTTGTGGAGCTCGTCGGCGGCTCCCGCTGCGATCGCGCTCGGCGGGACCACCGTCTACTTCGCCACCACGGGCGTGTCGCTTCTCTCCTGCGGGGCGGCAGGCTGTGCGACCATCGTCAGCGGGGGCATGCCCACCGCCCTCGCCGTCGATGGAGCGAACGTCTACATCGGCACGGAGACCTCGATGTCCCCTGGAACGGTCGCTTGGTGTCCAGAGGCCAGCTGCGCTGCGGGGCCGAAGCTCTTGACGAGCCGAGTGACCTACTGCGCAGGCATCGCGGGTGACGGGACCAATTTGTACTTCAGCGACCGCGGCATGGCCGGGGCAGACGGAGGAAGCGCCTTTTCGGGCCTCGGGCGCGTCGCGAAGTGTCCCCTCGCTGGCTGCACGGGGAATCCGACGCCGGTCGCGGGCTTCGTCAACTTACCGCAACAGATTGCGGTCGACGGAACGACCGTTTATTGGACCGACTTCGGGTCGAGCACCAACCCGAGCGGAACGATGGATGGCCGAGTCATGACGGCATCCAAGTGAGGAGCCAGGAACTCGGCTGGCGTCAACCGCCACCCTCCTCGGACGTGTCCGAGCCGTCGTCCTTGCCCCCCGTCTTTCGGCGATGCGTCCTCTCCCGGCGACGCGTCATCGCTCGATGACGCTTCACTCCCTGACGCATCGACATCAGGCCCACCCTCGGCGCGGGGCCCGGCGTCCTCGGGTCCTGCACATGATGGGCGAGGAGGGGACCGCGTCCTCGACACCGAACGCGACGCCAGCGTCCACAGCAGGTGATTCGACGAATGCAGTGGTCTCCGAGCTACACGACGCGAGCGTGAAACAGCACACAGCCCAAAGACCCGCTCCGGCACGACGCGAGACCACAAGATCAGCCATCGGCCGAGCCCGCATCGACCACGTCCGACCTTCCCGCGTCGCTGTTGCTTGCTCCGTCGCCCTCTGAGCTCGCATCGCCCGGTGAGGGCCCATCGCTCACGTGCGCATCGCCCGGTGAGGGCCCATCGCTCACGTGCGCATCGCTCGGTGAGGGCCCATCGCTCCCATCGCCGAGGCTCGCTTCGGCATCGGTCTCGCCGTCCTTCGCAGGGCCGCAGACCATGGGGCTGTCGATTGGCGTCTGCGTGGTCGGCGGACACACGTAGCCCGCCTGCAAGCATTCGGCGGACATGCCGCAGAGTTGGAGCATGTCCATCGGGCAGGCACCGCCATGGCAACTGCCACCTGCACCCAGGCCCGCAGGCTCGCAGCACACCTCGCCTGGGAGGCATGCTGCGGACGTCGTGCACGCTACGCCCGAGTCCAGATCGATCGGACCACCACCTCCGGACCCAAAGGAGCCACCAAACGAACTGCTCGCGTTCGTCGAACTGCAGGACACGAGTGCGACGGCCATCGCCGCCGCTGCCGCGCCCGCCATCACCGGAGCGGCCGCTCGATGCATCTGCCCCCTTCCTTTCCTCGGACATCCTACACGTTGTTGTGAACCGAGGACCGCGGAGTCGTGCTCGCTCGGTCGGTCGATAGTGCCTCAGAACCGCTCGGCGTCGTTCTTCGCGCTTGCGACCAGGGCTCGGACGGCTGGCCGTTGAGGGTCGTGCCTGTCCTGGCTCCCATGCTTGTCCGCGGCGGAGCCGTGCGGAAGACGCGCGTCATCGCAACAATTTCCATCCGTTGGGGCTGACGGACCTGCGTCAGTGGAGCCGCGGACTTTGACGCAGGACTTTGCATCAAGGCCGCAGCCTCCAATGGGCGCTTCAGTTGACGCGCGCTGCCGCGACCGTTCGACGTCCTACGTCCGCGCGCGGATCAGGCCGACACCAAGCGTGATCAATCTTGCCGCAAGAACGACGACGCCGACCCACAGCAGGGCGATGAGCGCGCCTGGGCGCTCCTTGCCCATGCCGCCGCCGAAGAACCCGCCGCTCACCAGGAGCGCCGCGACCACAAAACCGATCCGCGTCCCATGCGATGGCATCCGGCAGGTTCGCTTGATCTACGAGTTGTCCGCCGTTCCGTCGTGGTCGCGTCCGCGAGATGGGTGGTCGCGTCGCTTGGACGGGTACTCGTATCGATGAGTCTCAGTGCGCCGAAGACGATTTCTGGGCGGTCCCCATCTTCAGGCCGCAGTGCTTGCACGTGTTCGTGACCAGCATGTCCGCCGAACCGACGAGCCAATCGCGCATGGCGTAAAGATCCTGGCACCTCGGACACGAGTACAACTGCACCCTTCCGATCGCGAAGAGCACGGATGCCCAGAGTGTGGGCACCAGGACGGCGCTCGTGTGCGGAAACAGGTGCGCGCTCAACGCGACAATCGGCAGAGCGATGAAGGAAGCCCACATCATCAACCGACGTCGACGGAGATCCGCCCAGGCCACAAGGTAGGGATCTCTCGTGGCTGTCGGAAGCTGTTCAGGTACGCGATAGGAGCTGTGGTTCGTATCCATTGCTAAATACTCGGAAGAGTATCGCG
This sequence comes from uncultured Myxococcales bacterium, assembly GCA_937902985.1. Classification (GTDB taxonomy): domain Bacteria; phylum Myxococcota_A; class Polyangia; order Polyangiales; family Polyangiaceae; genus Palsa-1150. Next base: position 8,823 of record CALFNG010000108.1, read on the forward strand.
TCCACGCGCTCTCTGGCAAGGCGCTTTTACGTAGTCGGAGTTTACGGCGCGAGCACGGGATGGCCCCTGGCGCGTCCCGCTGTGCGTCCCGGTCAGAGCCGAAGTCTCCTCGGGCGAGAGCTACAACGGGCGGTGCTGGGTGCCCTACCGGGCGTGATGACGATCATCTCGCTCGGTTCGTGCACGATCTGACGGTGCCAGACTCCGCTCGGGACGATGCAGGAGCCTCGCTTGCGCAGAGCGACGACTTGCTCGCTTCGCGTCGTCTCCAGGATCACGTCGACCGATCCGGAGAGCAGGATCAGGATCTCATCGCCCCGCGGGTGCATCTCCCAATGGCCGGGGCTCCCTGTCATCCGGGAGGCACTCAACAAGCGACCTTGGTGAAGGTCGGTTCGATGCGCGATCTGGCTCCAGAACTCCTCGTCGACGTCGATGATCTTTGCGGCGCCGTCGTCCGCAAGGTCGCGGCATGACGACGGCGGATGGGCTAAGGAGCCAGAACAGCCCGCCCCACGAACTGAGCGCGCCTAGCCGCCGCCGACGACCGCGCTGAACGAGCGTGTCGCCAGGCCCGACCCGCCCTGCCAGATCTCGAACCCCGCCTCGACGTCGATCAAGTACCACGCAGGGTTGATCGTCCCCCGCACGAGCGCGTCCTGAACGAACTCGCGGAGGTCGAGATCGACCGAGTCCACCGGCATCTGCCTCACGTAAGCGGTGTACGTCCAGCCCGACATCGGCCCCTTCCAGACGTCCCACACGGCCCCGCCGATCAACACGGCAGCGATCCGGGAGCCCGCCGGCTGGACGCCCCCTGCGTGGTCGAGCCAGATCATGAGCTCGGTCCCGTTGGGCTGCCCGCTCGCGGTCGCCGTCTGGTTGAACCAGAGGTCGTAGGCGATGTCGTAAGCGCCGGAGGCTGCGGACGTCACCGTCCAGTGGCTGGGCACGGCAGGGAGAGTCGACACGAGGGCTGGCAGGCCGCTGCGGTCAGTGCAGTTTCCCCAGTGACAGCCCTTGTAGATCGACGGAAAAGACGCCGGAGGACCGGCCGAGGGCAGCGAGAAATTCGCCTCGGTCACGGCGAACGCGGTCTCGTTCACGCTGAGGCACTGGATCTGCTTGCTATTCCACTCGTTGGCCTGAACCACGTACTCCTTGCCGTGGACGTCGATGCTGTCGAAGGGATCACAGTGGATCGAGCCTCCGGCCAGAGCCGTGGCCGCACCCGGGCCGGCTCCGCCTTCCGCGCAGGCTGCAAGTGCTCCGGCGACGAAGACAGGCGCGTAGTGACGGGGGAGTCGCATGGACCAATGGTCGTTTCGCCGCGATGCGGCGGCTCGGCTTTCGCGGCCGTCGGTCCGCGCCTCGCGGACGAGTGCCTGGAATCGTGGCAGCCCGAGATGCTCGAGCAACGGCAAGAACGCCGGCTCGACCCCGTCTTCTCTTGCGACCTCGGCGAAGGTGCGTATGCCGACGTCGTTGGACGCCAGAACGAACAGCACCACCTCGGTGATCTCCGTCTCGCAGCCCGCCGCCGCGAGCTGCGCCTTGAGAAACTGGCTCGCCGATACGGCATCCGTGGACCGGCGCCGATCGGCTTCGTAGCGAGGAGCGCATAGCGCTCCTGCCTGCCGACAATCAGGCGCTCGAAGCGCGGGGTCGCCGAGGAATCTCTCATCAACGACCGGAAGCCCTCGGCCGCCGCCCACACCTCGTAACCCCGGCGCGTGCCTTCTTCGGTGAGGGCCACGGCGACCGACGAGTATCCGGGCGCGTCTCCACCATCGCAGACGACGAGCAGCCTGCGATCCGACGAGGCAACGGACCGTGGCGGCGCGAACTCGCCCAGGTCGCTCATAGGTCGGGCCACGCGCGCTCGTAGCGTTCGAGGATGCGGTCGATCACGGCGTTCGTCTCCCCGTCTACCACCTGGCGTCGCGGATCCTCGTCGTACCACGCGGCCTGCCGCTCGGCGCCTCGTGCGTACGGAATTGTCGCGCGGTAGTCGGGCACCAGCCTTCTTATCTTTCCGTTGTCGAAGACCATGCTGTGGGCCTTGTCGCCGAGCAGGCTCGCGCCCCAGTGCGGATCGCAGGCCGCGATGAGCTCCGAGGGGACGTGCACCAACCTCGGAGAGGCTCCGGCCGCACGACCGAGAATTTCATGGATCTGGTTCCACGTCAGGGTCTCGTCCGACGTGATGTGGAACGCCTCGCCGACGGCCGATGGATGGCCGAGCAGACCGACGAAGCCGCGAGCGAAGTCGTCGCAGTGAGTCAACGTCCAGAGCGATGTCCCGTCGCCGTGAACGACGACGGGGAGGCCGCGCCGCATCCGGTCGACGACGGTCCAGCCGCCGTGCATCGGCAACAGGCCGACGTCGTAGGTGTGTGACGGACGCACGATGGTCACCGGAAACCCTTCGCCTCGATAGGCAGCTCGAAGCTTCTCTTCGCAGTCGATCTTGTCCCGCGCGTACTGCCAGAAAGGGTTGTGAAGGACCGTCGACTCGGTCACCGGAAGACTCGCGGGGGGCTTCTGGTACGCAGCTGCGGAGCTGATGAAGACATACTGGCCGGTGCGCCCTCGAAAGAGCTCGATGTCAAGCTGTACATGGTGAGGCAAGAAGCCGACCCACTGGACGACCGCGTCGAACGCGCGGTTGCCCAGGGCGCTTCGCGCAGACCGAGCGTCCCGGATGTCGCCGAGCAGAACGTCCACTCCCGACGGGATCGGATGACGCGTCGACTTGCCTCGGCAGAGGAAGCTGACGCCGATTCCCCGCGAGAGCGCGAGACGGGCGCACGCCGAGCTGATGATCCCGGTGCCGCCCACGAAGAGAACGTTCATCCCATCGAGGGCAGTCGCACGGAGGGCGCCTTCAAGGCTCACATTTCGACGTCGGATCACCTGCATACGACGAAGTGCGCGAAGTCCACGAAGGTATCGACCGGCGTGGACCAGTCGGCGTCGTGCCCTCCGAAGAAGGTCGAGAAGAAGAGCGTGCCGGCCGGCGTGTCGTCCCGGCGGTATCTCAGGTCTTTCGCTTCGAAGGTCGGCGCGAGCGCCGGGTCGGCGTCGAACCACACACGCGCGATGCCGTCGGCCGCGTCGCCCGAGTTCAGGACGATCTCCTGCGCCAGATGGTGCCACGCGCCCGTGGAGAACGTCCAGGTCCCGAGCCCGAGCTCCGTTCCGTAGGCCTATGGGGTCGTGTCAAAACTGATAGGCCCGATCCTGGCCATCGGATGCCTTGCCGCTTCATGGGCGTTGCGTCCGTCATCCCGCCGCCTCGCTGCGAGCTGATGTGGGCCCGGAGGACCTCGCGAGGAAGTGCCCTACGCAGGTGGCAGCGATTACCCACCCCCGCAATCTCGGACGGAAGAGCGCCACAGCGCGGGCGTCCTTCTGGTCGGCTCGACGCTCTGGAACGGATCGGGACGCGTGGCGCTGGCCCGAGGACCTCAACGGTTCCACCTCGACCCGCCCGATGCTTTGCGCCTTCACGTAGAGCTCTCGAGCACTGACGCGGTCACACGGAGGACGGAGCTCACGGCTTCTTCGACGCATACGGCGAACGGTGGCCCGTCTCGCAGCACGCGCGCCGTCCCGCAGCACGACCGATCTGGCGGTCGTCGGCCCGCCAGGCGCGCCGGCCCGCGGTGGAGGCGATCGCTTCGAGCACGGTGGCTCTTCGAGTACGAGAGGTTCGACCAGTCACCCACATGCACCGGCAGTGGCGCTCATTGGGCCTCACGCGCGTGCCGGCAGACGCACGCACCGGCGGCCTCCGCGGGCGATCGAGCGCAGCGGCCAGAGCGCCGGGTGCTACGGTGAAAAGGGCAATTGACGATGAATCGCGTGCCACCCATAGAGGCTGGCGGTCCTCGGGTCGTCGGCCGCTATCTGCTCCATGGCGAAATTGCGTCGGGCGGCATGGCGACTGTGCACTTCGGGCGCCTCATCGGCCCTGCGGGCTTCGCGCGGCCTGTGGCGATCAAGAAGCTGCATCCGCAATTCGCGCGCGACCCCGAGTTCGTGAAGATGTTCTACGACGAGGCTCGCCTCGCGGCCTGCATCGCGCACCCCAATGTCGTCCCGACGCTCGACGTCTTCGCGGAGGGTGACGAGGTGTTTCTCGTCATGGAATACGTGCGTGGGGTATCTCTCGCGCAGCTCGCACGCATGGGACGCGTCGCAGGCGCACGCATGCCAGCGAACATCGGCCTCGCCGTCGTCGGCGGGATGTTGCAAGGCCTGCACGCGGCCCACGAAGCGAGGAACGATCGGGGCGAACCGCTCGAACTCGTGCACCGCGACGTCTCGCCGCAGAACGTTCTGGTCGGCATCGACGGGATCGCCCGTTTGCTCGATTTTGGCGTTGCGAAGGCGGCCGGGCGACTGCAGACGACGCGCGAAGGTCAGCTCAAGGGCAAGCTCGCGTACATGGCGCCTGAGCAAGTTCACGGCGCGGCGCTGACGCGGCGGGCCGACATCTACGGCGCGTCGGTGGTCCTCTGGGAGGTGCTCACGGGGCGCCGCCTGTTCGTTGCTGACAATGAAGCCCACGTCCTCGCGCGCGTGCTCAGCGCCGAGGTGCCGCGGCCGAGCTCCATCGTCGCCGAGCTACCCGAGGGCCTCGACCGCATCGTTCTGCGGGGTCTGCAACGCGACCCGGAGAGACGGTACGCCTCGGCGCGCGACATGGCGTCGGACCTCATGGCCTTCTCGGGATTCGCTTCGCCCGGGGAGATCGGCGACTGGGTCGAGCAGACCGCCGCGAAGGAGCTGAGTCTGCGCGCGTCCCACATTGCCGAATTCGAGCGCTCTGCCGTCGAAGTCTCGGAGGAGCTTATGATCCAGAGGTTGTCGGGGCGGGACGCGGCCGAAGCGCCGACCCGCGTCGCCCGACGGATCAACGAGATCGCTACCGTATCTTTTCGGAAGCCCTCGACCGCGACGGATGGGGGGGGCGACGAACCGCAGGCTTCGATCCGGTCACGAGCGGGGTGGTTCGTACGGACGCGGTCGCTCCGCGCGTCCGTGTCTGTCATTGTCGCCTGCGCGGCCGCCGTCGTGATCGTATCGGTCGCCCATTTCCGGACGCGACCGACGCGCGAGACGGCCGTGCAGCCCTCGCTGCCTGGTGTTATCGCACTCGCGACGCCCGCCCGCGCGACGACGGCGATCGCGGAGCGCCCGTCGGAGCCCGAAGATCTCGCCCCGGAACCAGCCGCACCTCCGGGTCCATCCCGGCCTGCAAAGGAATCCGCGAAGGAGACGGTAGAAGCCGCCAGGCGACCCTCCGTGAGACCGTCCAGCGCAATCCCCGGCAACGCCGCCGCCGATTGCACTCCGCCATACACCGCCGATCCCAAAGGTCATATCCATTTCAAACCGAATTGCCTATGACGCGCAGTCTCGATCCGCACACCGGCGGGCGCACGTCTCTCACGACTCGATGCGGACCGTGAGCCGGCCCCGCGCGGTCGCGGGCATCGCCGGGTTGCTGGCGGCGCTTGCCCTTCCACGCGCTGCGAGCGGTGACGTGAGCTCCGATCGAAAGCAGCAATGTCTCGCCGCTTCCGAGCAAGGACAGAGCCAGCGCGACGAAGGGAAATACCGCGCCGCGCGCGAATCGTTCGTGGCGTGCTCGCGGGAGTTCTGCCCGGCGATTGTCTCGCGCGCCTGCACGCAGTGGTTGCGCGAAGTTGACGACAGCGCACCGACGGTTGTCTTGGGCGCTCGCGACAAGGCCGGCAACGACGTGAACGCGGCCAGGGTGACACTCGACGGCGAGCCGTTCGCCGAGTCCCTCGACGGCAAGCCGATCGCAGCCGATGCGGGAGAACATGTCCTGCGCTTCGAGCGGGACGGCAGCGCGCCCGTCGAGCAACGACTCGTCCTGCGCGCGGGGGAGAGAGCTCGGGTCGTGACGGTCACGTTCCGGGCCATCGATCCCGGTCCCCCGACCGTGCTCGCCGCGGCCGCAACCCCCGCGGGGACCGCGGCCGGCGGCAAGAGCGAGGCGCCGCCTGCGGAGCCGCTCGCGTCTGCGCGTCACGTCACCGCCGGCGCGATGGCGCTCGGTGCCCTCGGTGTGGCCGCCGTCGGCGGCGTCTTTCTGTTGCAGTCGAATCGCGACAAAGACAACGCCGCCACGTTGCGCGAGGGTCTCGCGTCGAACGCCTGCACGCACGCCGCCACGGCGACCTGCCAGGCGCTTGCGGGCGCGGTCGATTCGCAACATCGCGAACTGAACGTGGCGACGGCCCTGTTTGCCGGCGCCGGCGGCCTGGTCGCGGGCGCCTTCGTGGCGTGGTTCGTGTGGCCGAAGGCGTCCGCCTCCGCGTGGATCGTGCCGATGCGTGGAGGTGTGGCGTTTCAGCTGTCGCGAGACCTGCCATGATCGGGCGGCCGAACGTCGCCCGCGCCGTCGGCGCGCGGCGCTGCCGGCATCTGCTCGCGATCCTCGCGAGCGCGATCGCCGCCGCCGTGATCGCAGCGGGCTGTAGAGCCGTCGACTGCACCGAGACCGCGACCTGCGCCGGGTCAGCCGATGCGGGCGCATGCGAGCCGGGGCGCATGGAAGACTGCACCAACGGCGTCGACGACAACTGCGACGGTCTCGTCGACTGCGCGGACCCGCAATGCCAGCCGGGTTACCGGTGCGCGCCGGAAGCCCCGGCGGGCTTCCAGGGACCGGTGGTCCTCTACGATGAGAGCGGCGGACCACCCGCGCCCTCGGTGCCCCCATGCGAGGCCCCCTACCCGAGCGACCAGCTCGACGGCTATGACGCCCCGAGCTTCCAGGCGTCGTCGTGCGCCTGCCAGTGCGGATCGGTCGACAGAGGCTGCATCGGCCCGGCGATCCGGACCTTCACCGACAACACCTGCCGGAACTCGTGCAACCTGGCGTCGGCCATCGAAGGCTGCGCGAGCGACGCGTGCACCCAGCCGGTGCAGTCAGCCATGATCGTCACGCCGCCGGCGGTGTCGGCGGCCGGGTCGTGCTCGGCGTCCGCTCAGGCAACCGTTCCCGCGTGGGACGCGGCGCGCGACTGGGGACGCAGCGGGCGCGCTTGCGGCACGGGGCGGTCCCTTCTTCGCGGCGGGTGCTCGACGGCGCAAGTCTGCACACCGAGGCCCCCGTCCACGTTGGCTCCGGGGCTCTGCGTCTTCGAGAGCGGCGACGCCTCGTGCCCGGCGACCTACCCGGGCAAGCACACGTATTTTGCCGGGGGCTCGGACTCGCGGAGCTGCACCGGCGGCTGCCGTTGCGACCCGCCGACGGGAGTGACCTGTACGCTGATCTCGGCGGCCATCTCGTCGTCATGTCCCGGCGGGAGCGGCATCTCCACGATGACCGGCCTGGAGGACGGCGGTTCACCGAAATGCTCGGCCTTCAGTTCCACTCCGACCCCCTTCGCATCGGCCACGCTGGCACCGTCGGGCGGATCGTGCGCACCTGCGGGGACCACGGGCCCGACCGGGACCGTCGCGCCGACCACTCCGACCACGGTGTGCTGCGCGCAATAGTCAGGCTCCGGCGGCCGTCACCGGCGAGACGTGTTTCTGAATCGGCCTGAGCGGCGCCGAGATTTATGCCATTTTGCTTGGAGCAATGGATGAATCGACGCTCGGGAGGGCGCCGGCGGGATATCGCCGACGGAGCTGGGCGCGAGCGCGCGATACGAGGTCTCGAAGTGTATCGGCGAAGGGGGAATGGGCGTCGTCTACGAGGCCTTCGACACCGTATCCGTTCAGGGGAGGGGTTGAGGGGGGAACGCGGAAGGCGTCATCCTGGGCCGTCCCATCTCGACGGGCGCCGTCCAGCGTGTCCTGCACACAGTCGTCGTCGGTGCCGGAGGGGAGACGGCTCGCGCGGCCGGTGATTCCCGAGTCAGCTCGCGGCGCGCCTCCGGGGCTCTTCGCTCTCGCATAGGAAGCGCAGAGTGTCCCAAAACGCGATGCTTGCGAAAGTCCTTTCGCCGCATCGTGGAAGGCGCGCCGTGTTCGCTCTCGGCGCTACGCGTCAATCATGCGATGCGCCCGCGTCCAGCATGACCGGGGGACCCGCGTCGACCGGCGGCGGTGGCGGCCCCGCGTCGGTCGGGGGGCAGACGAGGCTAGTCAGATCGGCCCTTCTCCTCCCCAGGTCGTTCACCGTCCTCTGTTGACCGGCGGGATCCGTGACCGTCGTCCCCGTCAGGAAGGGGGACAGGATCGCCTGGCCCCCGGGGTTCCGTGGCGTGATCTGCAGGAACGTCGTGTTGACCTCCGGTCCGTGGCATCCGTTGCACGTGTTGAGCGACGCATGAAACCGGGCGTTGTCGTCATTGATGCCCGGCGCCGACCACTCGACGAGGTCATTGAACACGGAGCCGGCCAGAAACGGGCTCCCCTCGAACTGGGCGGGAACGGCGCCGGTCGCCCCCGGCACCTCGGCGATGATGGCCGAGGCGTTCTGGTTCACGAAATCGGCGAACGTCTGCGTCCCGTTGAAGCCGAGGTCAGGCGTCTCCTTGACCGTCGTCTCCTGAAGGAAGCCCGTGGTCGGCGACAGGGCGAACTCGCGAAGCTCCCACCGGCCGACGTTGGAGAGGGCGATCTCGTTGGTCCGGAGCGTCGCGAGCGCACTCCCGTTCACGCCGCCCGACTGCGCTCCGCGATCGCTGAAGCGGCGCGTGATCATCTCGAGCGCGGCGTTGTATTCTTCCGATGGGAACGGGTGGGCCTGGAGCCCGTGCCAGAGGGACGCCCAACCCGCGACATCCGCCTGGGTCTGCGCTGGCAGGTTGTACTCGAAGATCACTGTGAACTGCTGGGGAAAGCCCCCCGGGCCGTCGACGGCGAACACGAACCGGCCCTCGCCGGCGGATCCCGCGCTGAGGTTGCGCAGATCGACCCGGTCGACGACCGCTTGCAGCCGCAGTGGAGCCTGATCGAGATCGAGCTGCCCGTCGGGCGTTCGGGGCCAGATGTCGAGGAGCAGCTGCTGCATGGCCGGGCGCGCCGCGACGGTGAACCCGTTGACGTTCTGGGGCGTCAGCCAGTTCTCGAACAGGCTCAGGGCCATCGCAGGTGCTTGATCGGGCGTCGGCGCCATCTCGCGCATCAGGTGACCGAACGACCAGACGCCCAGACTTGGCGAGCCGCTCCCGCCGTCCGTGTCGGCGGCGACAGGCACGGGATCGACGACCCCGGGCGTGGGACCCACGCTCGCGTCTTCGAAGACGATGCCGCCTTCACCCCCGTTGCCGGGAGAGCTCATGCCGAAGGTCCGGACGGGGTCATCGACGACGCTCGTGTCGAGGATCATCAACTCGCGCGACGTCGACACGAAGCAACCCGTCGGTTGCGCGAGCTCGAACGAGAGCTGACCGGGCAGAACTTCGAAATTGTTGAAGTTGTTCCCGAAGGAGACGACGAAGAAGGGAACCTGGTGCACGCCGGGGTCGGCGGAGTCCGAGCCGCTGACCTCGGCCCCGAACGTCACCGTGGTTCCGGGCGCCCCGTTCGAGAAGTTCCCGGGCGGGTCCACGTTCGAGGTGATGCCCGGGTCGCTCGACTCGGTGATGAATTGATACTGCTTGGACGAGCAGAACCCGGTGTCGTTGTCGGTGACCGCGATGTCGTAGTGGAAGTTCGTGTCGACCGGCACCGGGCCGCTCGTCGCCGGATTCACGGCGAGCGTGCTCGGGTGCGCGAAGCAGGCGAGGGCCGTCAGCGTGTCCGAGCTTATGACCTGGGTCGAGACGAAGACCTCGTCGATGATGCCGTCGAGGAATTGCGTCTGCGTCGTCGCCCCGATGCGAAGCGGCGCGAACACGTCTGCCACCGTCCCGGCTCCGAAGACCTGACCGAACTGCTTTCCGTCGATGAACAGGAAGACGAACGTGCCGTCGAACATACCGGCCACGTGCGACCATGTGTTTGCCGCGATCGGCGCGCTGGAGACGATCGTCTTGCCGGTCGTGAGGACGACCGACATCTCGATGTTCCCGTTGTGAATCCCCAGGGAAAACGCGGTCTTGTTGTTGAGCCGCTTGAGGACGATCGGCTGGTTGCCGCTCACGGTGTTCGGGTGCACCCACGCGGCCACCGCAATGTTCGACCCCACCGTGAACTGCGGCTCGTCGGGGACCTGCACCACGTCCTTCACGTTGCGAATCTGCACGCCGAGGCCGTTGATCCCCGGGACGCAGGAGCCGTTGAGCGCATGCTGAGCGTTCGCGCCGCCGCCCGAAGAGTCGATGAGGAAGTTCGACTTGGCGGAGCAGTCGTCGAAATGCCATTGGCCGAATCCACCCGACGTCCCGCCGTCGCCGGGAGGCCCACCGTCCCCGATGAACGGTCCTCCGTCGTCAACGGGCCCTCCGTCGACGCTGCCCGTCCCTCCGTCGGTCGGCGGCGGGACCATGCCGCCACCGGTCGTGCCGCCTGGCGAACTGCTGCTGACGCCCGCCGAGTCAACGGTGACGACGCCGGACGGAGTGCCAATCACCGCGTTGGTCAGCGGCTCGGTGTACTCGTCATACGTCTGCGCCGAAAATTTGTTCTCACTCGCGCCTGGACCCGCGCCGCCGCAAGCGGCGGAGCTCACGGCCAAGGCCAGCAAACCACAAAACGATGCGATGGCGCCCGCTCTTTTGCGGACGTCTCCCTTTACGATATGACCCATCGGCGCCTCCTCGAAGTTCACGAATGACCAATTGAAACGGCAATAGAAGACCGCCTCGCCGCGGGCGTCACACGCCCGCGGCCCCGAGACGGCTTTCCTTCGTCTTCCCCCCTTCGCTAATGGCCAGACCAGGGCCGGTTTGTACGCAATTCGGATCGCCCGAGACGAAATCACGGGCGACGATGTGCGCGCCACCTTGCAGCCAGCATGCCCGGCGCTCGCTACGGCCTTTTCACGATCCACTCACGACGCGCTCCCGGACAGCGCTGTCCTGGGTGGCACGAATCGGCACGCAAAGAGAGAGAGCGTGTCAGCCCAAAATTTGGAGCGCTTTCGCTGGCGTTCTGCGGGTCCGCCCAGCGGCGGCGAAGCCGTCCGCGTCTTGGGGACGGCGGGCGCCGCGCGCAGGCGGACCTGGTGGAGCACCGAGCGCGTCACCCCGTCTTCCCGCACGACGGCACCGGTGACCAGTTCTACGACGAGGCGCAGTGGGAGTCGTACCGTCCAGGGGCTCGGGACGCACGCCTCTCCGAGCGTGTCCGACCCCGCGAACCATGTCGACTCGAGGCGATAGAGGCTCGGCGACCGGATCGCACCCGAGATCGTGCTCGGCGGATGAGCGAGCAGCTCCGTCAGCGTCTCGTTCTCCGCGGCGCTCTTCGGCGGCGAACGGAGTTGCGCCTTCCGGAGCACGCTCGTCGCCCACGCCAGGAGCGAGCTCCCACACCCCGCGAGGCGGACGCGAGCCTCGTACAACGCTCGGTAGGGCACCGAGCCAGGAAGGATACGTCGCGAGAACGGTCGGCGCGCCGCCGCAGCCGCTGATCGGGCACTCGAGGACACGGCCGGTCGTGTAAGACGAGAGCGGGAGCTTGCCACCCCCGACGGGCGTGCCGGGATCGACCCAGTAGACGTGCGTCGCGTCGGCGGCAACGACGCCGGATCCGACGCCTCCCGTGGCGAGCACCGCGGTGATCCCGGCGCAGCCATCGACGCCGCACCTCATGACCTGGCCGCCGACGGCGCTGGCCGATGACGTGGTCCAGAACACGGCGGTGCCGTTCGAGGCGACCGACGTGGGAGAGCTGAGGTTCGCGGCGAGGATCGTAGGACCGGAACCGCCGCCGGCCAACGCGCACTGGCGCACGTAACCGGCGGTCGTCGTGAAGTACGCGTTGGCGCCGTCTGCGGTGATCTCGCCTGACGGTGCGCGCCCCGGCCCATTTTCGATCAGGGGGACACCGGATGAACCATCGATCCATTGCTCGATTCGCAATCGCGATTGCGCCTTCGTCCCTCGCGTTCGGTGCTGCCGCCGTCTTCGCGGCTTGCAGCGACGGCGCGCCGAACGACTTGGCGCCGCGGTTCGCTCTCGACCCGAACCTGCACGTGGCCTCGTCGCCCGTGTCACTCGCGTCGGTTCCGCCCTCCGAGCTCGCCCGTGCGCAGCAGTACCTCGATTCCCTCTACACCCACGCCGACGTCGTTCATTCGTTCCAGACGATTATCGGCGAGGAGATCGAACTGCACGAGCGTCGACGCAGTGCCGTCGGTGAAAGCGATGCGGGCTGTCGGAACTGATCGCGCAAGTAGCCATGACGGCATGCGTGGAGCGCGCGAGTTCTCGCGGATCCGTGAAGTAGCCAGCACGAGAGCCAGGTGCACGTCCGCGCACGCTCCCGAGCGAGCCGCTCACGTTCGACGTCGTGCCGTCGGACGGACGTTCTTGCCCACGGGGGACCGACCGGACGGCGCCTCGCGACAGAGCGCGAGCCACAGCTCCAACCCCCGCCCGCGGTACTTGTGCTTGTTCAAGAGAAGGTAAAGCTCCCGGCGGAAATCGCGGTGGGGCACGCGGCAGGGCACGAGGGTGCCGTGGTCGAACGCCTGCCGTGGTCGAACGCCTCGCGCAAGGCGATGCGCGAGACGCACCCGAGGCCGAGGCCGGCCACGACGGCCCCGCGGATCGCCTCGGTGTGCTCGAGGGCGAGGACGATGTGGAGCTCCCCGAGGAGGCCGTGCATCGCGCGATCGAAGGTCTGTCGCGTGCCGGAGCCGTGTTCGCGCACGATCCATCGGGCAGCGAGCAGATCGGCGTCGGTGAGCGCGCGCTTCTTCGCGTAGGGGTGGCCGGGCGCACAGAAGACCACCAGCTCGTCTTCGCGCCACGGGATTACCTCGAGATCGGGGTCCTGGATCTCGCCCTCGACCAGGCCGACGTCGATGTCGAAGTTGGCGACCTGCCGCGCGATCTGCTCGGTGTTGGCCACGGCGAGCGTGAGTTCGGCCCCGCTGTGCTCGCGCATGAAGCGAGCCATCAGCGGGGCCACCAGGTGGTTGCCGATCGTGAGCGTGGCGCCGATCCGCAGCCGCCCAACGACGGCGCGACCCTCGAACGCGGCCTCGAGCTCGCTCGCACGGTCGATCACGCCCACGGCCTGCGCCCGCACCGATTGCCCCAGCTCGCTCAGGCGCAGCCGCTTGCCGATGCGATCGAAGAGCTGCAGCCCGAACTGCCGCTCCAGGTCCCCGAGCGCGCCGCTCACCGCGGATTGCGACATCGCGAGCACTTCGCCCGCGCCGCTGACGCTGCCGACGCGAGCGACGGCAAGGAAGACCTCGAGCTGCCGGAGGGAGTAACGCATATCGGTTCCGCCGCAGAGTCATATCAGATCATCCTGTTTTACCGATGCGAAAGGGCGGGTCATCTTGAGTGCAGGTGAGGCCTGAACCTCCCCGAACCCCGGAGAAACTGTCGATGAGCGCCTTCAACGAAGAACGAGTCCTCAGCGTCCACCACTGGAACGACTCGCTCTTCAGCTTCACCACCACGCGCAACGCCGCCTTCCAGTTCCGGAACGGGCACTTCGTGATGATGGGGCTGGAGGTCGAAGGCCGCCCGCTGCTCCGCGCCTTCAGCCTGGCCGGTGCCAACTACGACGAGCACCTCGAGTTTTACAGCATCAAGATCCCGGACGGCGCGCTCACCTCACGCATGCAGCACGTCGAGCCCGGCCAGCGTCTCCTCGTCGGCCGCAAGCCCACGGGCACGCTGCTGGTCGAGAACCTCCGCCCCGGCAAGCGTCTGTACCTGCTCGCCACCGGGACCGGCCTCGCGCCCTTCCTCAGCATCATCCGCGATCCGGTGACGTACGAGCGCTACGAGAAGGTCGTCATCGCCCACGGCGTCCGCCGCGTGAGCGATCTCGCGTACCGATCGTTCATCGAGGACGAGCTCCGGAACCACGAACTCGTCGGAGAGCAGGTCCGGCAGCAGCTGCTCTACTACCCCACGGTGACCCGAGAGCCCTACCGGAACCAGGGCCGCATCAACGACCTCGTCGAGGACGGCAAGCTGGCCCGCGACCTGTCGCTACCCGCCGTCGACGCCGAGCATGATCGATTCATGCTCTGCGGCAGCCCGGCGATGCTGAAGGATCTCGTCGGCGTCCTCGAGGCGAAGGGCTTCGACGAGGCCAACAGCGACCGGCGCGGCTCGTACGTCATCGAGCGGGCGTTCGTCGAGAAGTAGAGCGGGCGCTTGGGGACCGGGGTCTGCTGATGGATCCCTTGGTGAGGGCGGACAGCGTTGTGGTAGCGGACGTACTCGGCGACGACGCGCTGGAAGTTGTCGTGGCTACTTTGGCCCGTGCTGCGGAGGTCGTGCACGCCGAGGTGCGGGTGGGCGACTCGACGACGGAAGGCGGCTCGCGTGCCAGAAAGAACGGCTGTCCCGTGGACCTGCAGTACACGTCCTGGTCGGACAGCGCCATCGTTATCGATGGCTTCGGGACCCGTAGTGTCCCAGATCTCGATCGCAGCGGATTGCAGCTGGAATCGTAGAGCTTTCGCGCGACCGGTCGAGCGACCGCGGTGGCACGACCGCAAGGTGCACCGCGGCTACTGAACACCCGGCCGCAAAGGTGCCTGGGCGCACTTGCGTGCTTCGGAGTTTATCCGGGGCTTTGGCCATGGATGAGACTGTTAAATGTGGCGCTGCCCCGCTCGCTTTGGGACTGATCAATCGAGGCAGTGTGAGACGATCTGACCGCGAAACCCCGCGCGAAACGAGTATTTCGCCAGGACAGGCAAGAATGTTGACGTCGATCAGCTGGCATCGCGACGACACAACCCATCGATGTGGGCTGAACGTCGCGTCCCATCCGCGACCGTCACGGAGCACTTGCGGAGGCCGCTGTCGCACCGATGCCGGCCTGTGGGGCTCCCACCACCGTCTATTTCCGTGGCCACGCGACTTGCCGAGCGCGTCGAGAGACCCTTCGACAAGGGCATCCCCTTGTGCGCGACAACTTGCTCGAACTAGAGTCCGCAGCATGCGCAAGCGTGCTTCGTTCCCGGTCTCTTTGAACTCGACGACACGTCCGGTCGGCTGGCTCGTGCTCCTCCTTGCGGGCGCCGCTGGGTGTTCGAGCAGCAACGCTTCCCCCACCTCCAATGTCCTCAGCGCCGACGCCGCGGCGGACGTAGTGAGCCCGGAGCTCGATTTCAGCGCGTTCGACTCCGCCGTCACCGCCTTCCTTTCCGAGAAAGGCCTCGCCGGAGCGAGCGCCGTCGTGGTGCAGCAGGACCTCGGGATCGTGCACGAGAAGGGATACGGGCAGTTTGCCACCGACCGGCTCTACCTCATTGCGTCGTCGAGCAAGGTGATGAGCGTCGGCATCCTCATGCGTCTCGCCGACGAGGGGAAGCTCGACATCAATGCGCCCATCAGCAATTACCTGTCGGCCTTTGGCAACTACAAATCGGACATCTCCGTCGCGCAGCTCGTTTCGAACAGCTCCGGACTCGTCACCCTGACCGACAATCCGCTGTATGCGCCATACCTCTGCCAGTACCTGAGCGCCGGCACGCTGACCGATTGCGCCAAGACGATCTACACGGCCAATGACTCCGCCGACCGGCGGTCGCCCGACACCAAGTTCGACTACGGCGGCGGTGCGTGGCAACTCGCCGGTGGCATCGCCGAAGTCGTGAGCGGAAAGCCGTGGGCGCAGCTCGTGAAGGAAGCATACGTCGACCCTTGCGGCACTCCGTCGATCGGATTCAATAACCAGTACCAGCAGGCGTACCGCAGCGGGGACGCCGGCCTGACGGGCGCGCTCAGCTATCCGCCCTTCTTCAAAGGCGATGCCGGAGTCCTGGCCGCGACCCAGAACCCGAGCGTCGAGGGCGGCGCGTATACCACCGCTCATGACTACGGCAAGATCCTGCTAATGCACCTGCGCGGGGGCGTCTGCGACGGCGGGCGCGTGCTCTCGAAGGCGTCGGTCGACCTCATGCAGGCGGATCGCATCGGCCAAGTGTACGGAGGAGCGACCTCGGATCCCAACTTCGCGGGGTACGGTCTCGGGTGGTGGGTCGACCGGCAGCATCCCGGCGTGGTGGCCGATCCGGGCGCATACGGGGCCATCCCCTGGATCGACGTGCCCCGCAAGTATGCCGTGATGATCTTGCTGGAAGCGACGAGCACCGACGGCGCCGAGCTCCTGCAGAAGGCCAAGCCGTCGCTCGACGCGATCTTCGGGCCCATCGCGGGTGACGCGGGATCGACCGTTGCGGCTCCACTGTGGGAGGCCGGGACGATTGCCACCGCCTCGATGGACTCCGGCGCGGCCGACGTCGGGACGTCCGAGGGTGGGACTTCGAGCATCGGTGACGCGTCCGCAGAATGAGTACAAGCGGGCTCGGAGGACCCCCGCAGACGGGCGCTGATACCCTTCGACGGCGCGACGGGACGTCCGCTTGCTTGCAGAGTCTGCGATCGCCCCGTTTCGACTCCAAGAAGTCACGACATCCCAGCCGCGAGGGCGGCGAAGATGCGGCAGGCCCGCGAGGGTGCGCTGCTTCAACGGCGGCGGAAGTGCAGGAGGGCCATGGGAGAAGAAGACCGGCGTAGGGGAGCGGCTGCGAAGGACCGTTGGAAACGCCGCTGGTCGCGATGCCGGCGAGGACGAGCGCGTGGATGCTCTTGGCGCTCGGTGTGGGCCGGACCAGTGCGAGCCGCACTTACTGATACGGGGTCCAATACGCCGGCGCGACAACGTACGCCGCAAACCCGGCGGGGTCAAACAACGACACCACCTTCGTCGCGGTGAGCTGCAGGGAAAATTGCCTGCCCCTGGGCTCGGTTGCTGCGTCCATTTGCGAAAGTAGGGTTAGATAGCCGTGGCTGCCAAGCGTGCGGTGCTCCTCGGACTGAGAAGCTACGTGTTCGGCGGGCGCGCCGCGAAGGACATCGTACAGTACAGTAGCGACGTGCTGGCCTTTCGCATTCTGGGAGGAGCCGCCGGTTGCCTGGCAGTAGGAGCCTGCGCATCCCTCAGCGGCTTGAGCGCCTACTCGGTTTGCGCCGACGACTGCCTGGATGCAACGGATGGTAGAGACGCGGCGGGCCTCGCGCAGAACCACAGCGAGGGAGGCAACGGCGCGGGCGACGCCGCAGACGACTTGCCCGCCCCGCCGCCCAACAGCGGCTGCGACGCCGCCCTTGCTACCTGCGGCGATCAGTGCGTCGACCTGACGAGCCCCCTCAACTGCGGGACCTGTGGCAATGCGTGCCCGACGTCCATCGCCAATGCCCAGCCGACCTGCGGCGCCGGAACGTGCTCGTTCGCGTGCAACGCCGGGTACAGCCTATGTGGGGGCGCATGCATCCAGTACACGACCGCGGACAATTGCGGAGGCTGCGGCAATGCGTGCTCGGGAAGCACGCCGGTGTGTGGCCCGGCGGGCGTCGCCGGGGCGGATGCCGGCGAGTACACGTGCCTGTCGGGCTGTCCGTCGGCTACTACGACGCCCTGCAATGGTAGCTGCGTCGACCTCGCGAGCAACGCTAGCCACTGCGGCACCTGCACAACCGCATGCTCGACGACCGTGACGAACGCCGTGCCCGACTGCGTTGGACGGGCGTGCACCTTCACGTGCAACAGCGGACACACCCTCTGCGGCGGGTCGTGTGTCGACACGACAACCAGCCCGGGCAACTGCGGCAGTTGCGGCCACACGTGCTCCACGAGCGTCGCCAACGCCGCGGCCGCGTGTGCGAGCAGCGCGTGCGGCTTCACCTGCAACAACGGGTTTTCCCTCTGCAGCGGAGCGTGCGTCGACGAGATGACCGACAACAACAACTGCGGTGGTTGCGGCCTGCTGTTCGCATGCGCTCCCGGGCATATGTGCCAGAGGGGGCTGTGCGTGTGCAATGCGCCCGCGTGTCCCGCGTGCACCGCGCCCCAGGCCCCTTGCTGCACGGCACTTGGCCTGTGCGGATGCGCCCTGGCGGGGGCGACCTGTAAGTGAGGCGCTCGCTGTCAGGAGGGGATTCCGTCGGCGCATCGGCGCGGCGTGATCCCGCACGACGATGCTTCCGCAATCCTCCTCGCGATGGCGCGTTGCCGCGCCGCAGCCGGGCGGGGCGGCGCGCGAACGGCGGAGCTCAATGACTCGACCGCTTGTAACACACCGACCCCCTTGTTACACGAGAGGCGGCCTCTTGCGCCTCTTGGCGGGCGAACGGCGCTATCACTTCCTCGCCTTCGGTCGCCCGGCCCACGCGGAGCCGAAGAATTCGAGCGTGAGCCCGTGCGGCGCATCCTCGCGCACCTCGGCTTGCCCACGGAGACCACGCCACCCGCCCGAGCCCGCGACCCGACCGACGACCTGGACGACATCGAGCCCGCCGGCCAGCTCGACCTCGGGCTGGCGTAGGGAGACGGGGCCCCGCGGGGGGGAGCCCGAGCACGGAAGGCCCGGGGCGGGAGGGGTGCGCCTTGGACGGGCTCAACGTGGTCGGCGTTCCAGCGCGACGGGAACTGGTTGGGCGTCCGATGGGCGCTATGTTGACCCCGCGCCGCGCTCCGGGGCGCCTTGATCGTGCAGGAGCGTTTGGGCTTCCTGCTCGCAGAGCTCGCTCGTGCTAGACGGCGAGTCCATTCTCGGAAGGAACTTCATGCGTCGCGTCCTCGCTTTGGCCCTCGCTCTCGGAGCCGTCAGCTGCTCGAGTCTCGTTCCGACAGGGACGCCGAAGCCCAAGAAGGACGGCGGCACCTCGGCACCGACCGCCTTTCAAGCGTCGGGCACGCTCAGCGGTGCCCTGACCGGCACCGTGACCGGCGTGGCCGGCTACGCCGAAGCCAACGTGTCGGGGGAAGATCCTTTCGGGGTGACGCTTCAAGGAGCGCTGGGGCAAGCCGTGACGATCACCTCGCCGGATCCGAGCACCTTGTCGAACTTTGCCTTCGGATGCACGCTCGGTTTCTCTTCGGTTCCGGGCAGCGGAACGTTCACCCAGGCAACCGCTGGCGGTAAGGCCTACGACTGCTTGATCAGCTATAGCGCGCAAGGGGCCACCACTGCGACCCAGTTCGGCGCCGGCACGAACGTCACGAGCACGAAGGATGCGCTCTCGATCGACATCAGCTCGATCGATAAAACCGATTCGATCGCCGGGATCGATTACTACACGCTCCACGGCTCGCTCGACATCGTGTTCGTCGCTGCGGACGGATCCGGCACGACGGTCACGGCGTCGCTCACCTTCTGAGCGGCGGCCGCAGATCACATCGAAGGTCGTCGACTATGCGCCGGCGATCGATGAAGGGCCTTGGAGGTCGCCGCGACCGAGCCTGGAACATCCCCTGACGGGCCTTGGACCTTGCCATGACGGGCCTTCCATCGTGCCCCGGTCGCTCATGGCCCATGCGATGGGTCGTGATGGCAAGGCCGATAGTCGGTCGTGGCAAGTGCGATCAGCGACCATCGCAAGGACCATGAGTCGTCATGGCAAGCGCGATGACTCGCGATGGCAAGTTCGATGACTGACCATGGCAAGTGCCATGGTTCGTCACCGCAAGGGCGATGGTCGACCATGGCGAGTGCCATGGTTCGTCAGCGCAAGGGCGATGGTCGACCATGGCAAGTGCCATGGTTCGTGATCGCATGGGCGATGACCGGCCATGGCGCTCGCCATGGGTGCCCATGGCCCTTTGCAAGGTCGGGGATCGCGCCTTTGCGGGCCGTCTAGACTAGGCCTGTCAGGTTCTCCGTGTAGCCGGCCTTCGCGGTGACGTCCTGGCCGTCCTCAACGAGGCCACACGCTGTCGCAGAAGGCATCGTACAAGCGCCCGAACGCCGGCGAGGCGTCCCATCGGTTCGTTCGACGCGAGCGCCTTGCCGCCCACAGTTGGGGCGTCTTTGACCGGCCCGTGCCTCGTAGCACCGCGGGCGCGATGACGCCCGCGCGAGCAACGTTTTCATCGCCCCGGTGAAGCGCAGCTTCATGCCCAACTACTCGCACAATTTCATTCCAAGAGCCTGATGTCGTGCCCGAGTTCTGAGAGGTCGTCGTTGAGCTGATGGTCGCGACCCTCCAAGCGGCGGATGATGGCATGCGGAAAAGCTGTTGCGAACTTCTCGATATGAGAGAAGGGCACAGTCTCATCATCGCGACCCTGATAAAAATAGAATGGAGCGCCGTCGTGAAGCTCGACGGCCATCTGTCTGGTAGGTCGGAGGTCGTCGCTCGGCCAGCCGCCGTCACCTATGAAGGGCGTCGCGATCAGGAAGACGGCCGCAGGCCGCCGCTCCACTGTGCCGCCTGCCAGGTAGTCCAGGAGGATTGCGGCACCGACCGAATGGCCGACGAGAAACACACCGTCGCTCAACTTTCTCAGTTCCCGGGCGATGCTTTTCTTCCATACCGTGGGGTCGGGATCGGCCTCATCAGGCATCCGCGGATAGTGGATCGTGTAGTCGGGGCCGAGCGCCCCCTTGAGGCTCGCCACGAGCTTGTTGTCCCACGAGTCATGGGCGCCCCTTCCGCCACCTTGGACGAACAACACCTGTCTCATGCGCATATTGGTACGCCGGCGACCCGATTGGGTGTCGGTTTTCTTGGACAGTCTTCAGCGCTGGCGCGACGACGGAGTCCCTGAGCACCCGCGCGCCTGGCTCATCCAGACTGCGCGAAACCTGGCGATCGATCGCATCCGGCGAAAGAAGACGCTCGCGGGCAAGCTCGACGCCTACGCCGCCGACCTCGTCGCGGTCGTCGAGCCGCCGGCCTCGCTGGAGATCCCCGACGACCGCCTGCGCCTCATCTTCACCTGCTGCCACCCGGCGCTCGCGGCGAGATCTCGACCCCAATGTGGTACGGAGGCTCGTGACCGTGCCCTCATCTCCGAGCTCCGCGGGCCCTCCGTCCAATCCGCTCAAACCGTCGCCTCGGCACCACCCTCTCGACGTCGCGCTGCGCCTCTTCGCCGACGTGCGCGCGGGCGAGGGGCCGACGGTGCTGCTTCTCACGGCGAACGTCTTTCTGCTCCTCACGGCCTACTACTTCCTGAAGGTCGCGCGCGAGCCGCTGATCTTGCTTGGCGGCGGGGCCGAGGTGAAGAGCTACGCGTCGGTGGGCCAGTCGATCCTGCTCGTGGCCGTCACCGTCATCTACGGATGGCTCGCGTCGCGCGTCGGGCGCATGTCGCTCATCGCGTGGGTCACCGTGTTCTTCGTCGGAAACCTCGTTGTCTTCTGGGCGCTGGGCGAGCGCGGCGCGCCGCTCGGCGTGCCGTTTTTTCTGTGGGTCGGCATCTTCAACCTGGTCACCGTCGCTCAGTTCTGGAGCTTCGCGGCCGATATCTACTCCGAAGAGCAAGGCAAGCGCCTCTTCCCGATCATCGGCATCGGCAGCTCGATCGGCGCCGTGGCGGGGGCATGGATCGCCGACGAGCTGTTCTTCATCGGGCCCTTCCGCCTGATGCTCATGGCCGGAGCGGTCTTGCTCGTCAGCCTCGCGCTCACGTACGTCGTGAACCAGAGAGAGCACCAGGCCGAGGGCCTTCGGGCGCGCTCGCAGGAGAGCGTCGAGAAGGCGGAGCCCATCGGCGGTGCCAACGGCTTCTCGCTCCTGATCCACGATCGCTACTTGATGCTGTTCGCGATCCTCATCCTGGTCCTCAACCTGGTGACGAAGACGGGCGACTACGTCCTCGATCGCAAGCTCATCGCGGCCGCGCACGACGCGGGGCAGGTGACGCACGCCCAGGCCACGCTCTTCATCGGGCAGTTCAAGGCTCGCTACTTCGAGTGGGTCAACGGCATCGGCGTCGTCCTCCAGCTCTTCGCGGTCTCGCGCATCATCAAGTACCTCGGGCTCCGCGCGGCGCTCGTCATCATGCCCATCGCGTCGCTCGCCGGGTACTCCGCGGCGCTCGCGGTTCCGCTGCTCTCGGTTCTCTTCATGGCGCGCGCGGTCGAGAGCAGCCTCGACTACTCCCTGTCGAACACCACCCGTCAGGCCCTCTGGCTCGTCACCTCGCGGGGCGCGAAGTACAAGGCGAAGCAGGTGATCGACGCGTTCGTGGTCCGCTTCGGCGACGCGGCGTCGGCGGGCGTGGTCTGGGTCGGGGCCCACGAGCACTTCGAGCTCTCGACGTTCATCGTGATCAACATCCTTCTCTGCGTGGCGTGGCTCGTGTCGGCCGTGCTGCTCGGCCGCACCTACGCCGAGCGAGCGACGAACGCGCCGCCCAGGTCGATCCCGCCGGGTGCCCTGTCGAACGCCTGAAGGGCACGCCGCCGCCGGCACCTCCCGGGGCCCCGTCGCGAACGTCGGGTCGCGTACCGCTCGTGCGCCTGCGCGCGCGTGACGACACCTCGGGGGGCCGCCGGGCATCCGAAATGAAACGCGCGCGCGGCCCGACCTGGGCTAGAGCGCAGTACGGGAACGGAACGTCCAGCGAGGCACGATGAGCCACCGGATACGACAAACCATGCGAGAGAGGCCCGCGAAAAGGGCCCGGCAGGAAGAAGATTGGCCCGCGCGGCCAATCGCTGTCCACGCCGCGTCGCCCGTGCGGCCGACCGGACCCGGATCGCCTCCGGTCCGGGTGGCATCTGAGCTGCAGTTGCTCTCGTGGCTCTGGCTACGGCGGTCGCCCTCGTTGGCCGCGGGCACGGGCGCACAGAACGGAGCCACAGTCGGTCCATGAGCGCGCGCGGTCGATGGTTCGCACTCGGCGCGGCCGCTCTCCTGGCCGCGGCGGCAATACCGCAGTCGAGCGCCCGCGCGGACACGCCGCCGAAACGTGACCTGCCCGACTATGACGGGCGAGGCAGTCCGCCCACGACCCCCGGAGACGTCGCGCTCTGGGTGCCGCGGGTCATCTTCTCGCCGATCTACTTCGTCACCGAGTTCTTGATCCGGCGGCCGCTGGGCGCGCTGATCGCGGGCGCCGAGCGCGCGGGCTGGCCCGACCTCTTCTACAACTTCTTCTTCTTCGGCCCTGACCACAAGGCGGGCTTCGCGCCGCTCGTCTTCGCCGACTTCGGCTTCAACCCGAGCGTGGGGCTCTTCGCCTTCTGGAATGACGCCTTCACGAAGGGCAACGACCTGAGCTTGCACAGCGGCATCTGGACCAGCGACTGGATCGCCGGAGATTTCGCCGACAGGATCCACCTTCACGGCAAGGACACCCTGACGTTCGACGCGCTGGGGGTCCGGCGGCCCGACAAGGTCTTCTACGGAATCGGCCCGCGGTCGCTCGAGGGCAGCCAGAGCCGGTTCGGCATCGGCGAGCTCCAGGGGTCCGCGACGTTCGATTTTCCGCTCTGGCGCTCGAGCCGCATCAAGGCCGGGGTGGGCGTCCGATCGGTCGACCTCTACCACGGTCACTACGGCCGAGACCCCAGCGTCGAGGTCTCCGCGGAGCGCGGCACCTTCCCCCTCCCGCCGGGCTTCGGCAGAGGATACACGGCGGAGTACAACCATCTCCTCGCGGCGCTCGACTCGCGGCGCGAGCGTCCGGCAGAGGGGTCTGGCTTCCGCGTCGAGGTCGAGGCCGAGCAGGGGAGCGACGTGCGGCACTCGCCGGCGAGCGGCTGGATTCGCTACGGCGGAACGGCGGGGGCCTTCTACGATCTCAACGGGCGGCACCGCGTCGTCAGCCTCTCGGTGACGTCGCTCTTCGCCGATCCCCTCGGCCAGGAGCCGATCCCCTTCACCGAGCTCGTCACGCTGGGAGGCGACGGCCCGATGCGCGGCTTCTACCCCGGCCGGCTCGTCGGTCGGAGCGCCGCGGTGGCGACGGTGCGCTATCGCTGGCCCATCTGGGTCTGGCTCGACGGATCGCTACAGGCGGCGGTCGGAAACGTCTTCGACGAGCACCTCGACGAGTTCAGGCCGTCGCTCCTCCGTTTCTCGAGCGCGATCGGGGTCGAGAGCGTCGGGACTCCCGACAACTCGATCGAGATCCTGTTCGGCATCGGCACCGAGACCTTCGATCACGGCGGGCAGATCGACTCGTTCCGTCTCGCCCTGGGGAGCAACCGTGGCTTCTGAGCGCGCTTCGAGGAGCGTGGTGGCGGCTCGCTCATGGCCGGCGCACGGGTTGCGCTGGCCGAGCGCGGTGGGACTCGCGATCTGCGCGGCGGCGGCGTCGTGCGCGAGTGCGCGGCTCTTCCCCCTCCGCGCGCCGATGGCGACGGACACCGACCTCCGTTCGTTCAGCGCCCCCTGCCGCGTCGAGCCCAGCAAGAAGGACCCAAACCACCTCGCCTGCACGCCCGACCTCTACGTCTCGCCGCTCGCGTGGGACGGGAGCGACAACTCGATCTTCCGGCCGCTCGCGCGCGTCTTTGCAGTCGACCCGGCGGGCGAAGCGCCTAACGTCAACAGCATGGACGAGGTGCCCGACTCGGCCTGGTTCACGAATCGCATCGGCGCGCGGCCCATGAGCCTCGACGAGGTCTCTCGCGGCGCCTGCGAGCCCAGGCTGATCCTCGACGACCCCACCGAGGTCGGGGTCTGGGTCGTGGATCAGGGCAAGATGAACGGCTCGTCGGAAGGATTCCGCGTGAACATCCCGGGCAAGGGGAAGTACCTCTTCAAGTCCGACGAAGGGGGCGGCGTCGAGCGCCCCACGGGGGCGAGCGCCATCGGCGCGACCGCTTATCACGACGTGGGCTTCTTCACGTCGTGCGAACAGATCGTGTACTTCAAGCCCTCGGCGCTGAAGCTCACGCCCGGGCTCCGTTTCGCCGACAACTCGGGCATCGTCCGCGACTTCGATCAGGCCAGGCTCGACAAGGTCTTGAAGGGGTCGGGCCGGCGCGGCGAGTATATACGCATGCAGGCGTCGGCGTGGCTGCCGGGCCACCTGCTCGGCCCGTTCCGCTACGAGGGCACGCGCGGCGACGACCCGAACGACGTCATCCGGCACGAAGACCGGCGCGACCTCCGCGGCGGGAGGCTACTCGCGGCGTGGCTCGATCATTTCGACGCCCGCGAGCAGAACACGATGGATTCGTGGATCTCCGATCGCGGGAAAGACGATCCCGACGCGTCGCCCGGCTACGTCCGCCACTACTACCTCGACACCAGCGACTGCATCGGCTCCGAGTGGGCATGGGACGCCATCTCGAAGCGCCTCGGCTACTCGTACCTGCTCGACTACGGCGACATCGGGCTAGACTTCGTCACCCTGGGCATCCGCTCGCCGGTCTACGATCACATCGAGCGGACGCCGGGGCGCGAGAAGTTCGGCTACTTCAACGTCCGTGATTTCGAAGCCGAGCGCTGGAAAAACGAGTACCCGAACCCCGCGTTCAGCCGCATGACCGAGCGCGACGGCGCGTGGATGGCCCGCATCCTCTCGCGCTTCACGCCCGAGATGGTGAGCGCCATCGCCAAGCTGGGCGAGTTCTCCGATCCGGGCGACACGGCCTTCGTCGCCGAGACCCTCGAGGGCCGGCTCGAGCGCATCCTCGACCGCTACCTGACGCGGCTCTCGCCGATCGCCGACGTGCACATCGAAGGCAACGCGCTGCTCTGCGGCACCGATCTGGCCGAGCGGCGCGGCGTGCGCGACGCGGCGGCCTTCGCGTACGAGGCCCGGCTCGCCAGGGGGGCACCGCTCGCCGTCACGCGGCGGAGCGGGGGCGAGGTTTGCGTCGCCCTGCCGCGCATCGCCGGCGACGGCGGCCCGGCCGACGAGTCCCCCGCGCGCTACTTCGGCGTGGCCATCGCCGACGGGGTCGCGCCCGGTCCGCTCGTCGCCTATCTCTACGATCGGGGCCCCGCGAGAGGCTACGCGCTCGCGGGGATCGAACGTCCCAGCCGCGAACGGAGCCGCTGACGATGCGCGGGCCGCGCGCCTGGCTCTCGAGGTACTGGGACATCCGCGCCGGCGAAGGCCGGCTCGTGATGCTCTCGTTCGTCGCGCTCCTGCTCATCGTCTCGGCGCATACCATCCTCGAGACCGCCCGCGACGCGCTGCTCTTGACGCGGCTCCCCCCCAGGCAGCTCGGCGTGGTGTACATCGCCGTGGCCGCCGTCGCGCTGCCCGTCGCGGCGTTCGCGACCGGCGCGGTGCGCAAGCTCGGCGCGCGCGTCTCGCTCACCGGGTCGCTGACCGTCTCGGCCATCGTGGTGGCCGCGTTCTTCACGATTCGCGTCGGTTCGGTGGCCGTCATCGCGCTCTACGTGGCCACCGGGGCCATCATCTCGGCGGTCGTCCCCCAGTTCTGGACGCTGCTCGAGGGCGAGTTGACCACGGCCCAGGCGCGCCGCCTCGTCTCGCCCATCACGTCGGCGGGCATCGTCGGCGGCGTGCTCGGGTCCGCGGCGGCGGCGGCGGCGCTCGTCGTCGTGCGCGTGAAGGCGTTGCTCGTCCTGTCGTCGCTGACGTTCATTCTCGCCGCAGCGGTCGTGGTCATGATCCCGCTGCGCTCGCGGCCGACCGCCCGTGCGGCGAGCGCGACCAAGACCCCGATGGTGACGACCTTCGTCGGAGCGGTTCGCGAGGAGCCGTTCCTGCGCCAGGTCGCGCTCGTCGTGACGGTGTCCACGGCGACCTTGCTGGCGCTCGACTACTTCTTCAAGTGGACCGTAGCGCGCACGGTGCCTCACGACGAGGTCGGCATGCTCGTGGCGCGCGTCTATGCCGCGCTGAACGTCGCGTCGCTCGTCCTCCAGCTCCTGTTCGGCTCCGCCCTGGTGCGGCGGGTCGGGCTCGCGGCGGCCATCACGCTGACCCCGCTGCTCCTCTTGCTCGGCGCGGGCGGGGCGTTCGCGCTCGGCGGCGCGCTCGTCGTCGTGATCATCCTGAAGAGCATCGACGGGAGCCTGCGCTACAGCGTCCACCGCATCACGACAGAGCTCCTCTACCTCCCGATCCGAGCCGACCTGCGCGCGCGCGCCAAGCCCCTCATCGACGGCGCCCTGATGCGCACGGTGCAGGCCGCGACCGCCGGCGTGCTCCTCGGGATCAGCGGTCGCGCCTTTCTGTCGCCGCGGCTCTTCGCGGCCATCGTGGTGGGCCTCGCGTTCGTCTGGACCGTGACCGCCATCGGCACGCGCCGGCCGTACATGAGCCTCTTGCGGCGGACCGTGGTCGGTTCGGCGGAGCTCGGGTGGTCCGACGGCGCCGACCCGCTCGATCTGGCCACCGCCGAGGTGCTCGTCGAGTTCCTCGCGAGAGACAACCCCAGCGAGGTCCTCGCGGCCATCGACGCCTTGCACCGGCGCGGGCACGACCGCCTGATCCCGGCGCTCATCCTCCACCACGAAGACGAGCGCGTCCTCGTGAGCGCGCTCGCCCTCTTCGGCGCGTCGCAGCGCACCGACTGGCACACGCTCGCGCGCCGCTTGCTCGATCGCCCGCGCGAGCCGGTGCGTATGGCCGCGGCGCGGGCGCTCGCGATGCACGGCAAGCTCGAGATCACGCGCCTCGCCGGGGACCCGAGCGCACGCGTCGAGGCCTATGCGACGCTCTACACCGTGCTCGCCGGG
>CALFNG010000109.1 GCA_937902985.1 uncultured Myxococcales bacterium
CTACCCGATCTGTAATCAGACTGCCGTCACGCTGCAATCTCCCAGCGACGCCTGGGCGGCGGGGAACTACACACTCGCGTTGACCGTGGACGGCACGCCGGGGCAATGCACGATCGACGTGCCCGACCCGCTAGTGCTCCGCAACGTCGGCGCCTGCGATCTCGTCAGCGTGCGAGGCATCATGCACGCTGTCCAATGTTCTCGTCTCGCCGATTTCCAAGGGAGTCTCATCCTTTGCGACTGGCAAGCCGCGGGGGCCAACGCTTCGCGCCTCTTTGCCGGGACACGCGCGGAGCACCTCGCTCGCGCGTGCGCCCGGATGCAAGCGACGGTCGACAGAGACGCGACCGCGACCGTCGTCACGTCGTCATCGAAGGGGGGGTCGCTCGAGTCCCGGTATCTGTCGCGCGTCGTCGACCCGACCGGCTCGCTCGAGTACCGTCTGGCCGCTGGCTTGCTGGGGATCCGCGCCTGCTTCTTTTCGACGAACTACGAGGGCGCGATGCTCGCCGCGGAGGTTGGACTCGATCTCCTCCGGGCGGCCGGCGGTCGCCTCGACGAGGCCGCCCTTCTCTCTGCGTGGGATGCGCTCGACGATCCGAGCTTCGACATTCCGATGCTGGAGCTCGACCGGTCGAGCCTAGGGGACGCCGAGCACGTGCGGGGGCTACTCCTCCTGCACATCGGAATCAGTCACGTCTTCAGCGGGCACCCGCGAGAGGGCCTCGACCTCTTCGGTCAAGCCTTGGAGTGCCGGATTTCCCCCGAGTTCGTCTCCGACCTCAGGCTGTACCGTGCGCTCATCGAGACCAAGACGCTCCGGAACATCGGCGGCGCACGCGCGGAGATTGCCGCGGGACTGTCGTGCCCCGCGATGACAAAGGGCTTCCATGGACACCTGTCTGAGCCACGGTGTCTGGGCTCCAGTCGTGTCAACAATGCGACGGTCGGGCCATTCGGCCATGAAGGGCTCGCAAGAGTTCGGTCAAGAACGACAAGGGGAGCTGCGCGGGCCAAGTTGCCGGAGGAAGCTTGTCGATGACACAGCAAAGAATCGAAGACGGTGAATCCCCATCGCATCGCTCCCACACCGCGCCGACCACCCGGTGGGCCGCGCCCCGCATTCATCTTTGGATCTCGGGAAGAGCTTGAAGGCGCCCCTCCGAACCGAAGCGCATCGTCATCGTCTTTGCAGAAGTCGAAGGCTTCGGGCCGGCGACACCGCGCGCGCTCGCGCTGCGGCGACGGACTACGCGCGAGAATTCCCAGTGGGTTTCGGGCGCCCGAGCTCCACCGTCTAGTCGAGGAACCGCTTTTGCCAGCGGCACCTTCGCAGCCCGTTGACTGTATACCCCAAAAAGACCCGCTATGTGGGCCACGAGGTTGAGTGCTGGCGTCGAACGGTCAGGCGAGCAGGATGCGGCGCGCGGCGCGATTTTTCTCAATATTCAGCGTCGCGTGGATAGGCTGCAAAGCCGACCCACACCCCGCCCAAGAGAACAGCGCGACTCCCTCATTGGCGATCACGCCCGCTCGTATCGGAGAGGGAAGCACCAAGCCGTCAGAAATCGACAACGCTATCGAGGGCTCCGTGAACGGGTACCGCTTCACCGGGGCGGTGACCGCGCTCTCGGTGTTGAGTGACGGAGCCGGCGCGAGGACGATCGTCTACCTCTTCTCGACCCTCGTCACGTGCACGGACCTTTCGTTCACTGGCTGGGACGAGCGCGTTCCCGAGGGAACCGGCGTCGTTTCCCTCCAGCTGTTCGCACCCACGCCGGGCGAGTTGACCGTGGTTCCGACGGACGCATTGGCCGCCGGACAAGCTTCGGCCACCTTCACCCGGACGTCCCGCGCAAAAACACCGATTTGGATGACCGCGAAACGCGGGATCGTGACGCTCGGCGCCTCGGAGCACCTCGTTTCAGGGGAAATCGTCCTGTGGTTCGGTGGCGATCACTTGGCCGGTTTCTTCAAAGCGACACGCTGTCCCTTAGGACATGAGCCGTAGTCGCCATTTTACGCCCGCCAGGGCGAGGCCATGGGCGAGGCCTTCGAGTACTACGCAACGCGCCAGATTCGAACCAGCGTGATGCCCGCTCGCATCCCGCCGAACGCGCCGGCCCGCAGAACTCCTCCAACTCTCAACGGGCGGAGGTGCGGCCGGTTCAGCGTCCGCCGCCATCGGAGGCGCCGGTGGGTCCTATTGCGGCGCGGGCGGACTCGGCGGTGGGCAGACCATAGGGGGCACAACGTATGGCAGCGCCGCGCTTCGCCCGCTCATCGGTGGCTCCGCGGGCGGCGGCGGCGCGGTCGGAAGCGGCGCGGGGGGCGGAGCGACCACTCTCTTGCAAGCGACCGGATGGGAGCTCGTGAACCTTCAGGCGGGCGTCGACTGCCGTCTCGCAGCGGGCCTGCACCTCGGGCCGTTCCTTGCGCTCACCGCGGCGGAGTACTCGTCGAAGATGGCGACAGGATCGTCGCCGGAGAGCTTCGACGGCGCCCTCGCCCTCCATGGCTGGCTCGTAATAGGAGTGAGGGGTGCGTTGGACATCGGTTGGCGGGCCAGCGCCGGCGAGTGAGCTGCGGCGCGGGCAATCCCGGACGCCTTCCCCTGGAAGCCTGACGAGGCGGCGCGGCTGTTGCCCGAGTCGCCGGACCAGTGGTTGTCCGCTCTACGAAGTCGCGTGCGAGATGCCATCGGAGAGGAACTGGCGGGATCAGGCTTTGACGCGAACTACGAGCCGAGGTCGTGTCGGTCGATTGCTCGAACGTTGGTCTCCCCCTTCGTCAACCTCGCACCGTCCTTCCTGCAGAAGACGACGCCACCGCGAAGATGGCGATGATGCTTCAGAGCGACAGGACAAGTCGTCGCCGAGGGGGATCTCGCGCGACTTGCCGTTCTTGGGCGTGGTGATCTCGCCTCGCGCTCGCCTCGCGACAAGTTGCGCTAGGGGCGTCCTGAGGCGCCGAGGGCTACTTGGCCTGGCACGACGTCTCCGAACGAAAGTTATAAATTGAATGCGGGCAAGGGGCACAGCGATGTCCCCGCCAGGGTGTCGGCGACTCTGGGAGAGGAGACTCGCCCGCCATCCCTTGCACTAGGCGACGTCTCGTCGTACGGGGAAGCACCAACCAACGCACCACGCTCGCACCGATGAAGAAACCGCACCAACTCAGAGCAGAAGCGCGCGAGAGCGGGGTTCGGTCGGAGCCCAGCCAGCGGCGACGAGCCGGCAGCGAGCCTCCGCCTTCGGGACGGGTCGCAGCGACCGACTACCAACCCTCGGCGTTCGACGACGACCTGAACAATCCCTTGGCGGTTGTGCTCACCAACCTCGACTTGCTAGCGGAGCTGATGGGCCGGCTGCGAGGCGATGCCAGCCAGGACGGGAGCCTTGATGCGAAGACGGCTCTGGCAGCCCACGTCGCCGAAGCGCAGAGCTGCGTGGACGATGCCCGCGAAGCCGGAAGACACCTCCGCGCAGTCGCACGCCGCGTGAAACATGCATCGGCGCTGCCTCCCCCCATGGGCGATCCGGTACCCGCGCCTGACAAGAACGTCCTCCGCACAGCTCGCATCCTGATCGTGGATGACGACGAGAGCTTGGTCCGGGCTCTGGAGCGTGTGTTCCGCGGCTACGATGTGGTGGTCCACGGAAGCCCTGTAGACGCGCTGCAAAAGCTGACCAGCGGAGAACGTTTCGACGTCATCCTGTCCGACGTCGTGATGCCGGGGATGTTCGGTTTCGAACTGCATGCCGAGATACGGCGCTTCGCTCCAGCGCAAGCCGAGCGCATGGTGTTCCTTACGGGCGGCTGCGCCAAGGACGACGACGCAAGGGCTCTCACCGCCACCGGGCAGCCCGTGCTGTCCAAGCCCTTTGACGTAAGACAGCTTCGCGCCTTCGTTGAGAAATTTCTGGAGTAGGGGAGCGACCGCGCCAAGCTGACCCGCTGACGCACTTTGATTGTCGTGAGCCACTTCCCTGGCAGGGCATCCTCGAACGAAAGTTATAATCTCAGTGGCAACCGGCTTGGGAAACGAGTGCGTGATACCAAGTGCAGCGAGGTGAGAAAGCAGCATCGGTATCGCTATTGCCGTGTCGACGGCTCCTTGCTCTTGAAGCAGTCCTCTCGATGTTGTCGATGTCCAGCCGAAGCCCTCGACCAGAGAGGGCGCCTCGCGCGAGGTCCGCAGCCGCGCGGAAGGCAGCGAGGGGATTCTCACCGTGCCCGCCGTACTGGCTCCCACCCACGTCAAAGCGAACCCGCCACCCCTCTCCGTCCTCGTTCAGAGACACGAGGATCTCCAGCGCAATCCGGCATCACGTTGCGTGCTTTGTGCACCCAACAACGTAACACCTTCGCGCTCGGGAACGCTTCGTGGAACGCGTCACCGAGGCCGGGCAAGCCGTCCATGACGCCCACGCGGACACGCGAACCGTCGAGCCCGCGCTCCTTGAGATCGACGAACACGGCCTCCCATGCCGCGCGGCTATCCTTGTCGCCCTGGACCATCGAAAGCACGATTTTTCTGCCCGTTTCGTCGACTCCGAGGACCACCAAGGTCGGCTCGATGTCGACGGTCGTGCGGCGCACCCGGAAGTTGGTCCCATCGACGTAGAGGTACATCCACGTGCGATCGC
>CALFNG010000110.1 GCA_937902985.1 uncultured Myxococcales bacterium
CCCAGGAACTGCTCGGCCGTTCGGCCCTGGCGACTCGCGTACGCCTCGACGAAGGGCCGACCTACGCCCGTCAGCGGAGTGATGCTCGGCAGCAGCGCCGCGAAGCGAATGTCGAGCTTCCCACGCGCGGCTTCTTGCGCTGCGTACTCCGCGAGGAAGCGAATGGTCGCCTTGGCTCCTGCGTAGCCGCCGCTCAGCGGCGATCCCCGCAGCGCCGCTCCCGAGGACAACGCGATGACCGAGCTTCCGCGGTCGAGCGGCTCGTTCAGGATGGCCTTCATCCAGTGGAAGGTCATCCTCACGTCTGTGTCCCAGTTGACGGAGAAAGATTCCCACGTGTGCTCTCGGATAGGCGCGGGCTTCGGCGTCGCGCCGGCGTTCAGCACGACGACATTCGGTTTGACTGCGCGCAACACCCGAAGCGCAATCTCTGGGTCCGTTGCGTCCGCCGCGATGGTGTGGACCTGCCCGTCAGTCGCCCGCACGAGCTCCGACGAGTCGCTTCGCGACAGTGCGTGCACCTCGGCGCCGGCCCGGACGAGTGCCTCCGCGATGGCTCGACCAAAGCCGCGGCTCGCTCCGACGACAACTACTCTGCTGCCCTTCATGTCGCTCATTTTTGGCCTCACTTCCTGCTTTCATCGATGCGACGTTTCTGATCGTCCAGATCCGACATGGCCACCGGGGTGAAGCGGATTTTCTTGCGCGAGACCCCTCCACCCGCGACGAAAGGCGGCCATGGTCCGCGAGCCGCGCCCTACCGCGCGACGATCCCTTAGAGGCCAATAGAGGGGGCCTAGCGACGGCCCCGTGCACGGGTACCGGCGCGTCCGATCTCAGGAGGGCCGCATGCGCGCGAGCCGATCGTGGAGCCGTCGCTCGAGCAGGCGCTTCTCGCCCTCGTTCGTCGCGAGCGAGATCGCTGTCTCCAGGTCGGGCCGTGGATCGCCTCCCGTGCGCTCGAGCATGTCAGCGCGCGTCGCGTAGAAGAGGTGGTAGTCCTCGAGCGGCCGCTCGAGCGCCTTCAGCGCCGCGAGGCCCTCCGAGGGTCCGGCGAGCATCGAGACGGCGACCGCTCGGTTCAGCGCCACGACCGGCGAAGGCGAGACCTCCGCAAGCGCATCGTACGCAGCGACGATCGTCGCCCAGTCGGTGCTTTCCCACTTCGGCGCCGTCACGTGCGCCGCCGCGATCTCGGCTTGCAAGACGTACGGACCTCGCCCTCCGAGCGAGCGCGCGCGCCGAAGCGCCATCAGCCCTTCGCGGAGGAGCTCCCGATTCCATCGCGATCGATCCTGCGCGGCGAGCAGGATCGGCAGCCCCTCGTCGTCGACGCGCGTATGCGCGCGCGCGGCGCCGAACGCCATGATGGCCAGCGCGCCGAACGCCTCGGGCTCGCGCGGCACGAGGTCGCAGAGCAGCCGCGCGAGGCGCAGCGCCTCCGCCTGGAGGTCGAGCCGCATCAACGGGCCGCTCCGCCCGGTGTGCCCCTCGTTGAACATCGCGTACAGGACGGCCAGCGCCGCCCCCACGCGCTCCGCGAGATCCTTGCGCTCCGGTATCACGTAGCCGACGCTCTTGTCGTCGATCGTCTGCTTCGCGCGCAAGATCCGCTGCGACACCGTGGCCTCCGAGCAGACGAACGCTCGCGCGATCTCCTCGGTCGAGAACCCCGCGACCACCTTCAGCGTGAGCGCGATCTGATTGTCGGTCGACAGCTCGGGGTGACAGCAGGTGAAGATGAGCCGGAGATAGTCGTCGCTCACCGTGTCGATCGTGTCTCGTGTATCCATGTCGTCCTCGAAAAGGAGCGGCGCCTTCGCCTCGGCAACCACCCTCCGGCGTCGCGCATCCTTCGCGCTGTTCTTCGCGGCCGTCATGAGCCATGCGCCGGGGTTCGACGGGACGTCTTCGCGCCACGCTTGCACCGCGGCGAGCGCCGCCTCCTGGAATGCCTCCTCTGCAGCGTCGAGACTCCCGCACAGGCGCAGGAGCCCCCCGACGATGCGCCCGCGCTCGGTGCGCACCGTATCGTCGACGATCGCCGTCAGGTCCGCCACAGCTCGCGGATCTCCAGCGCGCCATGCACGACGAAGGGTGTCTCGGCGGCCCACCGCACCGCGTCTTCGATGCTCGTCATGCGCACGAAGAATAGTCCGCCGATGACCTCTTTGCTCTCGAGGAACGGCCCGTCGAACATGGCGCGCCTCTCGCCGCGCGTCACGATGCGCCGTCCGCTACTCGGTGGCTCGAGGCGAAGGCCCCCGAGGAACGACGCTTCCGGGAAGCGGCCGCGCGTTTCCTCGTCGATCCGGTCCATCACTTCGACCCACGCCTCTTCCGTCTTGGTGCTCCCGAGCACCGCGCAGGCGAAGATCTTGCCCGGCTTCGCCTCTTTGTCCTTCGGGCACATGCCCTTCATCACCGGGCGCACATCGATCTCGTCGGTCGGGAGCGCGGGTGCCTTCGCCGCGAGCTCCGCCGCCTCGTCGAAGCTGCTCGCCTGGACCCAGTAATAGCCGCCGAGGGCCTTGCCCTCCTCGGCGAAGGGCCCGTCGCCGACCTCGAGGCGGTCACCCTCGCGACGAACGCGCTTGCCCTCCTTGCTGGGGCGAAGACGTCCGCTGTCCTTGAGCCGCCCCGCGCGGCGCAGCTCGTCGGCGTACGTGGCGCTCTTTTCGATGAGCTCCGACATCGCCTTCGGCGACTGCGACGCGTGGGCGTGCTCGTCTTCCCGCATCATCACCAGGTACTCGGTCACCGGCTCACCTCCGCGAGTCGTGCGCGCGCTGCTGCTCGCCGCGACCCTTCGCCCGACTCGGTCGACGCTCGTCCGGGTTGGGCTGCCCATTGCCCTTCGCGATGAAGTCTCGAAGGCTCTCGTTCACGTAGAAGCCCCACGCGCCCGAGCACCCATCGTAGCACTCGATGGTAGGCACCAGGCCGACGTGCGTGAAGCGGACCTCGGTCTTGTCGCCCTTCTTGGCGATCTCGAACACGATGTCGGTGCCGTCCCACTCGTTCGTGTCGCGGACGAAGTTGAGCTGGCTGCCCGTGACGTGCCACACGATCTTCTTGCCGGGCACGAGCTCGGTGATCTTCTGCGTGGTGCGGTGGACCTTCTTGTAGCTGTACGTGAACTCGGCGCCGAGCACGTCCGTACGCCCCTCGATCTCCCCCGACCACCAACCGCGAACGTCGTTGATGGCGTCGAAGGCTTCCTGCGGCGTCTGGTCGACCAGGATAATCGTCGTGAAATTCTTCGTCTTCATGATCGTCTCCTTTCGGTAGCTCGTCCTCGTGACGTCACATGCTCGCGAACGCGCGCTCGTACTCCTTGGGGCTCTTGCTCCAGAGCGCGCCCATCTGCTGCGCCATCGGGTCGGGGAAGATGTCCTCCTCGCCGCGCGCGACCCCGGCGAGCACGGCGCTCGCGACGTCGGCCGGGCTGGTCTTCGGAATCGGGAGGTCCTTGACCATGTCGGTGTCGATCGGGCCCGGGAACGCCGCGAGGATCTCGATGCGCTTTCCCCTCAGCTCCGGGCGGAGCGCCTGCGTGATCGAGTACGAGGCGGCCTTCGACGCCGAGTAGCCGCCGAGCGCCGGGAAGCTCCCGAGCGACGCGAGCGACAGGACGTTCACGATCGTCGCGCCCCCGGGCGCGCGCTCGAGCACGGGGAGGAAACCCTTCACCACCGCGAGCGTCCCGAAGACGTTGGTGCGGAAATCGGTCTCCATCGCCCCCTGGCTCGCCGTGAGGACGTTCGCCGACGTCGAGACGCCCGCGTTGTTGATGAGGAGCGTGACGTCCCCGGCCGCCCGGGCGGCCGCCGCGATCTGCTCGGGCTTCGACGTATCGAGCGCGAGCGGGACGACTCGCGGGTCGGACGAGGTGACCTTGCTCACGTCCCGAGCCGCCGCGTACACCTTGGCCGCACCGGCCTCCAAGAGCGCGGAAACAAGGGCCTTTCCGAGGCCACGATTGGAACCGGTCACGAGAGCAACACTTCCTTGGATCTTCATGACGTACCTGCCTTTCATCGACGCGACGTTTCGGCCGGCGGGGATCCGACATTCGCTGTGGCGCGATCGACGAAAAGAGCGAACCAGGGTCCCGCTGCGTATGAGCCCGCAATGGACAGGTTCCGCCTTCCTTCGGACTTCCGGAGGGAGGGACGACGCTCCGCGACGACGCGGGCGTCATCGTCACCTGGCTCGGCAGAGACCATCGCGACCGACGCAACCAAAGG
>CALFNG010000111.1 GCA_937902985.1 uncultured Myxococcales bacterium
GGGCGCCCCCGGGGCCGCGCCGGCGGCCGCCGCGCCGGCGGCCGCCGCGTCGGCGATCGCCATGCCCGACGTGGGCGAACCGACGGGACGCCCACGATCGCGATCAACACGCGCTGCCTCGACGGCGTGGATCCTGGGACGTTCGACGTCTACGGTGACGACACGGAATGCGACCTGCGGGACAAAGTTGGCGGCCGGGGTCACGATAGGTCCGCCGAGCGGCTGCGCAATCAGCCGTTCGGCACCATGGGTACGAACCGGACGGCGCCGAGATCCTCGCGCGAGACGACGTCACCCGACTTGCGGTAGCGGAGCAAGCTCTGGCTCCACGCGCTCTGGCCCACGGGCGCGACGAGAACGCCACCTTCAGCCAGCTGATCGATCAGCACCCCGGGACTTCGTCGGGCGCGGCCGTCACGAGAACGCGGTCAAACGGCGCCTCCTCGGGCCAGCCTTCGTAGCCATCCCCCGTGCGTACGTGAATCCTCGCGTAGCCCAGGCGACGGAGGAGCGCGCGCGCCTCGGCGGCGAGCTCCGGCACGAGCTCAATCGTATACACCTCCGGCGCGACGCGCATGAGCAGCTTGCCGAGCACGTGGGCCGACTGCGTCGTGTCGTTCATGATCGTGTACCAGGTCGTGCCGAGCTCGGCGTAGACGTTCTGTCCCGGGCCGGTCCCGTGAACCGTATCGAAACCAGGCAAGGGCACGCCCTTGTGCGCGCAGAAGAGGTTCACGCCGAGGGCGAGGCCCTTCTGGATCATCGGGATGCCGGTGTGGGCGTCGTCGAGGTAGTAGAGCCCGTGCCGTTGGGTCCCCAGGGGGTGTAGACCTTCCACGCGCCGACCCGGTACATCTCCTTGACGTTCTGCATGCCGTCGAACTGCGCGGCCTGATTGTAGTTCGGTAGCACCATGCAGTGTACGACACGACAATCGCACAGTCAGTCGCGCACTCGCCGCCCCCCGGCGCGGGAACGCCGCGAAGTCCCATCAGTGCGGGCGCGCGAGCAGGGGCCCCGAAAACTCGTCGTTCGCGCCCGCGCCCAAGTGCACGTTTTGCACGCGCACCTTGGGCAGGTCGCGCGTGTGCTTGCGGAAGTAGCAAATCTCGATCAACGTCGGCCAGACGTCGAGGGCGCCCTGGATCTGGCTCACCACGTCGTCGACGATGCGCGAGACGTTCTGCTGGAAGAAGTCGGGGTCGAATCCGTAGAAGGTTTTCTCGAGGTTCTCCGCGAACGCGCGCAGCGAGCGCTGGCGCTCGTCACCGGCGGCCATTCGCGCCCCGTCGAGCACGCGACGATGAAGCGTCGCGATGCGGTCGAGGATCTCGCTCGTGTCCGCGGTGCTCACGTCGCCTTCGTAGTCGAACTGCACCGTGAGCTCTTCGAGGGCATAGCGGTGCGACTTGAATTTACGCTTGATGAGGTTCGCGATCTCCTCGTTGAAGACCTCCGCGGCCAACGGGTTTCGCATGTAGTTGTTGCGAATGTGGTTCTGTACCGCATCGACGTGCGCGGCGACGATGCCCGCCCGCTGGACCCAAAGCCGATAGATGTAGTCCTCGAAGCGCAGCCTCGTCGGAAAGAACGGCGGGAGCCCGTTGCGATTGTCATAGGCGGCAACGCCACAGTCCATACGCCAGTTCTTGTTGGTCACCGCCGGCCGGAAGTTCACCAGGACGTAGAGCTCGTTGAGCTCCTCGAGGTGATCGGCCGAGTCGTCCTGCAGGAAGAGATCGACGAAGTCGATGGCGTCGATGTCGTTCGTCCCGGTGCGAAACGTCTGCGCCATCTTGACCACCGCATCGGCCCCGACGTTCCCTTTCGACAGAACGAGGGAGGTCTCCCGCGCGACGCCCGTCGAGGTGTTCGTCTCGAGGTCCATCGAGGTGTCGACGAGATGCTCGCCGACGGCGTAGTTCGCGGGGAGTTCGGCGACACGCCGTCCCAGGACGTCCTGGAAGGCACGCAAGATGTCGAACGAGCGCCGGGTGAAGCCTTCGCTCCTTGCGTTCACGAGCTTCCCCCGGCTGATCTCGTCGGCGCCGAGGGACTCGACGCTGTTTTCGATGAGGGCCGTCGGCCGCATGTCGTCGTCGGAGCTGACCAGGAAGCCGCCTAGCGTATACATGAGGGTGAAGTTCCGGTTCCCTCCGTAGCTCGGACGGAAGAGGTTCTTCACGACCGACTCGAGCTTCCGATCGCCGAGCCGATCGACGAGCAAGCGCACGAACTCGGCCTTCTGCTTGGGACCGACATAGAAGAGATCGTTGTGTGTCTTGGTCCGCTCGAGGCCCGCATAGTACTTGTCGTGCGTCGCGGGCGACGAGTCGTCGAAGACGACCAGCGGGACGGCGTGACCGTTCCGCCAGAAATTCTCGTCGTACCGTTCCACGGTCTCACCGACGTCGCGCAGGCGATACGTCGGGATGGCAAAGGTGGTCGCGCATTCCATGACCTTGCTCATCGCGGAGCCTGGCGGGTCATGAATGGCGGTCGTTTCGGAGGCTGTCTACTTGGAGGGTGCACGGTGACGAGAGCGTAGGTACCGACTGCTAAAGGCGCGCTAAAGAGAAGACCAACCACGGACGCCGGCATCGGTTCTTAGTGGGGCCGCCGACGAATGGAGTAGGGTGGCCGGTGAGGACATGTTCGCCGTCGTCGAGCGCCTCTTCCGGCACGCGGTCTACGAGCTGCGCGGCGGGTTCCTCGTCCGACCGCTCGTCATCCAGGCGGTGATCGGCTCGTTCGGGCTCGCGCTCCCCCTCGTCCACGACAAGGTCCCCTCCGTCGACGCCTGGATCGAGCAACTGCCCGTGCTCGCGCCCCATGATCCGGCGGCCGCGGCGGGCGTTTTCGCCGCCGTGATCGGCGCGATGATGACCGTCGTCTCGATCGTCCTTTCGGTCCTGCTCGTCGCGATCACGCTCGCCTCGATCCAGTTCTCACCGCGGATCCTGGCGGCCTTCGTCGAGGATCGCCCGAGCCAGCGCACGATCGGGATCTTCCTCGGCACCTTCACGTATTGCCTCTTCGCCTACCCCTCGGCGCGCGCGGTGCCGCCAACGACGCCTGCGATCGCGGTCCTCGGCGCGATGGTCCTCGCCCTCACGTGCACCGTCGCTCTCGTCGGGTTCGTTCATCACATCGCGCGCTCGATCAATGTGAACTTCATCACCGAGCGCATCGCCTGCGAGACCGAGCGCGTTATCGACGCGACGACGCCGGAACTGCGCTCCAGAGATCCCGTCGGCGGCGGGCAGCCCGCGCCGCGCTTCGACGGTCCGGTGATCCGAGCGACGCGCTCGGGGTACATCCGCTACGTCGACGCTGACCGCCTGCGCTCGATAGCCAAAGGCGCCGGGCTCGCGTTGGCGGTGGAGCGGCGGGTGGGCCACTTCGTCGCCGAGGGGGTCCCTTTTCTGCGCCTCTCGAAGCCGACCAATCTCGACGGCGTCGACGAAACGGCCATCCTCGCGACGATCGACCTCGGGCCCGTGCGGACGATGGAGCAGGACGTCGAGTTCGGCCTTCTCCAGCTCGTCGACATCGCCCTCAAGGCGATCTCGCCGGCTGTGAACGATCCGAGCACGGCAATTAATTGCATCGATCAGCTGAGCCGGATCCTTGTCCGGGTCGCTTCACGCGCGCCTGCGCGGGCGAAGTTCTTCGATCCGCCCGGCGTCGTTCGCGTCGTGCTTCCGGAGCTGCCGTTCTCGCGTCTCGTCGAGGTCGCGTTCGA
The DNA here is from genome assembly GCA_937902985.1 of uncultured Myxococcales bacterium. Lineage (GTDB taxonomy): Bacteria > Myxococcota_A > Polyangia > Polyangiales > Polyangiaceae > Palsa-1150. Next base: position 3,746 of record CALFNG010000111.1, read on the forward strand.
GCAGATCGTCCACTACGGCAAAGGCGACCTCGCTGTGAGCATCCGCGTCCAGCGCGCGTTCGCGGACATCGCGGCCTCGACAACGGATTCCGGAGTCGTCGCGACCGTTTGCGAGTGCGCCGAGCGCGCCGCCGCCCAGTGCATCGCTTCTCTTCCGGAAGCCGGCGGACGAGCGATCGCCGAACGCCTCGCAGCGGTGCAAGCCGCTTGCGGCCGCCTTGCGGAAGCCTTTCCGGATCGAACCTAGCGAGGGAGACGCGTGCGGCTCGTCCTGAGCGGGCGTGATTGAGCCGCCTTCGCGTGGGGATCGCTTTGGTCGCGCTGGCTGCCCTAGTCACAAGAAGTGGCGCCGAGGGACGGCTTCCGCATCCGATGCAAACGCGATCATCCCGTTCTCGGCAGATCTCGCGTCCATGCGCCCCAGGATCGCGCGGGCGAGCTCCGCGGAGACGAGCGTGTCGATGCGGATGTTGGGCTCGTCGTTGAGGCCGAACTGACGCATGCCGTGCTCGCCCCAGCCATCTACGTTCGCCGTCGTGTAGCCGGTCACGCCGATCTCCCGCAGCTCACTCACGATCGCGTCGCCGAGCGTGCACGGGGCTATGATGGTGACGAGTTTGACGCTCGCGGTCTCCAATGAGTCAGCCATGGGCGCGGTTCCTTTCGAGGCTCATGGCTACCGTGACACGCTAGTTTCGTGCCGGCGAGCGAAAAAGCGGGAGAAACTCTGCGCCGACCGCGCGCCCCTACGGGTGCCCCGATGAGGCCGACGAGCGGGCTCCAAGCCGGAGCGGCACGACCTCGACGACCTCGGAGAGGAGCACTTCGGTCTCGTCGGCCTTGAGGGGCGCGAGCGACTTCCTCAGCGCGTCGAGGATGCCCGGAAGGAGGCCATCCTGGACGAGAAGCCCCATCTTGACCCTGAGCGCGAACTCCACGACGTACTCCGATCCTCGAAATACTCGCTCTTGCGATGGGGCGGCTCGACGAGCCTTACCTCGGCCAGCGTCATGGCGTCGATGCCGATGTCGGCGAGCGATTCTCGGACCTCGTCGCGCTTGGCCGGTGGCAGCCGTACCTCTACGCGTCTCATGGGATCACACCTCCAAGTGTGGCGACCACCGCACTCTAGCCATCGCACGCTAAAGGCTCGCTAGACGCTGGCGACGCGCCCGGCACCATGGCCTGTCGCCGGACGCACGGTATTTAGGAAAATTTTAGCGCCCCGCCCTTACGTTGAAGACCCTTACGTTGAAGAGAGAAGGAATGGTTCGCTATGAAGCTCACTGGAATTCCTCGAACTCCCTACCGCTCCGGCACGGCCGTGCGCCTGGGTACGATCCAGCGCGTAAGCGAAGCGAGCCTCGGGCGGGGGATCGTGTTGACCCAGCTGGTCCTCGTGACGCTGTGCGCTGCGCGGGTCGGCGCCGACTGGCTCCGCGGGCACGCGACCATCGAAGGCGGCATCGCGCTGGCGCTCCTGGCCGCCTTCACGATGTGGCTCGTGGCCGAGGCCATCGTCGCGGCGACCCGCCATGCGACCCCGCCGCTGGGGGGCACCGTGTACCGGTTTTCCCGGCCGCCGGACCTTGGGAGTGAACGATGCTGGCGCACGGTGATGCGACTGCCGCCGACCCGCCCGCCCGCGCTACCTAAACTAATGACCGAGCCGGGCGTTGGATACCGCGTTCGGGGGTTGAACCGTCCTCAGGCGGCGGACGAACTCTCTCTCGAGAATTATTGGACGGGGATGACTGCGATTCTGGTGCGAGGCAAATGTTATGAATTCGTTTCATGCCCGATTGCCGTGCTCCGCCCGACGATGTACGGCTGGGCCCCGCCTCGAGATGCTGGCGTGGATGCCCGATCCCTGACTCGCCGAAGTGCCCTCGACAGATGCAACCGCGGCGCTCTGACGCAATGTTTGCACGTGCGCCGAGTTCGCGGACTGGCGCGACTCCTGGCGTGACGAAGCATCGCGTATTTCGTGCCTCGTGACATGGCGCGGCAACTGCAGCGGTTCGGCTCGGGGAGGGAAGGTCCACGACAACCCCCCAAGCGCGTATGAGAGTCGCATTTGGGTCTTCTTTAGAGGCCAAGCATTAGATCGCCCGACCAACTACTTGCCGAGGAGTTCACATGGACGTCACCTACGTAGGGCTCACGCTCGCGCTCCTGGCGCTCACTTTCGGTCTCATTCGTCTCTGCGAGCGCGTCTAGAACACGCCATCGTTTCTCGTCACGACCTCACGACCACCGAGGGAATCGTCATGCCCGTCATGTACCTCATCGGGGGAGGCGTCTCTTTGGCGCTCCTCGTTTACCTGTTCGTTGCGCTCCTCAAGCCGGAGGCCTTCTCGTGAACTGGCAAGGCTACGCGCAGATCATCGTCTTTCTCGCCGTCCTCGTCGCGTCGGTGAAGCCGCTCGGCGCGTACATGGCACGCGTCTACGAGGGAGAGCCGATCATCCTCGAAAAGGGGCTCGGGTGGCTCGAGCGCCTCATCTACCGGCTCGCCGGCGTCTCGCGCGACCCGGAGCAACGCGAGATGCCGTGGACGACGTATGCGGTGGCGATGGTGATCTTCAACGGGACCGGCATTCTCCTCGTCTACGCCGTCCAACGCTTGCAGGGCTTCCTGCCGCTCAACCCGCAGGGCTTCGCCGCACCGACGCCGGACCTCTCGTGGAATACGGCTGTCAGCTTTGCCACCAACACGAACTGGCAGAGCTACGGCGGCGAGACGACGATGAGCAACTTCACCCAGATGACTGCGCTCGCGGTGCAGAACTTCGTCTGCGCCGCCTCGGGCATGGCCGTGATGATCGCGCTGGTCCGCGGCATCGCGCGCAAGACCACGTCGACGCTCGGCAACTTCTGGGTCGATCTCACGCGCAGCACGCTCTACATCCTCTTGCCACTGACGGTCGTCTGGGCGGTCATCTTCGTTTCGCAAGGCGTCGTACAGACCTTCGGCGCGTATCCGTCGGTGGGGCTGCTGCAGGCGACGAAAGACGCGGACGGCCACGCCGTGACCGACCAGGTCATCGCCCTGGGGCCGGCGGCATCACAAATCGCGATCAAGATGCTGGGCACGAACGGCGGGGGCTTCTTCAACGCCAACGGCGCGCATCCCTTCGAGAACCCGACGCCCCTCTCGAACTTCTTCAACATCTACGGGCTGCTGCTCATCCCGGCAGCGCTCACGTACACCTTCGGCAAGATGGTCAAAGACACCCGTCAGGGGTGGACGATCCTCGCCACGATGTTCGTCGTGTTCCTGCCGCTGCTGGCGCTGTGCGTATCGCAAGAGCAGGCCGGCAACCCGGCCCTCGCGTCCTTGCACGTCGATCAGGTGGCGAGCGCGCTGCACGCGGGCGGAAACATGGAGGGCAAAGAGGTTCGCTTCGGCATCTCGGCGACGGGCCTCTTCGCCAGCGCCACCACCGGCGCGTCGTGCGGCGCGGTCAACGCGATGCACGACTCGTTCACGCCGCTGGGCGGCCTCGTGCCGCTCTGGCTCATCCAGCTCGGCGAGATCGTCTTCGGCGGCGTCGGCTCCGGGATGTACGGCATCTTGATGTTCGCGATCGTCGCCGTGTTCGTCGCCGGCCTGATGGTCGGGCGGACGCCGGAGTACCTCGGCAAGAAGATCGAAGCCCGAGAGATGAAGATGGCGTCGCTCGCCATTCTCTTCCCCGCCGCGACGATCCTCGTCTTCACGGCGATCGCCGTCGTCACCGAGTCGGGCAAGAAGGGCGTCTTCAACCCCGGGCCCCATGGCTTCAGCGAAGTTCTCTACGCGTTCTCGTCCGCGACCGGCAACAACGGCAGCGCCTTCGGCGGCCTCGGCGCGAACACGCCTTTTTACAACACGGCCCTCGGCATCGCGATGTTCTTCGGTCGCTACTTCATCAAGGTCCCTGTGCTGGCGCTCGCCGGCGGCCTCGCAGCCAAGAAGCTCGTCCCGGCTGGCGCCGGAACGCTCCCCACCCACACGCCGCTCTTCGTCACGATGCTCGTCGGCACGATCGTCGTCGTGGGCGCTTTGACCTTCATCCCCTCGCTCGCGCTGGGGCCCATCGTCGAGCACTTGCTCGCGAAATCCTGAGGTTCGGAGAGTCGCCATGATTACGAACAAGCTTCTTGCACAGACCCCCGCGGGGGCGAGCGCTCCTGCGCCGCTCTCGTCCGAACCCACCCCGCAGCGCGACGCGGCGCCGCCTGAACCGGGGGGCGGCCCCGGCAAGCACCGACTACGAGGCCAGGCGCGGCCGCTCTTCGAGCCGGCCATCGTTCGCCGCGCCGTCGTCGATAGCTTCCGCAAGCTCGACCCGCGCCACCAGGCGAAGAACCCGGTCATGTTCGTCGTCGAGGTGGGCAGCGCTCTGACGACCGGGCTGTTCGTTCAGGCGCTCGCCGGCTACGGCGAGGCGCCCGCGGGCTTCATTCTGGCCATCTCGCTTTGGCTCTGGTTCACGGTTCTCTTCGCGAACTTCGCCGAGGCCATGGCCGAGGGGCGCGGCAAGGCGCAAGCCGACTCGCTCCGCAAGGCCCGCAAGGACGTCCACGCCAAGCAGCTCGCCGAGCCGCGGCGCGGCGCCGTCGTGACTCCGGTCTTCGCCCCGCAGCTCCGCAAAGGCGACTTCGTCTTGGTCGAAGCCGGCGACTACGTCCCGGTCGACGGTGAGATCGTCGAGGGCGTCGCTTCGGTCGACGAGAGCGCGATCACCGGCGAGAGCGCGCCGGTCATCCGCGAGAGCGGCGGCGATCGCAGCGCCGTGACGGGAGGCACGCGCGTGCTCTCCGACTGGCTCATCGTCCAGGTGACGGCCAACCCGGGCGAGACCTTCCTCGATCGGATGATCGCGATGGTCGAGGGCGCGAAGCGCCAAAAGACCCCGAACGAGATCGCGCTCGACATTCTGCTCGCCGCACTCACGATCATCTTCCTTCTGGCCACCGTCACCCTCTTGCCGTACTCGCTCTTCAGCGTCGAGGCGGCGAAGCAAGGGGCGCCGATCACGATTACGGTGCTGGTCGCGCTGCTCGTCTGCCTCATTCCGACGACCATCGGCGGGTTGCTCTCGGCCATCGGCATCGCCGGCATGGACCGGATGATCCAGGCGAACGTCATCGCGACGAGCGGGCGCGCGGTGGAGGCCGCCGGCGACGTCGACGTGCTCCTGCTCGACAAGACGGGCACGATCACGCTCGGCAACCGGCAAGCGACGGAGTTCCTGCCCGCCCCGGGGTGCACCAAGAAGGGGCTGGCCGACGCGGCGCAACTGAGCTCGCTCGCCGACGAGACGCCCGAGGGGCGCAGCATCGTCGTGCTGGCGAAGGAACAGTACGACATCCGCGAGCGCGACGTGCACGCGCTCAAGGCCACGTTCGTCCCCTTCAAGGCGCAGACGCGCATGAGCGGCGTGGACCTGGACGGGCGCGAGATCCGCAAGGGCGCCGCAGAGTCCATCGAGTCGTACGTCACCGCCCAGGGCGGCTCGTTCCCGCCCGAGGTGCACGCGGACGTGGCGGCCGTCTCGAAGGCGGGCGGCACGCCGCTCGTCGTGGCGGAGGGAGCCCGGGTGCTCGGCGTCATCCGGCTCAAGGACATCGTCAAGGGCGGCATCAAGGAGCGCTTCGCCGAGCTCCGCAAGATGGGCATCAAGACGATCATGATCACCGGCGACAACCCGGTGACGGCGTCCGCGATCGCCGCGGAGGCCGGCGTCGACGACTTCCTCGCTCAGGCCACGCCCGAGGCGAAGCTCGCCCTCATTCGCGATCACCAGAAGGGCGGGCGCCTCGTCGCGATGACAGGCGACGGCACGAACGACGCGCCCGCGCTCGCCCAGGCCGACGTCGCCGTCGCGATGAACACCGGCACGCAGGCCGCCAAGGAGGCCGGCAACATGGTCGACCTCGACTCGAACCCGACGAAGCTCATCGAGGTGGTCGAGATCGGAAAGCAGCTCCTGATGACGCGCGGCGCGTTGACCACGTTCAGCATCGCCAACGACATCGCCAAGTACTTCGCGATCATCCCGGCCGCCTTCGCTTCGACCTACCCGGTGCTCGGCAGGCTCAACATCATGCACCTGGCCACTCCGCAGAGCGCCATCCTGAGCGCGGTCATCTTCAACGCGCTCGTCATCATCGCCCTCATCCCGCTCGCGCTCCGCGGCATCACGTACCGCGCGGTCGGCGCGTCGCGTCTCCTCCGGGATCATCTCCTCATCTACGGCCTCGGCGGCATCGTCGTGCCGTTCATCGGTATCAAGCTCATCGACGTGCTCCTCGTCGTCGTCCACCTCGTCTGAACGAAGGTCGTCCCATGCTCTCCCAAATTCGCCCCGCTCTCGTCACCCTGGCCGCCCTCACGCTCGTCACGGGCTTGGCCTATCCGCTCCTCGTCACGGGGATCGCGCAGGCGGCCTTTCCTCACCAGGCGAACGGAAGCCTCGTCCTCAAGGACGGCAAACCCATCGGTTCGACGCTCATCGGCCAGTCCTTCGATGATCCGAAGTACTTCTGGGGGCGCCTCTCCGCGACGACGGACTCGAACGGAAAGGCGCTCCCGTACAACGGCGGCTCGTCGGTCGCGTCGAACCTCGGCCCGAACAACCCGGCGCTCATCGACGAGGTCAAGGGTCGAGTCGACGCGCTCCTGGCCGCCGATCCGGACAACCAGGCTCCTATCCCGGTCGACCTGGTGACGTCGTCCGGCAGCGGCCTCGATCCGGACATCTCGCCCGCCGCGGCGCAGTATCAAGTGCATCGCGTCGCGAAGGCGCGGGGCCTCGACGATGCGCGCGTGAAGGCGCTCGTGCAGGCGCATGTCGAGGGGCGCCAGCTCGGAATTCTCGGCGAGGACCGCGTCAACGTCCTCGAGCTGAACCTCGCGCTCGACGAGATCAAGTAAGCTCGCGCCCGTGTCCAGCGAGGCGCGCGCCGATCCCGACGAGCTCCTTCGCCGGGTGAACGCCGAGGAGCGACGCGCGCGCCGCGGCAAGCTCGTCATCTTCTTCGGCGCCGCGCCGGGGGTCGGCAAGACGTACGCGATGCTCGAGGCCGCGCGCAGCGAGCGGGACTTGAAGCGAGACGTCGTCATCGGCGTGGTCGAGACCCACGGTCGCTTCGACACCGGCGCGCTCGTCCTCGGCCTGGAGCTCTTGCCCCGTCGCAAGGTCGACCATCGGGGTGTCATCGTCGAAGAGTTCGACCTCGACGCGGCGCTGGCATTCTCTGCGATTCGGATACGGGCCGTCGATCGCCGCTGCGGTGGCGAGCGTGCTGCTCCTCGACTTCCTCTTCGTGCCTCCGTACCTGAGCTTTGCCGTATCCGACTTCCAGCACATCGTGATGTTCGCGGTGATGTTCGTCGTGGCCGTCGTCATCAGCAATCTCACCCGGCGTGTCCGGGTACAGGCCGACGAAGCGCGATATCGCGAGCGCCGCACCGCGAGCCTCTACGGCGTGAGCCGCGACCTCGCCGCGACGCGCGCGACGCAGAACCTCGCGAGCGTCGCGGCGCAGCACCTCCACGATGTCTTCGAAGCGAAGGTGACCGTCTGGCTCGAGACCGCCGACGGCCACCTCGCCGACGTCGCGACGGCGGAGCACGCCTTCACCGCAGACGAGAAGCAGCACGGGGTTGTCGAGTGGGTCTTCGCGAACGACAAGCCCGCCGGCCGCGGGACCGACACGCTCCCACGCTCGAGCCGGGCGTCGAGATCGGAGGCGATGCGAGGGCGAGCCTCGAGTCGCCGGGACGCATCCAGGGAGTCACGCGAGCGCGCGTAGTGATCGCGGACGTGGCGATGGAGTTCGTTCAGCAGCTCGATTGACCGCGGTGTCGCCCTCGTGCGGGCGACGCGGGACAGGGGCGTGGTAACATCGAGTCGCGAGCGGGCCCGACCCGTGGCATCCAGCGTGCTCCACGTTGCAGGAGATTCCATGCCGGCTACTCGTTCTGCGTCGCCGCTCCGCGTCCTTGATGCCGTTCGTCGTTGCGAACGCGGTCGTGTTCGGAGGCTGCGGCTCGGGGACCGAGGCGTCGCCTTCGCCTGGCCTCAGTTCTGGCCCGGGATCCCGGGCACGGGCATCTTGTCGACCTCGTATATGGAAGAACTCCCGGCTGTCGGAGTCCCGAACCCTTGCGCGTGGGATGTGATGAAGAGCGTCGTCTGATCCGCGCCGCCGAAGGCGCAATTCGTCACGACGTCGCCTCCGACCGCGATCGTCCCCAGCGCCTTGCCCGTGGAGTCGAAGACCGCGAGCCCCGAGGACGTGGCGACGAACACGTTCCCGCCCGCGTCCACGCACATGCTGTCCGCCAGGGTCGCGCTCGCGAACGCCGTCTTGTTGCTCAGGGACCCGTCGACGGCGACGCTGAATTTCGAGACCGAATTCAGTAAGGTATACGCCACGTAGAGAGTCTTCTCGTCGGGAGACAGGTTGACCCCGTTGGGGCCGCCCGTCGTGGCCTCCTCGAGGTGGAGTACGCCGTCCGTCGTGAGTCGGTAGACGCCTTGGGCATTGGCGAGACCGAGCGATCCGGACGCGAGAGCCTGCCCGAAGGTGGGATCGGTCACGTAGAGGGTCCCGTCGGACCGAGCCGTGACGTCGTCGGGCGTGTTGAGCTCCCGACCCTGGTAGCAACTGCCGGCGCCGCCGGAGCAAGGAGACAGCGTCGTCATCGTGCTCGCGCCGGAAAGGCGCCAGACGCTCCGCGCTCCGTAGCCGGCCGCAATGAGGTTCCCGTCGGGATCCAATCCGAGACCATCGGCGTTGCCGTCGGGCTGGAACAGAACTTCGAAAGTGCTCGGCAAGGTCAGCTTGTAGACCGCGCCGCCCGTGGTGCCGCCCTGATGCGCCTGGATGTCGGTGAAGAATAGAGCGTTCTTGCTCGGATCCCAGACGGGGCCCTCGGTGAAATAGAACTGGCCGCCAACCTTCGCGGCGTGCGCGATCGTCGAGAACACGAGCGGGGGATACGTGGGCCGCGACCCGCCGCCATCGCCACTGCCGCCGCCGTCGCTCCCCAGCTTCGGTCCGGCGTCGTTCGGTGTGGAGGCTTCCCTCCCGCCATCCGGTGGGGTCGAATCGCCGCCCACTTCGCTAGGGATTTCCGCGTCCATCGAGCTCGCGTCGGTCTCGTTGTGCAGTCCATCCAACGCAGGCGGTGCAATGCCGCTACAACCGCAAAGATATCCCGCTAAGAGAAAATGCCTGGTTCGCCACATGCGTCCTCGAGATTGACCGGAGAGCGGACGGACCTTCACACGCGAACACCCGCAAATCCACTCTTTCGCGGGATGACCACGACGCCAGCGGTGTGCCGTGTCTCTGGTCCTTGTTCTCGCCTGGCCTCGCCCACCGCGCGGCGTCGGCTCGAAGCCCGACTACGTGGAGACCAGGGGCGTGGCTGCATCGACCCGATCGAGGTACCGCGTCAGCCGCTTTCTGCGGGCGACCTCCTCGGCCTGCCACGGTATCAGGGGGAGGCGCAGCGAGTGCAGGTGCGCGAAGAGGCCGAGGTCCCCCACAGTGGCCCTGGGCCCGACCCAGAATCCCTCGTCGGGCGCGCGCGCGTCGAGGAAATCGAGCACGCGCCCCATGCGCGCGTAGCAGGCGTCGATCCCCGCGCGCGTGAAGTCGCGCTCGATGAGCTTCTTCTTCATCGAGCGCCGCACCATCCCCGGGACGAACGCCCGCAGCGGCGCGGGCAGAGCGGCGAAGAAGTGGTCGCGCGGCACTGGCCAGCCGCGGTCATCGACCCAGCGTGTGGTCAGGACGTACGGATAGAGCGACGTGTCCGCGAACTCCTTCCAGAGCCACGCCTCGGCCACGCCGCGCGCGTCGAGCCCGCCCGTCATCGAACCGGGCACCAGAGCCTCGAGCCGCTCGAGGATCCGGGTCGAGCCGGCGACCTTCTCCTCGCCGAAGGCGGCCGCGGGGAGCTGCCCGAGGGGGTTGATGTCCTTCAGTTTCATCATGTTCACCTGCGTCGTCGCGAACGGAACCTTGGCCAGGCGCATGGCGCGCGAGACCTCGAGAACGAACGGGGAGAACGACTCCCATCGGTCGAGGCCGGTCGTGGCGGGAAAGTCGAAGAGCGTGAGGGTCGGTGTCGGCGTCGTCACGGGCGTCATGGGCGTCATGGGCGTCATGGGATGGCTGGGGGGCCGAGCGTAGCCCACGAGGCGCTCACGCGCCGACGGGCCGGCAGTCACGCCCTCCCGCTCACCGATCGCGGTCCTTCGCCCGGCAGGGCGGGGCCCGGGTAGTCTCCCGTGCGCATGCGATCTCTCTCGTTCGTCGCCGTCTCGCTCGCCGTTGCCACCCTCGTCGCGCCCATGGCCGGGTGCGCGGCGGCGACCGTCGGACCCGTCGTGGCCCAGGCCGTACCGAGTGGCTCCGGGGCCTCGCCGCAGGCTCCTCCCGCCGCCCTGCCTGCCGCATCGGTCGCAAGCGTGGCGGCGCCTCCCCCGCAGACGGCGGCGACCTCCTCGTCGCCGCCTCCGCCGAGCCCTCTTCCGCCTCCGCCTCCGGCGTTCCAGCAGGCGCTCGACGCCGCGCGAAAGGCCACTGCGGCCAGCGAGTTTCCCGCGGCCGACAAGCACCTCGTTGCCGCCGAGTCCCTCGTTGGCGACGACGCCCACCTCGCCTATCTCGTCGCGCACGTTCGCGCGACGCGCTTCGTCTATGCGGGTGACTTCGAGCACGCGGCCGCCGCGTTCGTCGCGGTCATTCCCACGCTCGCAAAGCGTCCGGAGCTCCCGGACGAGTTCTGGTCGCACAACGCGATGATGATGATCCGGGAGGGCCAGGGCGATCCGGCCGCGGCGCTCGCCGAGAACGATCAGGCGACCCTTTGCGCGGCGCGCGGCACCTGGGATCCGCAGGGTCGCGACGCGCTCGCCTTTCAGAAGGACCGCTGGCACCGCGCCTACCTCACGCGAATGCTCGCCGAGTCGCGCGCCGGGTCAGCGAAGGAGGCCCTCGTCCAGTATGCACGCGCGGCGCTCGACGAGTACCGTTCGCGCGGTGGCTTCCCGGAGTCAGTCGCAGTGCTCGAGGCCTATTTCGCAGCGCTGGACGGCAAGCGCGATGAAGCGTTAGCCGCCGCCAGGCGCGTCGATCCGGCCAAGGACGACGACGTGGAAGACCTGTATCTCGCTGTCGTCGGCCTCGAGGCCGGTGGCGACCACGCCGCGGCCGAGGCGATTCGTCGCCTGATGCGCCTGCCCGGGCCCGTTCACATCGCACGAGCCATCATGCTCCGGTGGCTCGACTTCGACGCGAGAGCACCGCGCGCCCACGACTTCACGCCCTTGCACGCGGGTGCGCGATGAGATCCGGGAGCGGCAGCGGAGCGAGCAGGACGGCCTAGCGTCACGCCTGCGGCGCGAGCCACTCGACGCAGTTCTCGATGTACGCCCGGATGTCGTCGAGCAAATGCTCGTCGCGCTGGATGGCGTCGCCGGGGGCTTCGGTGACGAAGCTGGGCTTTCCCTTCGATGTGTCCCAGTTGTAGTCCGCGAAGTGGTGGAAGCTCGACTCGGCGATGGCCCGCCCCGGCGTGCTCGCCGTGCGATCGAACGCAACGACGAGATCGAAGTCGCGTCCCGTGCAAGTCGATCGCCGCCGTCTGCCGCCGACACGAAGGCCTCGGTCAGGTTCGGGGACGCCCGCGCCCGGCGCTCGGCGACGAGGACCACGCCCGCGTGCGCGACGCCTTGTCATGAAGCGCTCTCTGCGCTGCCGATGCTGCCGGGTCGGCGTACCGAATCGCCGCGTGTGGCACGATGCCCGGGTGGGCCGCGCGCGGGCCGCATAGCGAGCGCGCGCGCGGGCCGCTTAGCGAGCGCGCGCGTGGTCCGGGCCAGGCTCGCGAAAGTCGGGGCGGGCGGCGCAAGCGCAGCCGCCGAGATCTCTCCGGGCACGCTTGATGCTTTGTCTTCGGGTCGATGGTCGCCAGCCTGGGTGCGCAATGCTGGCCGGATGGCGCGCGGCCCTCGCACGCCGAAAAGAGCAGGCGGCGCGGGATGGCGCTCGGCACCATCGTCGCGGGAACGTACAGGCTCGATCGGTTGCTCGGGTCGGGCGCGATGGCATCGGTGTTCGCGGCCACCCACCTGCGCAACGCCAACCGCGTCGCCGTCAAGGTTCTCCACGCGGTGCACGAAGAGAACGCGGATGTGCGGACCCGGTTCCTTCGCGAAGGGTACGCCGCCAACAGCGTGCGGCACGCCGGTACCGTGCGCGCTCTCGACGACGGAACCACGGACGAGGGCTCCGTCTTCTTCGTCATGGAGCTGCTCGAAGGCGAGACGGTGGAGTCCCTCTGGGAGCGACGTGGCCGCCGGTTGCCACCGGTCGAAGTCGCTCGGCTCATGAGCCAGCTCCTCGACGTGTTGTCGGCCGCGCACGCGAACGGGATCGTTCACCGGGACATCAAGCCCGAGAATCTCTTCATCGAGCGGAACGGGACGTTGCGGGTTCTCGATTTCGGCGTCGCGCGCGTGCTCGAAGGGGCAGTGACCGACACCCGCGCTGGCAGCGTCATCGGGACCCTCCCGTACATGGCGCCCGAGCAGACCCTCGGCAAGAGCCACGAGGTCGACGCGCGCTCGGATGTCTGGTCGGTCGGAGCCACGGCCTTCGCGCTGATGTCCGGGCGGTTCGTCCACGAGGCCGAGACGCCTGAAGAAATGATGGTCCTGACCGGCTCGCGCCAGGCCCGCTCCCTCGCCGAGGCCGCGCCGGATGTGTCGTCCGGGTTCGTCGGCGTCGTGGACCGGGCGCTCCAGTTCGACAAGGGCAAGCGCTGGCCCTCGGCCCAGTCGATGAGAGAAGCGTTCGCCGAGGCATGCCGGGAGCCGCTGCGTGCTGCGCTCGCGAGCCCGGAGACTTCGACGGGGGCGAGCCTCGCGGGCGAAGAGGCGCCGTGCACTCCGACGCTCGTGTCCTCCGGCTCCGCCGGCGCGTCGAGGGGGCCCGTTCACGCTCCCGCTCGGCGTCGCTGGCGATCGCGCGACCGCGCGTGGGTTCCCCGCGCCGTGGTCGCGTTCGCTCTCGCCAGCCTCACAACAAGTGCGTTCTCGGTCTTCGGGCCGCCTCGGTCGCAACCCGCGCATTCGATGGCGCTCGCGTCGCGACAGCCCGTCGGGCCGCGTGTCGAGGTGGCTACCGCGGCGGTCGAACCCGCGAGCCTCGATCCCGACACGATGCCGCAGGGGTCGTCGACAGCGTCGCTGCCGGACGCCCCAGAAGACATTCTGGCCACGCTCGCGGGCGTCCCCACGGCCGCGGTTCCGCTGGCGGTCGAGCGCAGGGTCGACACGGGGCCCGAGCCCACGAAAGCCTCTAGCCCAAAGCCCGCCCGAGCGAACGAAGAGCGCCCGCAGCGGGACGCACGCCCCGTGGCCAGGGTTGCGCCCGATAGTTGCAATCCTCCCTACGCGATCCTGCCGGTGACCGGAAAGAAGAGATGGAAGCGCGAGTGCCTCTGATAGTGACCCGCCCGCGAGCCCTCGGTCTTTGCGTCGTCGCAGCCGCTTCCGGCGGTCTCTTCGTCTCCCGAACGGCGTTCGCCTCGAAACCAGCCGTCGATGAATGCGTGAACGCGAACGAAGACGCGCAGGATCTGCGTGCCGCGGGAGCGCTGCTCGAAGCCCGCGCGCGCCTCGTCGTCTGCACGGCGCAGCGGTGCCCCGCGCCGGTTCGCGACGACTGCGCCGAGCGACTGCGCGCCATCGATGAAGCCCTTCCGTCGGTGGTCTTCGCGTACGGCGATCCCGGAGCCGCGCATCGCGGCTCGATCCTGCTCGACGGTCAGTCCGTGCCGGCGACCGCGGCCGCCGCCCCCATCTCCGTCGACCCCGGCGCCCACCAGGTGGTCTTTGAATCGGAGGGTCACGCTCCGCAATCGATGACGGTGGTGGTGCGCGAGGGCGACAAGAGTCGCCTCGTCGTGCTCGAGCCGCCTGCGCCGGTCACGGCGGGAGCGGGTCCGCAGCGCCCGCTGGGCCTGGTGATCGGCGGGGTCGGTCTCGCGGGCCTCGCGCTCGGAGGAGTCTTCGCGGCGCTCGCCAAGTCGACGGACGCTCGAGCCCTGAGCGACGAATGCGGCGGCAACGCGAACACCTGCACGGCCGCGGGCGTCGAGGACGGCAATCGCGCGCACACCCAGGCGCGCCTCTCGGGGATCGCTCTCGTGGGAGGAGGCCTGCTGCTCGGTACGGGCGCCTTGATCTACTTCACGGCACCCGGCGGACACCGCGTTTCGCTCGGCACCACGGCGGGCGCCGGCCGAGCGGGTCTTAGCCTCAACGGAGAATTCCTGTGAAACGAATCGTCGCCAGCTTCCTTGCATGCAGCATCGTCGGGTGCGCCTGCGCCTTCGCATGCGCCGCATGCGGGGACGCGCTCGGCTTGCACGATCTCTCGCAGACGCGCCCCGGCGAACCGACGGTCGGCAACGGCGGCGAAGACGCCGATGTTCAGGACGGCGCCGCCTGGGGCGACGCGGCGGTGGCGAGCGCCCCGGCGCTCGACCCCTCGCCGGCGAGCGCCCCGGCGGTCGACCCCGCGGCTGCGAGCCAGAGCGGTGCGATGGCCGTCGAGGTCGACGACGCGTCCCCGGCCGCACCGCAGCCCGGTTCCGATACCCCGACGGCCAATCCGCCGTCGATCGATGCGGTCGGGACCTCACCCACTCCCGCTAAGGATCCCGCTAAGGACGCGGGCGCCTGCCCCTGCGCTTCGGGGTGTACCGTCCACTCGAACGGATTGGGCCAGACCTACGAGGATTGCGCCCCGGCCGGGACGTACAACCAAAGGGAGGCCCAGGAGGCGTGCTCCGCCTTCGCCGGCAACAGCGCGAGCTGCACGATTCAATCGTGTTCCTCGGGCGGCGGCGGCGGGCCCGGCAAGGCAAGCCTCGACCCGACGCTCGAGCAGGCCGTGTGCAGCACCGGCGCCACGACGTGCAGCTGCTGGACGTTCTCGGGCGAAAACGCGGGGCTCGTTCAGTCGACGAAGTCGAACAAGTGCGACCCCTGCGGCAGGGGTCGTCCGGGGTGGAACTGATGTTGCGGTCGCGATAGCTCGCCGTCTCGGCTCCCGTCAGCCGTGGCTCGGGCGCCGCACGGCGCGCACCTTGCCGCTCGTGGCGCCGCCGGCATAGAGCACGTCGCCCTGGCCCGCTTCGAGGCCCGATACGAGGACCCCCTCGGGCATCACGAGCCGCTCGAGCACGTCTCCCGTGGCCGGATCGACGCGGCGTAGCTCGTTCTCAGGGTTCACGTCGTCTCCGCGCGTTCCGTGCCAGAGCTGGCCCTCGGCGCCCTCGACACCCTCGATCCAGGTGACGCCCGTCACGAAACGCGTCGATTCGACCGTACGCAGGACGCGGCCGGTCTCTGGATCGATCTGGACGATCTGTCGGTGCCGATACCGGGCGACCCAGAGCGTCCCCTCGGCCCAGGTGAGGCCCGAGTGAGGGCCGGGAGCGGGAGCCGGCAACGTCGACAAGACCTCGCCGGTATTCGGGTCGATCTTCTGGATAAGCTCGCCCGCGAGCTGGAACAGATGACGCCCGTCGAACGCCGTGCCGGCCGTGGCGACCACGGGGAGAGAGCGCGTCACACGGCCGCTCGCCGGATCGAACGATTGCAGCGACTCCCCGGCCGCGATCCAGACGGCGCTGCCGTCGAAGCTGACGCCGTGAACGTGCGGGACGCCCGGGAACGGGCCGTATTCGCGGACGACGTCCGCGGGACCGACGCGCGGCTTCGAGGGAGTTCGGGGCACGGCGATCCTGCTCCGGGACAGGCTTAGCCCGTCGACTTCGTGGGGGCGAGTAACAACGTCGTCGCGAAACCGCTCGACCCCGGCGCCATCCACCGCCGGGCCCGGCCGCGTCCGATCGCCTGGACCCGGCCCTCGGCTTCGAGCGCCCCGAGCGCGCGCTGGATCGCGCGCTGACTCCGGCAGAGGGCCGCCGCGAGCGCCGAGGTCGACCAGGCCTCGCCTCCGCCGAGCAACGCGACCAGCGCGTTCGCGTCGCCGGGGGTCGGCGGCAGGAGCACCGGCACGCCTCGGCTTCGCGAGCCTCTCGCGGCTCCGAGAGGCACGATGGTGAAGCCGCCGGTCGTCGCCTGGACGTCGGCCATCGCGCCCAGCAATCGACGGAGGCGCCCGATCTCGACGCGAAGACGGGCGCGCAGGGAGTCGTTGACGGTGCGCGCGAAGAACGCGCGATGAACCAGGAGCTCTCGCGTGGCCTCGCCCGGCGCGGCTTCACCCAGCGCGACGACCAGCGAGAAGAGCACCGGCCGGGCGACGAGGGAGACGACGGCGCCCCCCGCGTGCACCTCTCGCCGGCACGCATCGACGACGAACGCGCGCGAGCGAAGGACGGCTTCCGCTTCGTCGAGGTCGACGAACCGCTCGGCTCCCGAGACGCGGAGGCGCGCCACCGGCGCATCGAGCATACGCACGGCGTGGTCGACCTCCGCCGTGAGCGACGGAATGGCAGCGACGCGCGCGGCGGCGCGTGCGCGCTCGAGCGAGAGCCGCGCGATGCGCGGGCGTACGCTGCGAACCCCGATGTCCGCTCCGACGAGCTCCGCCACGGCCACGATGCGCGCGGGCGCGCCCACGAGATCGAGGGACGCCAGCGACCGCGCGGCGTCGTTCAGCTTGCCGAGCCAGACGAGGCGCCGCACGAGCTGGAGCCTGGCGAAGAGCGCGTTCTCTACGTCGCCGAGCGCCGCGAGGTGGGTCGCCGCCCTCTCGAACCCCTGCCGGGCGGCCTCGAAATCACGGCACGCGAGGGCCACCTCGGCTTCCGCCGCGACGCAGCGAAAACGGGCGACCTGCTGGCCGGGCGCGAAGGCTGCTGCAGCCCGCCTGAGCAGCCGCCGCGCCATGGCAAACTCCCCGAGCTGGGCCATCGCGATGCCGCGCATGGCGAGCCCCGGGGGATCGCTCCGGAGGGCGACGTCTTGCAGCGCCGCGAGGGGATCGAAGACCGAAAGCGCGCGAGCGGCCGCCTCCAGTCGTGCGTCCATGTCTCCATCTCTACCCTCGTTCGCCCTCGCTGGCGTCGATCGCGCCTCCGACGACATACCGGATGTGCGACGGGCTCTAGCATGGCCCGTCGCGGTCGCGCGGTTCGTTCGGACGCTCTCCCCGTCCGGGGCGGGCGCGAGATCTGGCCGCCCATCGGGCTCACGAAGCGCTCACGAAGCGCGCGCCCGACGCGCGTCGGGCGCGTAGCCTTCACCCGCCCCGCATGCGTCATCACATCTATCTGTCGCCCGGCATGTTCGGGTTCGGTCGCCTCGCCTCCTACGACTACTTCACCCACGTCGAGCGGGCGCTCGTGACGCGCCTCCGTGCTCGCGGCGACGACGTCGTGACGCACGTCGCCCACGTATCGCCCACGGCGTCGATTCGCCGGCGGGCGCTCAAGCTCACGGAGCTCGTCGCGAGCACGTGCGACCCGACCAACCCCCGCGCCGGCCCGATTCATCTGATCGGCCACTCGACGGGCGGCCTCGACGCGCGGCTCGTCGCGTCGCCGAGCGTCGCTCTCGCGGTCCGGCCGACCGCGCTCGCATGGCGTGGGCGCCTGGCGAGCGTCACGACGATGAACGCGCCTCACTACGGAACGCCCCTCGCGAGCTTCTTCACGACGGCGAGCGGAGAGCGGGCCCTCCGCGCTCTCAGCGCCCTGACGGTCGTGGCGCTTTCGTTCGGGTCTCCGCCGCTTGCGGTCGCGCGCGCCGTGGTCGCGGCGTTCAGCGGCGTCGACCGGTCGATCGGCCTGAAGGTCGAGGTCTTCGATCGCGCGACCGAGGCGCTCATTCACCTCCTCGACGACGTGCGCGGGACGGACCTCCGCGAGTACGTCGATGCCATCGCCGGAGACCAGGGCGCGATGGTGCAGCTCATGCCCGAGGCGATGGACCTCTACATCGCGGGGGTCGAAGACCGCCCCGACGTCGTCTACCAGTCGACCGCGTCGATGGCCCCGTCACCCTCGGCGCGCATGCTGCTGCAGGAGCTGTGGCACCCCTGGAGCGTCGTCAGCAGCGCGGTCTTCGCGATGATCTACACCCTCACCTCCCGGCTCGACCGCCGCTACCCGTGCGCCGCTTCCCATGCGGGCGACGACAACGAGCAACTGCTCGCGCGCGTCTTCGGGCGCCCTCCCGGCGCTCGCGCCAACGATGGCGCCGTGCCCATCCGGTCGCAGATCTGGGGCAAGCTCGTATGGGCCGGCTACGGCGATCATCTCGACGTGCTCGGTCACTTTCGCGACTCGTCTCCGGTCAAAGAGCGGGCGATGGCGGAGCTCGAAGGCGACCCGCCGCACGTCGACTGGCTCTACAGCCGGAGCGACTTCGGTCGGCCGCAATTTGCGTCCCTCATGGATGCGATCGTCGAGGGGATCATCGCCGCGTCGCCGACCTGACTTGCAGTCCGAGCCGATCATTGCACCGAGGTGAGGGCCCGAGTCGTGCACCCCGACTCGCCGCGTGGGTCACGTCGCGATACGTTGCGCCGCGACGCCCCATGCAGGAGATATCGATGCGAGACCTCTTCAGACTTGATGGAAAAGTGGCGTTGATCACCGGCTCTTCGAGGGGCATCGGGCGCGCCATCGCCGAAGCGATGGCGGCCTTCGGCGCCAGGGTGGTCGTGTCGAGCCGCAAGCCCGCCGCATGCGAAGAGGTGCGGGACGCCATCGTCGCGAAGGGCGGCGAGGCGATCGTCGTCCCCTGCAACATCGGAAGCAAAGACGATCTGCAGCGCCTCGTCGACGAGACGAAGAAGGCGTACGGCGCCGTCGACGTGCTCGTCTGCAATGCGGCGGTCAATCCGCATTTCGGTCCGAGCCAGGAAATCCCAGACCGCGCGTTCGACAAGGTGATGGAGAGCAACATCCGGAGCAATCACTGGCTTTGCCAGATGACCATTCCAGACATGGCCGCCCGCGGCGGCGGGGTGGTCGTGATCGTCTCCTCCATCGGCGGTCTCAAAGGCTCGGAGAAGCTCGGGGCGTACGGCATCTCGAAGGCCGCCGACATGCAGATGGCGCGAAACCTCGCCGTCGAGTGGGGCCCGAAGAACGTGCGCGTGAACTGCATCGCGCCGGGCCTCGTGCGCACCGACTTCGCGAAGGCCCTGTGGGAGAACCCCGCGATCTACGAGAACACGGTGCGCACGTACCCTTTGCGCCGCATCGGCGAGCCAAGGGAGATCGCGGGCGCCGCTGTCTTCCTCGCGTCGGCCGCGGGCAGCTTCACGACCGGGCAGACGATCGTGATCGACGGAGGCTCCACGATCAGCGGCTAGCCGCCGAGGGTGGGGGGGCGGCGTCGGGCTTCGACGACGGGGCGCCCGGGACCCCAGGCAGGGGCGCGCCCGATTCTGCATCGAGGGGCGTGTGCTCCTCGCGCGGCGCGATGCCCTGCAGACCGACGACGGTCGTCGACGCGGTCGCAGGAGCCCGTCCGACAGGGGGGACCGCACCGTCGACGCCCGGCCACAGCTCCGCGATCGAGCTCGCGCCTCGGCCACGGAGGGCGACCACGGCCGCCGCCGCGGCGAACAGAAGAGCTCCGGCGGCCCACCACCCCCGGCGGCGCCCCGTGGGCGCCGGAGGGATCCAGATGGCCGATGGCGCTAGCGACGGGACCGGCTGAGACGCCTCGTCGCACCCCGGACCGTCCGGATCGTCAGCAAGCTCACGGTCGAGTCGCGCCGGATTGTCAGCAAGCTTACGGTCGAGTCGCGCCGGATCGTCAGCAAGCTTATGGTCGAGTCGCGCCGGATCGTCAGCAAGCTTACGATCGACCGGCGCCTCGGCGGCGAATCGAGGCCCCGACGACGTCAGCGGTCGGCCGTGTTGGCCGTGATTCCCGAGCCGGTCGTCGAGGACTGCGCGCAGCCGTTTGCGGTCTTCGGCAAAGAGCTGCAAAAGAAGGGCGGCGACCTCGAGGCGGGCTCCGCTCGCGTCGAGCTGGGCGCGATATTTCTCCAGATCGTCGCGCAGGGCCAGCGCCGTCGGATACCGGTCGTCGGGCTCGGCGCTGGTCGCGCGATCGACGATAGCCATGAGGTTCGCGTCGACTTCGGGCAGAGCGTCGCGCACCCGGGGAATGTCGCCGGCGAGGAGGCGGCGGAGGATCGCGCCGTCGCTCTCCCCTTCCCACGGCTGGCGGCCGACGACAGCCTCCCAGAGCAGCAGGCCCGCCGAGAATACGTCGGCCCGGCGATCGACCGCTTCGCACGCGGCCTGTTCGGGCGCCATGTAGTTCATCTTGCCCTTGAGGGTCCCGGCATGGGTTGCGTCGGCCGCGGCAGAGGTCTGCGCGATGCCGAAGTCGACGAGCTTCACGTGGCCGTCGTACGTCACGAGCACGTTGCCAGGGCTGACGTCTCGATGCACGAAACCGGTGGGCGTGCCGTCGTGCTCCGTGAGGCTGTGCGCGTACTCGAGCGCGGCCAGGGTTTCACCGAGCAAGTAGAGATGCACCGAGAGCGGAACGAGTTTTCCGCGGCGGTGCGCCCGGCGCGCAAACCGCAGGAGCGACGGGCCCTCGATGTACTCCATGGCCAGGAAATGCCGGTCGCCTTGGCTGCCCACTTCGAGGGTCTGCACGATGTTCGGGTGGCTGAGTCGTGCCGCGACGCGGGCCTCTTCGAAGAACATCGCGACGAACGCTTCGTCGGCGGCGAGCTCTGCGCGCAGCTCTTTCACGACCAGGAGCTTGGAGAAACCGCCAGGCCCCTCGAGGACCGCCAGGTGGATCACGCCCATGCCACCTCGCGCGAGCTGCGCGAGCACGCGGTACTTTCCGAGGTGGGCGGCGGATTCGGACCGCGGCAGGGGTCGAGCGCTTCGCATCGGAGGGTCGCCGAAAAGCGCGAGTATCGCGGCGTCGTGCCCGGCAGGCAAGCGCGCTCTCTAGCTCATCGGCGGCGGAGGCATGGAGGGGAACGTCGGCGGCTGCACGCGAGACGTCTCGCCGGCACGGTCGAGCGCGAACTTGAAGAGCACCGGCCCGATCATCTCGTTGATCGCGACCGTGGCGATTGCGAGTGCGCGGAATGACGGGCCAATCGACGGGAACTCGCGCGCGATGATGACCGACAGCCCGAGGGCCAGGCCGGCCTGGGACACGAGGCCAGACCAGGCCCACCGGCGGAGCACCGGCGCGTCCTTCGCCATCTTGCCCGCGAAGAGGGAGCCGCCCCACGTGACGAGCGAGCGCGACCCCGCGAGCAGGAGCGCGACCGGCCAGAGCTGGCGCACGAGCGGAACGTCGAGGTCGGCGCCCGCCGTGGCGAAGAAGACGACGTAGACGACGGTCCCGGTCTTCTCGATGTACGCCGTGAACTTGTGCCCCTGCTTCGACATGTTGCGGACGATGAAGCCCGCGACGATGAACGTGAGGAGGGAGTCGAACTGCAGGTACTCGATGACCGTGCTGACGCCGAAGCCGAGCACGAGCAAGACGACGAGCATCTGGCGGTTGACCAGGCGCAAATAGGCCGCGATGACCAGGCCGAGCGTGGTCCCGAGCGCGATGCTGCCGACGATCTGGTGGCCGAGCGTCGCGAACGAGTCGAGCGAGAAGGTCGCCGACGGGTCGATGAGCGGACGGACGCACCCGAGGACCAGCGCCACCAGAACGACGACGACGACGTCTGACACCATGACGAACGCGAGGGTGAAGGTGGCGAGGGGGCCGCTCGCGCGCGTCTGCGACAGGATGCCGAGCGTTGCCGACGGGCTGCGCGTGACGGCGAGCGCGCCCCAGAGCATCGCGACGCCGACGAGCGCCGTCGGCGTGAGCTGGCGCGTGAAGGGGATCATCGGTCGCGCGACGGCCACGAAGCACCCGGTCACGACGATGAGGACGAGCAGGCACTGCACGAGCATCGCCCAGCCGAGCGAGCGCGCGCCTTTGCGGACGGTTTCGATGTCGAGTTCCGCGCCGCCCGCCAGAGCGATGAGCGAGAGCGCCAGCGTGTTGACCGGCGACAGGCTCTTGACCGTGTGCTCGTCGACGAGACGGAGCGCGTAGGGTCCCGAGGCGATCCCCGCGACGAGATACCCCGTGAGGTGCGGGAGGCCGAGCGGCGCGAGCAGCTCGCTGAGCAGCGTTCCGGAGAGCAACAAGAACCCGATGGCGGCGATCGTCCAGAGGCTGCCCTGCGTCTCCGGAACGACGCGCGTCACGTAGAGCATCAGCGCGCTGAAGGCGCCGAGCAGGAGCAAGTGCGTGGCGTGGGTGCCCACGCCTTTTCGTGCCGCGCCCGAGCTCAAATCTTCACCCCGCCCGACGAGCCGGGTTCGGGGAGCTCGCCGGCGATGAACAGGGCACGGCGAAGGCGAAGCGGACCGACGAACTCGCCGACGGTCGCCGAGAGGGCCGCGATGACGAGCACGGTGTCTCCGACGGGCCCCGGGAAGCGCAGCGCGAACGCCAGACCGATGCACATCGCGAGCGCGCCCGACGACATCAGCGAGAGGCCCACCCAGGGCCCGGCCTTGCGCGCCGGAGGCGAGCTCGCGGCGAGCATCCACCCGGTCACGACCTTGGCGCCGATCCGCCCCCCGATGGCCGCGGCCGCGACCCAGGGAAGGGCGGGCATCGCCCGGAAGTCGATCCGAGCGCCCGCGAGCACGAGCGCGGGAAGGAGAACGGGACGCTCGGTCGGCCCCACCATCGCGCGGAGCTCGGCGCCGTGGCGGGTGAACATCGAGACGGCCATGCCCATGAAGAAGGTCACGGTCAGCGTCGAGATCGCGAGGCGCGTGGCCGTTCCGATCGCGATGAGCGAGACGCCGAACATGATGCCCCAGGTGTCTTCGACGGGCATCTCACTCCGGAGGAGCATGGCGGCCCCGCCCCCGAGCAAGAGCCCGAGGCCGACCGTGATCGTCGGCCAGTCGCGGAGGGGCATTGCGAGGGCGACGTTTCGGGTCGGATCGAGCGCGAAGAGGATGGCGACGCCGATCATGGGAAAGAGGTCGTCGGTGTGCGCGATCTCGTTGATGCGGTCCGCAAGCGGCCCGCGCGCGTCGTACCGGTCGACGACCCAGCGGATCGCGTGGCGCGTCGTCTCCGAGCACGCGGCGCCCGCGCCGCCGGCGACGAGGACGCGATCCGTGGCCGAGCCCCCGACCCCGAGTCGGTCCATCGTGAACCACGCCGCCGCGGCGACGGCGGCCCCGGTCAGGATGGAGCCGAGACTACCGACCGTGAGGCTGCCCGCCCGGACGCGCCGGTCGCCCGCGTAACCGAAGTCGAGTCCGACGGCGAACGCGAGCCACCCGAGCGCGACCTGCACCACCGGCTCGAACGAGGCCAGGTTGTCGGCCCCGACGAGCCCGAGGGCGTGGGGGCCGAGGACGTACCCGAGGGCCGTGTACTCGACGCCTGACGGCAGCCCGACGCCGCGCACGCTGCGCCCCGACACGAGGAAGCTACCCAGGTACGAGAGCACCAGCAGCCCCATCAAGATGAGGATGGCGTTCAAGGTGCCGGGCTCCGCTTCATGGGTCTCGAGGGCTCCCGGGACCGCGCCGTCCGAGGGCGATCCCGCGCTCGGCGATCGCGACGGCGACGGCGTCGGCGAGGGCGGCGACCCCCTTGCCGTACTTGGGCACGGCCGAAACCCGCCAGCAGGCCCCGTCGGCGTCGAGCGAGATCAGATCGACGCGCGCGCGTTCGCACGTGGCCACGGCCGCGCCGACGAGCGCCTCTTCGACCTTGTTGGGACGTTCATGCGCGTCGACGACGACATCGATCGACGCGAACGGCGCGCTCCCGAGGACGCGCGTGGGGTGCCAGAGCCCGAGGAGCTGGGGGACGCGGACTTCGCACCCGAGCGCGTGAAAGAGGATCAGTAATGGCGTGAACTGCGGTCATTGCCTGGCTGATTACGGCCGATTTCTTATAACCCGTTAGGTGAGGTATCACGAATATGAGCGCTTCGGTCCTGCGGTCGTCGGTGGTCGCACTAGCCGCATCTAGCGCTTGGCTGATTACGACCGATTTCTCATCGCCGGCTAGGTGCGGTATGAGGCCGGTCAAAGCCTCAATGCGTGCCAATG
>CALFNG010000112.1 GCA_937902985.1 uncultured Myxococcales bacterium
GCTCGCCGCTCGCGTCGACCTGCGCGTCGAGCGTGGCGACGCGCGCCGCACGACCGCGCCAGCCGACGGCTCCGCCCGTGGCGACGAGGGTCTGATCGGCGTGGGTCGGTCCCATCGCGAGAGACCCGGGGGCGTCCCCCAGGTGAAGTCCGTCGCGCCTGCCCCACCCGCGCGCCCGCCAGGCGCCGTCCCCGGCGGGGCCCGTGAGCTCGGCGGAGGCGAGCTCGCGATCGGAGTCGAGATGCGCGAAGGGCGTGGGGCCGAGGCTCGTTCCGGGGAGCTCCTGGTGACGCGCCTGGGCGAGCGCCGTGACGGTCAGCTCGCCATCGCCCGCGCGGCTCCACGCGACGGGGAGGGCGACGGACGCGAGACCGTTCGCGGCGGAGTGGCCGCCGTTGAGGAGCCGGGTGGAGACGTCGCGACCGACGGCCGCCGCGAAGGGATCCACGTACGTGAAGTCATTGTCCGTGCGCGACGCGCTCACGGCCGTCGCGACGCGAGCGCCGCCACCCACGCCGCTCGTCACGGTCGTCACGTTCGCGACGCGCAAGCGCGCTTCGCCGAAGCTGCCCGCGGCAGCCCACACGTCGGTCGTGGCGGGCGCGGTGGCGCGCGGAGGATCGAGCACCAGCGTCCCGCCGAGCGAGCCCGGTCCGAGCGAGGCAGGGGCGAACGACCGATGGACGCGGGCCACCGCGCCCGGCCAGAGCGGCAACGTCGCGAGGTCGAGGGTGGGGTCGGCGCCGCCCGTGAGCGGCACGCCCGCGAGCATCACGGCGACCTCGTTCGACGACGAGCCGCGGATGCTCAACGTCGCGAACGAATCGTCGCCCCCGAAGCGGCGCACGTGCACGCCCGGCAGCGGCTCGACGAGGCTCGCCGCGTCGGTGATCTCGCGCGTCGCGTCGCGCTCGTCGGCTCGCGCTGTCCAGTCTCCGGCAGCCGTACCGCGCACGGTCACCTCGTCTTGTGCGCGGGCGGCCGCGGCGAGCGTGAGCCTGGCGAGCGCGAGAGCGGCTGCGACGATCACGCGCGCCCGCACGGCCCCCTCACGGCCGCTCGGCATGGACGATCGCGACCGCGTCGAGGTCGAAGCCGTCGTTGTCCGGGCGCCCGCCGGCTTCGGGGCAAGCCTCGTGGGTCTCGTCTACGATGCGCACGTACCGCGCGTGCGTCACCCCGAGGTCCGCGAGGTCGAAGGCGTCGCCCCCCGCGACCGCGGGATCGACGGGCGAAATTCCGTTGGTCGGGTTCGACCAGACGACGTGCCACCCGGCGCACGCGCCATAGGGAGGGGCGGCGCCGGTCCCGGTCGACGATTGCGGATCCGGAGCGGGGCTGCATGGAAAGACCTGCCAGGTCACGCCGTCGTCGCTGACGCTCACTTCGCCCGGCTCGGCGAAGACGTCGGTCGAGTCTCCGGCGACCCAGAACGGATTCTCGAAGACGATGAAGTCGGGGCCGGGCCCGTCGACGATCGCGTTGTCGCCGAACGAGACGACGATGGTCCCGCCCGAGCCGAGCGAGACGACGTCGATGCTCCCGTGATCCGATCCGCCGCCGACCGGCGGCCCCTCGACCACCTGCGGCAGAGGACGGCCCATGAAGCCGGCACACTCCCCGGGCGTGAACGAGACGACGTTCGTGACGAAGCGATCGGCGGCGAGCGAAGCAGGGCTCGCCCCGTCGGCCGAGGGGGCCTCGGCCTCACCGCCGTCGTCCTCGAAGGCCGGGGTCCCGGAGTCCTGCCGGTCACCGGCCTCCGCGATCGTCGAGCCCGCGTCGCCGGGGCCGGACGCCGTGGCCGCATCGGGCCTCGATCCATCCGCCGTCGGTGACGTCGTCGCCGACGACCCGCAGGCGGCGCTCGCCGCAATCAGCGAGCAGCCGAGCGCGAGGCGCCTCACGGCGCCGGCCACAGCTGCACGCCGGAGAGGAACCCCGACACGAGCGTGAAGGGGTCGGCGCCCAGCCTGGTGACGTTCCCGTCGGCGATCCGGACGGACACGACGTCGTACCCGGAGAAGCCGCCATCGGCGCCGTACCGCGTGGTGACGCCGAGCAGGTTCGCGACGCCGTCGTACGCGAACGCGTCGGGCGCGTTGGGGATCGCGGGGCCGAGCGACGTCGTCGTCGGATCCCAGGTGTACGTGCCAAAGAGCTGAACGATGGCTCGGTGCGCGTCGATGTAGACGAGCTGAGACGGGAACTCTCCGTTCGCCGACAGGTCGAGCAGCACGCGCGACTGGCCGGTGAAGAGCGACAGCTCCTCGATCTGGCGCTTGACGACGGGTCCCGCGGTGACGACGCCTCCAGGGCCAGCGTCTCCTCCATCGCCGGCGTCGCCGGTCACCGTGACGGGCACGTTGCACCCGGACTCGAGGACGAGGAGCCGATCGTTCTCCGCGTCGTACGCCATGGTCCCGGCGCTCAGGCCCGGGCTGTACCCCTGCAGCGAGAGCGCGGACCCGGGCTCCGATCCGTTGAGGTCGACGACGGCGTCGGTCGCGACGTCGATCGCGATGACGGTCGGGTGGGTGTTCGCGCAGAGCGCGGTGTAGCCGTCGGGGGCCACCTTGTGCAGGTTGATGTTGCCGAGGAGCACGTAGACGAGGTGCTTGCTCGCGACGTAGACGCCCGCGCTCATCTCGACGGTGCCGTCGCCGTCGGCCTGGAGCTGGTCGCTCAGATCGATCGCCTTGATCGCCGAACCCCCGTCGCTCCCCGGCGCGATGACCGCGATCTCGTTGCGGTTGTAGCGGAGCACGTAGGCCTTGTCGGCCGCGCCCACCACGACGGCGTCGGGATCGGAGTAGCGCGGCCCGCCGTCGGGGCGGTCGTTCAGGCTCACGTTCCACGACGCGGCGATCTTCCAGGGCTGCGACGGCTCGAGCCGCGCGACCACGTCGGAGGCCTGCTCGAGCAGCCACGGGGCCTGCCGTCCGAGGTACGTCGTGCCGATGAAGCCGGGGTAGAGCAGGCGCCCGTCGACCTGCCTCGACGCGAGCCCGAACGCCGCGAGCTCGCTCTGCGTTCCGCCGTTGAACGAGAGCAGCAAGCGCGACGCGACGCCGGCGTCGGGCGGGGCCTCGACGTCCGGCGGGGCCGCGCCGTCGGCTCCGCTCTCGAACGAGGCCGCTCCGTCACTGGCGTCCATCGACGGCAGCCTGGCCGCGTCGGCCGCGTCGGTCGTGGTGACGTCTCCGGTCGCGTCCACGACGCCCGCGGCGTCCGGCAGGGACCCGGGTGGAGCGCTGTCGTCTCCGCCACAAGCCCAGAGCCCACCCGCAACGCTCGACGTGAGCGCCACGCACGCAATCATTCGGCAACGCATAGGATCCCTTGGCCCACGCCTACCCCGGCGTGGTGGTTCATCGAAGCGTGCGAAGGCCCGGTCTCCGGACTTCCAGGTGTGGCGCGATGCGCCGCCTCCCTCGAACCCTTCCCGGAGCGCGTGTTTCCACGTCCACTCCAGTGGCTGTGTTCGAGTTCGTCCCTGGTCACCGTGGCGGGGGCCGCGCCGGAATCACACCGGCTTCCCTACGACCCTGCACGATGGCGCGTCTCGCGGCAGCATGCCGCGACCCACACCATGGCCGGCCTTGTAACGCGCTCACGGCGGATCCGTCAATCGTCGAGCCTGCAAACGCGCGCTCGGTCGCGCCGCGCCTGCCCGCACCCGCGCCCCCGCCCGCCCGCCGATTGACCCGCGCAGAGAACCGCGAGAAAGAGGACGTTATGACCTCGCTATGCCCTCGCTGAAATCGCAGACGGTCCTCGTCACCGGGTGCTCGACCGGAATCGGCCGGGCCCTCGCGCGCGAGCTCAAGACGGCGGGCCATCGCCCCTTCGCGACGGCGCGCAAGGTCGAGAGCCTCGCCGAGCTCGCCGCCGAGGGCATCGAGACCCTCCAGCTCGACGTGAACGACCCGGCTTCGATCGGGAGCGCCGTCGCCGCGGTCGTCGAGCGCGCCGGGCGCATCGACGTCCTGGTGAACAACGCGGGCATCAACCTCTTCGGCCCGCTCATGGAGCTGTCGGTCGGCGAAGTGCGCGCCGTCTTCGAGACCAACGTGCTCGGGCTGGTCGCGATGACCCAGGCGGTCTTTCCGGCGATGGCCGAGCGCCGCAGCGGCCGCATCGTCAACGTGGGCAGCGTCGTCGGGGTCTTGCCCACGCCGTTCGCGGCCGCCTACTGCGCGACCAAGTCGGCGGTGCACATGCTGTCCGACGTGCTCCGCATGGAGGCGGCCCCGTTCGGTATCGAGGTGGTCGTCGTGCAGCCCGGCGGCGTCGCGTCGAACATCGCCGACTCCAGCTCCCGCGGCCTCGAGCGCTTCGAGGCGCCGGGGTCGCGCTATCACCTCGCCTACGGAGGGATCCGCAAGCGCGCCTACGCGTCGCAGAAGGGCGCCATGCCGACGCCCGACTTCGCCCGCGAGCTGGTGAAGCGGGCCTTCGCCAGCCCCGCGCCGCGCATCGTTCGCCTCGGCGCCGGCTCGGACACGTTGCCCAAGCTCGCCAGGATGCCGGCGAAGATGCGCGACCAGCTCCTGTCGGGCCGCTACGAGCTCACGAAGATCCGCTGAACGGCCCGGCGCCTGAGCGTGGAGGAGCGCGCTGGACGAGGAGCGCGTGACAATGGTGGCACTTCGGGACACCCCCTCGAATCGAAGCGTCCCGGCCCGGGTAGGTGCGCCCCGGCGGAGCGCGCGTGCACACAGGCCGGGCCGCGGTAGAATTGACGGCAAATGAAGGCGACCGGAAAAGCTCGGGGGATCGCCGCCGCGGGAGTGCTCGGCCTGGTGCTGCTCGGCGGGCCCGCCTGCGAGAGCCGCGTCTACGACGGCGGCGGCCGCTGGTCGACCGGGGGCGCCGTCGACTGCGGGGAGTTCGCGTCGTGCGCGAGTTGCACGCCCGTCTCGGGTTGCGGCTGGTGCTTCGACTCGAACGGCATGGGCGAGTGCGCCCCCGACCCCGACTCGTGCAGCACGCCCGCCTTCAGCTGGACGTGGAACCTCGATGGCTGCCGCGTGCCCGCCGACGCGGGGCCTTCGGTGGTCACACGAGAAGCCGGCCCGACGGGGGTGGTCGCCGACGCGGGCGCCGTCACCGTCGACGCCGAGCTCGTTTCGCCGCCCGAGGTCGAAGTGGTTCCGCCGGACGCCGGACTCGACGCTCACGTCGACGCGAGCTTTGACGGAGCGGCTCCGCCCGACGTCCGGGTCAAGTGACCGAGTCGTCCGGCTCCGGGAGACTTCGGGCTCAAGTGACCGCAGGCGAGACGAGAGCCGCCGAGAATCTCGACGGCTCCCCTTCCCTTTGGCGGTGCGGCGGCGGATTGCGATTCGTCCGTGCCCTCCCTTGATCTTCGCCGAAGGGGATTGGCCGCAGAGGCGCGGAGAGCGCAGAGCCGCAAAAAGGGGTGGTACCAGCGACTAACGCGCGAGACGGCGGGTCGTCGTCGTATGACGCGCTCCACTCCGCCCCCCTGTTTCTGCTCTGCGCCCTCTGCGCCTCTGCGGCCAATATCGCTCTCGAGCGTGAGCCTGTCGCCCCGCTTACCCGCGCTCGGCCCAATCGAGCTCGACGTGCTCGTAACCGAGCGACCGCAGGAGCGCGCGCAAGGTCCGCTCCGCGCTGGCCTGCGCACGGTCGAGGATTCCCGCGTCGATCGCCGCCCGGCGCATCTGCTCTTCCGCCTGCGCGCGCGCCTCGCCTTCGAGCTGTTCGTTGCGCGACGCGAGGACGTCGGTGGTCCGCGAGTAGACGCGCGTCGCGCGCTCGTCGAGCGTCGACGACGCGATGTCGGCCGCGGGTAAGCGCATGTGCAGGGTGTGCGAGGCCGCGTCGATCGACACGTCGGCGTCGCGCAGCTTGCCGAGAGCGACGCCCGCGACCACGTCGCCCACGGCCACGAGGAGGACCGCGTCCTTGGCGTGCACGAGACCCCAGAGGCGCGGCTGGCTGTCGCTCAGCTCGATGACCTTCTCGATGTGAAAGCTCGTGGCGTCGAGGCGCGCCATGTCGCGAATCGCGGTCACGACGGCGGGCGGAGCGCCGGCGGCCGCGGGGTCGACGTCGCGACGGCGCCCCGCGAAGTACGCCGCGGCCATCGCCGCGGCGAAGCCGGCGATGACAAGGACACGCGCCCGCGCGGGGTTCACCCCGGAAGCATAGCGCTCGCCCCGCGCACGCGTCGGAGCGCTCTCCAGGGTGCTCTAAAGATATTCGCAGAGGTAGGCGACCGGATCCTTCGCGCGCACGTCGAACGCGCTCTTGCCGGGGACCTCGAACGACGTGCCGTTCGGATACGTGCGCCACCCTTCGCCGATCTTCGCTTCGAGCTCCCCGCTCACCACGATCATGCGCTCGGGGGCCTCGGTCTCGAAGTGGTACTCGCCGGGCGCGATGACGCCGGCGGTGGCGCGGCGGCCGTGGCGCTCGAACGCGATGCTCTGCACGTTGCCGTCGAAGTAGGTCTGGTGCGTGAGCGTGGCTTTCAGCATGTTCGCCAGAATGGCTTACGATCGCGCGCGCGAGGCGGCAAGGGGTCTCGCGCGAGGCGCTCAGGCGTTCGGATCGCTGACCGAGATCTCCAGATCGGGCATCGTCAGCGCGATGCGGTCCGTCGTCGACGTCGCCAACGCGATGACGCCTCGCACGGACCGTTGACACTGCTCACGGCCGCTCTTTTCGCGGGATACGTGCAGGGAGATGGGCTTCCTGTCTGGCTCGCATCCTGCAGCTCCCTACGCCGCGATGACGGCGAGCGACGACGACGAGGTCTTGCGCGAGTTCCTGCTCGAGAGCAGCGAGAACTTGACCCAGCTCGATCGCGACTTCGTGGCTCTCGAGCAGGACCCGCGCGATCACGAGCGACTGAGCGCGATCTTCCGCTGCGTCCATACCATCAAGGTCACTGCAGGCTTTCTCGGCTTCCCGCAGCTCGAGGCGCTGACCCATCGGGGCGAGTCTCTGCTGGCCCGCATGCGCGACGGCAAGATCGTGCTCGACGGAGCGATGACCTCGGCGCTGCTCGCGATGGTCGACGCGGTACGGAAGGTCCTCGCGTCGGTCGAAGCAGGCGCGGGCGAGGGCAACGATGATCACACCGAGCTCGTTCGCGAGCTCGCGCGCGTCGGGGTCGGGGGAGAGGCCACCGAGCCGGTCGCGGCCGCTGCGCTCGCCCGGCCCGCCGTCGCCGCGCCTACGGCTCCTGCCGTGAGCGCCTCGCCCGCCGCCGCTCCCCGTTCGCCGCCTGTCGCCGTCGCCGTCGCCATCCCCGGCGACGGGGCACCCCGGGCGCCGTCGGTCGCCGACTCGACCGTCCGCGTCGACGTCGTCCTGCTCGATCGCGTGATGAACCTCGTCGGCGAGCTGGTGCTCGCGCGCAACCAGATCATCCAGTTCGGCGCGACGGCGAAGGACCCCGCATTCGCCAAGGCGGCGCAGCGCCTCAATCTTCTGACGACCGAGCTGCAGGAGGGCGTCATGAAGACGCGCATGCAGCCGATCGAGAACGTGTGGGGAAAGTTCCCTCGCCTCGTCCGCGACCTCTCGCGTGCCTGCGGCAAGCTCGTCGAGCTCGAGTTCGACGGTGCGTCCACCGAGCTCGATCGAACGATCATCGAGGCCATCAGGGATCCGTTGACGCACGCCGTGCGCAACGCCGTCGACCACGGCATCGAGACCCCGGAAAAGCGCCGCCTCGCGACGTCATCGCCGCGATGACGACGAACGAGACCTCGTTCTTCCGTGACAAGCCCCTCGAAGGGGTGACGAGGCGCTGCGGGACGACGGGTACCTGCTCCTCGGCGG
Organism: uncultured Myxococcales bacterium; assembly: GCA_937902985.1. GTDB lineage: Bacteria > Myxococcota_A > Polyangia > Polyangiales > Polyangiaceae > Palsa-1150. The sequence continues at coordinate 7,822 of CALFNG010000112.1, forward strand.
AGCGGAGACCACGATGAACCTCGATCATCAACTCGTGCCGCTGCGCTTGGGCTCGACCAGCGGCTCGACCAGCGGCTCGACCAGCGGCTCGACAAGCACGGTCTACCAACATGCGAAGGCCGCGGCGTGCATGACACTCGGGACGGACGGCAACGCATGAGTCCGAGGCGACGATTCACGAACGACGGCGCAAGGAGCGACGGGTGATGAAGATTCTGATCGTCGACGACAGCAATGTGATGCGCAAGATCATCAAGCGGGCCCTCAAGGACGCGGGCTTCGGCGCCCACGCGGTCGTCGAGGCCGGAAACGGTCTCGAGGGACTCGCGGCGCTTCGCCGTGAGCCCTTCGACCTCGTCCTCTGCGACTGGAACATGCCGCAGATGAACGGCATCGAGATGCTCGCGGCTCTCAAGGCCGAGAAGCTCCCGGTCCGCTTCGGGTTCGTCACGTCGGAGACGACGCCCGCGATGCTCAAACAGGCGACCGACGCCGGCGCCGAGTTCCTCATCGGCAAGCCGTTCACGACCGAGATCTTCCAGCGGACCCTGCAAGGGATGCTGGGCGAGTGACTCGCCGAAAGAACTGAAGTCTTCGAGAGCTCGACGCAGTTCGCCAAGTTCGCTCGGCCGGCCGCGTTCTGGCTGCTCGCCCTCGCGGGCGTCTCGGTGCTCGTGTCGCAGAGCCAGGTGCGAGACACGGACGAGGTGTCGAAGACGCTGCGCGAGATGACGGTCTTGCAGCTCGGGATGAAAGACGCCGTCGAAGCCATCGGCGACCCGACGCTGCGCGCTCGGATCGCGACCGCAGAAGAACACCTCGGCAGGCCGACGGGGGAACGACGCGAAAGTTCGGAGGCACGGGCCTCGGGCTCAGCATCGCCCGCGAGCTCGTGGAGCGGATGGGCGGTCGCATCTCGGTCGCCAGCGAGGTCGACAAAGGCAGCGTGTTCGATGTCTCGACTCGCGCGCCGGAGCAGCTCGAAGAGAGCTACAGGCCCTCGGGTTTCTCGGCGGTCGAGCGAGCGAAGCTGGGCCCTGTTCCGCTCGCCCCGCGCCCCTTGCGCGTGCTGGTCGCCGAAGACGACGACACGAACGCGATCCTCACGAGGGCCCTGTTGAAGAAGCTGGGGCACACCTTCGTTCGCGCCCGGAACGGCGCCGAAGCCGTCAGCCTGTCGGCTGCCGAGGCCCCCGATCTCATCCTCATGGATGTCCAGATGCCCGAACTCGACGGCTTCGAGGCGACCGCCAAGATCGGTTTGGGAGAGAAGGCGTCGGGTCGCCACATCCCGATCGTGGCCCTCACGGCCAACGCGATGTCGGGCGATTCGGAGCGATGCCTCAAGGCGGGAATGGACGCCTACCTCTCGAAGCCCATCAGCCTTGACCCCCTTCGAGACGCACTGACGAGATGGGGTTAGGGGCTCGCCCTGGCCGATCGGGCGGCCCCCGAAGCGATCCGTCCGTGCGGTGTGCCCGAATGTGCCGTTCGCGACTTCGCGGTCGCGCGCGCGGCCCCGCGGGGGCGAAGAAGGACGCCTTTTCTCGCAGGAACGGGCCTTGCTCCATGGATGCCTCCATGAAGCTCCGGCAGACGTATCTGGTAGCGGCCGGCGTCATGACCGCCATCGGTGTGGGCGCGTGCGGGTCGACCGGCACACCGGCGAGCGCCTCGAACGAACTGGCTTCGTCCGACGCGGCCATCCCGGGGGACTCGGACGTACCTCGGAGGGATGCCGCGGATCCGATCACGACCCCGCCTGACTCCGGCACGCCCGCCGAGGGCGGCACGACGTGCGACGGCGGCGCTCTCGGTCCGCCGACGACCCATCGCGCGTCGAGCGTGGCGTGCCCGCCGACGAGCGCGGGGAGCGGCGTCTTTCCAGACGGTGGGCCGTCATGCACCACCGATTCGGAGTGCGCCGACGGGGGCGGATGGTCCTTGAAATGCCTCCAGGGCAAGTGCTCGATCGACCAGTGTCTAGCCGACTCGGACTGCCCGGCAGGGACAACGTGCGGGTGCAGCAATTCGTACTACGGGGGCAACGCGATCCACGTGAATGCCTGCATCATGTCGAGCTGCCGTCTCGACTCTGACTGCGGGCCCGGGGGTTACTGCTCGCCGTCGTTCGGCGCGTACTGCGGCGGTCTGACGGGGTTCTACTGTCATGGACCCGCCGACACCTGCGCGAACAACGCCGACTGCTCTTGCGGGCCGTCGAGCGCGGGCGCTTGCGCCTATCAGCCCACGGTCGGGCACTGGCAATGCGCGGCGCCGGCGGTCTGCGCGGGGTGACGGCGCGGACCCCCCTCGGAGCGCGAACAAAAACCGAGCGAGTCCGACGACTTCTGTCGCCAGACTCGGTCGGGGCGACTGGATTCGAACCAGCGACCCCTTGACCCCCAGTCAAGTGCGCTAACCAGGCTGCGCTACGCCCCGAGCCACCCGACGCCCTGCGGCGTGAAGGTAGCGGCGCAACGTAGTCGAGCTACGTCCGGGCGCAAGCGCTGTGATTCACCGGGCCCGTGACTCCCTCGGCTCGGCGGCCGAGCGGCCGAGCGCGTTACCGTCTCCGTCGGCGTCAATCCAGATGGCGCCGGTCATGGCCCAGGGCGTGATCTCGGCGGCGTCGCCCGCGAGGACGGGCGTCATCGGCGTCTTGCCCGACGCGACGACCACGAACGCGTCGTCGGCGGCGGCGCGCAAGGTGAACGTCGCATCCGCAGCGAGGGCGCCGGCGGCGTTCGGCTTCTCGGTCACCGCCGCGTCGTAGACGTTCGGCGGCGCGCCATCGACGTTCGCGGTCGACGGCGACCCGTAGGACGCGCGCAAGATGCGCAGGGCGTCGACCACGACCCAGGGCGCGCTCTCGACGTGCACCTTCACGGCGACGATGCGTCCGCGCGCCATGCCGCCGACAGACGCGGCTCCGGCCATGACACGCAGCATGGGGCCGTTCGTCAGGACGACGTCGCGGAGAGATTTCACCCCGCGGACGACCTCGGCCGTGCGCGCGGCATCCCACGAGTCGAGCCGTCCGTCGTTCAGGACGCGGACGTACGTCCTCGGATAGCCCGCTTCCTGGCCGACGATGCCATGGGTGTCGGTGTCTGCGGTGGGGGTGACGGGATGGCTCGCGCGGAGGAGCCCGAAGTAATCGGCGAGCACTTTCGCCCGCGCGTCGACGTTGCGCCCTTTCCAGACCTCGACCGCGTCGAAACCCGGGTCGTAGCCGGGGTCGGTGGCGGTGCCCCGCGCGGGGTCGAAGCCGAGGAGGTCGAAGTACCCGTTCTTGCCCGAACGCGGGTGGTTGACCTGGATGACGAAGGCATTCGGGACCGCCCTTCGCAGCCCGTCGAAGACTTCGCGCGGCGTCCGGTCGCGCACGATCGGCGCGCCCCCCCGCGGGCTCGACAGATCGACCGGCAAGGGCCAGACGTTGGCGTGACCCCAGGCGTGACGGCTCCCGTCCGAGGTCAGCTCGTCGCCGGGCACCGAGACGAGCACGCGCTCGAGGTGCAGCTCGCGCACGAGCGGCTCGAGATCGGCGACGACGTTGTGTTCGCTCGCCACCGCGACCTCGACGCCCTCGGCGGCGTTCGATACGACGCGGTCACGGAGCCCGACCGGCGCGTCCCCGCCCAGCATCGTGTGCTGATGAAAGTCGCACGCGAGGTAGCCGTGGGTATCGAGGACGCGCTTCGGAGAGAGCCGGAGCTCCTTCACGTCGCCCGGCGCGAGCGTGACGTCGCTTTGCGCCAGCGCATACGCCGGGCCGCGCGAAGCCGTCACGCGATACGCGCCCGACGCGAGCGGGACGTCGACCACCCCGTCGGCCGTCGTGGCCTGGTTGCGCGCGGGGCCGGCGGCGTGGGCCGGGCCGAAGTCGGGGGCGGGCCCGCCGTCGGTGCGCTCGAAGGTCACTTTGCAGGGCATCGCCGCGCCGCCCGCGTCGACGCACAGAACGCGCGCTCCGGCGGGTCGCGTGACGCCGAGATCCGCGCGCACGATCACGTCGGTCTGCACGTCGACGCGGGCGTCGTTGCGGCCGCCGCGACCGCCGCCGCCCGCGTACGAGACGAGGTAGCGCCCGGGCGGCAAGAGCCCCTCGAGGCGCGGCGGCGAACCCGAGGCGTGGAGCGAGAGCGGCTCTCCCCCGCCCGCGCCGTCGAGCCTCACCGAGACGCTCGCGTCGGAGGGCACGTCGGCGCGCACCTCGCCCGGTCCCGGCGAGAGACCGACCTCGATCCCGCCCACGGGCAGGCCCGCGCTCTGCGCGAGCTCGCTGACGAGGCTGGCCGAGTCGGGGCGTTCACCGACGAGGAAGACCCGCGCGTACGAGACCTTCTCGCCCGGCGCGAGCGACACGCGCTCCTTCCCCTGGACGCGCTGCACGGTGTCGGTCCACGAGCTGCCGCTCACGGCGTCGATGGTCCCCTCGGTCGACGTGAGGGCGTAGCTCGCGAACCGGCCGACGCCGCCCACGAACGGCCCGCTCGACGGCCCCTTGAACCCGCGCGCCTTGCCGGGCGCGATCTTCTCGGCGCCGCCCCACTGCACGGCGTCGCCGAGCGACAGACCGCCGATGGGCGCGGAGCCCGCGGCGCCGGTGTTCTCGAGGGTCGTCTCGATCAGGAGGGCCCGGTCGGGCGCGTGCAGGGTGTAGCGGGTGGTGACGGAGAGCGTCGACTCGTAGAGCTCTCGCCCGCTCGCCACGATCCAGGCGCTCCCGTCGGCGTCGCTGCCGGACGAGAGCGCGTCGTAGACTCCCTGACGCGGGAAGGTGCCGAAGTACGTGAACTGCTGGCCGAGCTCGTCGCGGCGTGCATGGGCATCGGCCGCGTCGACGATGTTGCCGCCGCTCTCGGCGAAGCCCCAGCTCGACCCGAGCTGATCGATCACGAACACCACCTCGTCGTTCTCGAGCACGAGATCGCCGGGGCGCCCGATCGCGTTCGGGCCGCCGAGCTGCTCGCCGGCCTTCATCGGGTGAACGCGCGCCGGGCCCGCAGCCGCCGGCGCGGAGGTGGGCGCCGGACCCGCCAGCCAGGCGAGCCGCTTCGCCGCCCTTGGATCGACGCGAATGAGCGGGGTGACGTCGCGCGGCCCGCCGCACGCGGCGGCCGCGGCCAGCGCCGCGAGAGCGAGCCGCACGAGCACGGTCGTCGTCGTCATCGAGCGGTCACGGCGGCCGCGGCGGCGGAAAGGCGCGCTGCGCGAGGAACCGCGCGAGCGCCTGCGCTTTCGGCACGAGCGATGCGAGCTCGATGTGCTCGTCCTTCGTGTGGAACCCCGCGCCGCGCGGGCCGAGGCCGTCGATGGCCGGGATGCCAAGGCCGGCCGCGGTGCTCGCGTCGCTGCCGCCGCCGACGAGCTCCGCCTCGCCGCCGCCGAGGCCATGCGCGAGCGCGCACGCGGCGTAGTCGGCGCACAGCCGTGCGCTCGCCTCCGTGCGCTCGAGGGGCAATCGCGCCAAGCCGCCGAGGAGCTCGATCCGCGTGCCCGACACGCTCGCGGCCGCGTCATCGGCCACTCTTCGGATGGCGGCGACGAGCTGCTCTCCGTCGACCCGCGTGCGAAATCGAAGGTCGAGCTGCGCCTCCGCGTGATCGGGAACCGTGTTCTTGCTGTCGCCCCCGTTCAGGCGCCCGACGTTCACGGTGACACCCCGGTCGTAGGCGGTGAGTCGCTGGACGCCGTCAACGAACCGCGCGATCGCCCAGAGCGCGTTGGCGCCGTCCGGGTGCGCGTTGCCCGCGTGCGCAGCGCGCCCGTGCGCGATCGCGGTCATCCCGCCGGTGCCCTTGCGACGCGTGATGATCGCGTCGGCGGCGCGGCCTGCTTCGAACACGAGGCACACGCTCGAGCCGGTGATGGCGGCGGCGATCACGCCTTGCCCCTCGGGTGAGCCGACTTCTTCGTCACTGACGACGACGACGCGCACGGGGACGATGGCGTCGAGGCCGCCGGTCGCGGCGAGGGCCTTGAGCGCATACGCCATCACGACGAGGCCGCCTTTCATGTCGAGCACGCCGGGGCCTCGCCCGAACACCCCGTCGGACCGGTAGCCCTCGAAGGCGCCGGGCGCGAACACCGTGTCGAGGTGACCGACCAGCGCGACCGCCCCGCGGTTCGGGAGCTCGACGCGCGAGCGAAAGACCAGGTGATCCGCGAAGCGCTCGCTGGGGCGGACGAACGTCTCGGCGCCGGTGCCCGCGAACAGCGAGCGGACGAGCGCGCCCACCTTGCGCCCGCCCTCGGGGTTCTCGGTGTAGGAGTTGACCTCGACCAGCGGCGCGAGCGCGTCCGCCATCGGTCGGGCCTTGTCCGACAGCCACGCCGTGGCCTCGTCCGCATGCGACGCCATCTGGACGCGAGCCTAGCATCGCCGCTGCGAACGTGGCTCGCCGTTGTTAGGCTCCGGGACCATGGCGAGCACCTCCGGGAAGCGTTTCAAAGCGGCCGTCATCGGCGCGACGGGCTACGGCGGCGCGGAGCTCATGCGGCATCTGCTCGCGCACCCCGACGTGGAGCTCGCGCGTGCCGTGTCGATCGATTTCGTCGGGCAGCCAATCGCCTCTGTGCACCCGAACCTCGAGGGCCGAACCGACCTTCGCTTCGAGAACCTGTCGCCGGGCGAAGCGGCGCAAGGAATGGACGTCGTGTTCCTCGGCCTGCCGCACGGGGTGAGCGCCGCGAAGGTCCCGGAGGTGATGGCCACCGGGGCGCGCATCGTCGACCTCTCCGGCGACTTCCGCGTTCGCGACCCCGCGACCTACGCGAAGTACTACGGGGCGGCGCATCCCCACCCCGAGATGCTCACGCGCGAGACATTCGTTTACGGCCTCCCCGAGCATTACCGCGAGCGCATCCGGGGCGCGAAATACGTCGCGTCGCCCGGGTGCTTCGCGACCACCATCGAGCTCGCGCTCTTGCCGCTCGCGGCGGCGAGGGTGCTCGCGGGTCCCGTCGAAGTCGTCGGCATCACGGGGTCGAGCGGCAGCGGCGTGGCTCCCAGCGCGGGGACGCACCACCCCGTCCGCGCCAACAACCTGCGCACGTACAAGCCGCTCGAGCACCAGCACGTCCCCGAGATCGAGCAGCTGCTCGCCGATGCGGGAGGAGGGCAACCCGCGCGCCGTGTCACCCTGCGCTTCGTGCCGGTGAGCGCGCCGCTCGTTCGCGGCATCTTCGCGACCTGCTTCGCCCACGTCGACGCGGGCGTCGAGCCAGCCGCGATCGCCGCGATGTATCGCGACCGCTACGCCGGCGAGCCCTTCGTGCGCATCCCGGCCAAGCGCCTCCCCGAGGTCGTCGCCGTCAAGGGTACGAACGTCGCCGAGGTGGGCATCGTCATCGGCGACATCGAAGCCGGCAAGCGCCTCGTCACCTGCTTCGCCGCAACCGACAACCTCATCAAGGGCGGCGCCGGCCAGGCCATCCAGTCGATGAACTGCATGCTCGGCCTCGACGAACGTCTGACCCTCGACGACCTCGGCGCCTGGCCCTGATCGGCGCTGCGCACGGTGACGAGAGAGATTGGCCGCAGAGGCGCAGAGGGCGGAGAGGGATGATGGGGTGGAAGACCTCGGCCAGCGAGGTCAGCGCTCTCACTGGCTGACTGGACCGTCCGTCTTCCCCTTCGGTCCGGGACGGGCGTCAAAAGAAGAAGGGCCAGGACGACCGTCTGTCGACGATCATCCCAGCCCTCACTCTCTGCGCCCTCTGCGGCTCTGCGGCGATTCTCGCTCTCGTCGAGGCGCCGCGGCAGGCAGGGGGACTCAGCCGCGGATCAGCCGGCGTGGCCGCTGGCGGACGCGCTGGCCTGGACGTTCACCGAGACGCTCACGTTGGCCTTCACGCTCGCGACCGCGTCGAGGGCGCCCTTGAAGGGAGCGCCGACGCAGGCTGTCAGGCGACCGATCGTCATCGGATCGCCGGCGCCCTGGATGCCCGCCTGGACGCCCTTGATGACCACTTCCATGCTCTCGGCGACTTCCGTCGCGTGCTTCGCCATGCCGATCGACACGGTGAGGATGCCGGGGAGGTTCTTCTCGATGGCCGCCTGGAACGCCGCCGAAGCCTTCGCGTCGGCCGCGCCGGTGATCCGGAGCGCGACGTGCGGGGGCGTGCATTCGGCCTTCGCGCTGAGCTTTGCGTCGCACTTCGCCTTACACTCGGCGCTCATCTTCGGAGGCTCGACCTGGCCGGTGCACTTCGGCGCCTTCATCTCGACAGTGCACGTGCCGCTGCACGTGCCGCTGCACGTTGCCTGGGCCTTCATGTGGCAGCTGCCGCCACACTTGCCTTTGCACTCGGCCTTCGCGTTGCCGCTGCACTTGCCTTCGCAGGTGCCTCCGCACTGCGCGCCGCTGCCGGCCGGCGTCGCCTTGCCGTCGCACTTGCCCTGGCAGTTGCCCGAGCAGCTGCCCTTGATCTCCGCATCGCACGAGCCGGTGCACTCGCCCGAGCAGGCCGCCGAGCCGCTGATCTCGCAATCGCCCTGGCACGAACCCGAGCACTCACCTTGCAACTTGCCCGGCTCGCACTTGATGTCGGCCTTGCCCGGAGTGACCGTCGCGTCGCAATGCCCCGAGCAGTCGGCGTAGGCGTTCACGTCGACGCCGCAGTGCGGCTCGCTGAAGTCGAGCTTGATGCTGAGGTTCGCACCGAGCTTCGCCTTCGCTTCGCCGATCGCTTTCTCGGCCGCCTTGCAGGCGCCTTCCCCGTCTTTGAAGTCGCCGCTCGCCCCGAGGTCGTGCGCGAGGTTGCCGCACGCGGTCTTGAGCTCGCCGTCGATCTTCGCGCTGAGCTCCTGCATCTCGACGGACGCCGCGACGCCAGATTTGATCTTCAGGGCCACGTCGGCCTTGAGCTTGAATTCCTTCTCGAAGTCGAACGAGTCGATGGCTTCGACCTTCGTCACGTCCGGGCAGTTGCCGGCGCCAGGCAGGCTGCCGCCGCCGGGGAGGCTCGGCATCCCCCCGCCGCAGTTCGCGATGAACGGCGCGGTCAACCCCGCGAACACAATCGGCCCGGTAACGCGTCGCCAAAATTTGCGGATCATCCCTCTATCCTCCTGCACGCACGTTTGCGCTCCACCTTGCTGCTGCTGCTGCTGACGACTTCGAACGACTTCGAACGATTTCGATCGACTCGATGGGTCGGCGGAGCTCGGTGGTTCTCTTCACGCGAAGCCGGGCTATGCCGCGAGCTCCGTCGATCACTGCCCGGCGTATCACGCCTCGGACCCTGGAATAAAGGGTCCTTTTGCGCGGACTGATTCACGAAAGCGCGAACACGAAGGGGCGGCGCGTCGGCTCACGTGGTATGCGGTGCGCGTGCGCGTCGTGGTGTGCGATGTCGGTGTCGGGAACCTTCGCAGCGTGGAGCGCGCGCTTCTCGAGGCGTCGAAAGAGAGCGGCAGCGTCGATCGTCATGACGTCGAAGTGACGCGTGACCCCGCGCGACTCGCCGCCGCCGACCGGCTGGTGATGCCCGGCCAGGGCGGCTTCGGCGATTGCGCGCGAGCGCTCGGCGGGGCGCTGGGCGACGCCGTTCGCGAGCACCTCGCGAAGGAGCGACCGTACCTCGGCATTTGCCTGGGCCTTCAGGTCCTCTTCGAGTCCAGCGACGAGGCTCCGGGGTGCGCCGGGCTCGGCGCGCTCGCGGGTCGGGTCGTGAAGCTCGGCGCGGGGGTCGATGCGGTCACCGGCGCGTCGCTGAAGATCCCGCACACGGGCTGGAATCAGGCCGAACCGACCGGGAACCGCGGCCTCCTCCGAGCGGGCGCGCCCGAGCACTTTTACTTCGTTCACAGCTTTGTGGTGGCACCGAGCGACCCGACCGTCGTCGCGGCGACGACCGAGTACGGCGAGCGTTTCGTCAGCGCCGTGGCGTACGGCAACGTCTTCGCGTGCCAGTTTCACCCGGAAAAGAGCCAGCGCGCAGGCCTCGCGTTGCTCGAGAGGTTCCTCGCTTCGTGATCGTCATCCCCGCCATCGATCTGCTCGGCGGCAAGGCCGTGCGGCTGCAACAGGGCCGTTACGACGCCGTCACCGTATACGACGACGATCCGCCCGCGCGCGGGCGCGCCTGGCGCGGCAGGGTGCCCTGGCTCCACGTGGTGGATCTCGAGGGCGCTCGCGACGGGCGACCCGTGCAAAGAGACGTCGTGCGCGCCGTGGTCGACGCGTTCGGTCCGGGCGTCGAGGTCGGCGGCGGCGTGCGCACGCGCGAGAGCTTCGAGGCCTACCTCGCGCTGGGCGCCCGACGCGTCGTGCTCGGCTCGGCCGCCGTGAAAGACGCGGCGCTCGTACGGAGCCTCGCCAGCGACCATCCCGGCGGCGTCGTCCTCGCGGTCGATGCGCGCGACGGGTTCGTCGCCGTCGACGGATGGACGCAGCCGACGCGAGTGAAGGCGGTCGATCTCGTGCGGTCGTTTGCCGACGTGCCGCTCGCGGGCGTGCTGTACACCGACGTCGCTCGCGACGGGACTCGCGTCGGTCCCAACGTCGAAGCCACCGCCGAGCTCGCGGCGCACACCCCCGTTCCCATCATCGCCTCCGGCGGCGTCGGTTCCCTCGGCGATCTCCGCACCCTCGCCGCGCGAGGTATCTCCGCCTGCATCGTGGGCCGCGCCATTTACGACGGCACCTTCACGCTCGACGAAGCCATCGCCGCGGCGAAATAGCCGAAGAGGGAGAGCCCGGTCCTGCCGGGAAGGGGCCACAGGGGACGACGTGGCCCCGGTCAACTCGGGCGGAACCAAGGAAAAAGGCAGGGAGGCCCGAGGGACTCTTCCTGCCTTGGTCCGGCTGACTCTCGGGTCAGGGCTTCGGCGCGGCGGCCTCGACCTTGGCGCGCTTGCGGCGGCGACGGGCGGCTTCGGCCTGCTTCTTACGGCGCTTCACGCTCGGCTTCATGTAGTGGCGGCGCATCTTCAGCTCGCGAAGCACCCCCTCGGACGCCAGCTTTCGCTTGAGCATCTTGATGGCTCGCTCGATCCCGCGGTCGCTGACGATGACCTCGAGGGGTTTGCACTGAATGGCTTCGCTGGGCATCTCGTCTCCGGTACTCGACAACAATAAAGGGGGCGCTGGGGGGGGCGCCCGCAAGCGGCGCGTGCTCTTACCACGCCCGTTCCGCCCTCGCCAAGGGCTCTTCGTCGGTTCTTGCGGTCCTACCTTTTGGCGGGCTTCCGGGCTTTCCTGGCCTTGGCGGCCTTTCCGGCCTTCTTGGCCTTCGCCTTGGGTCTCGTCCCGCGCTTCGCAACGGCGCGGCCGTCGCGCGCCGCTCGAGCTTGGACCTTGCGACGCCCGCCCCCGGCGAAGTAGGTGGTCGCGCGCTTCTGACCGGTCTTCGAGAGACTGCCGGCCTCGAGCCCCTCCTTCAGAGGGCGGGGCAGCTCTTTCGCCTGGAGCCCGAGCTTCGCGCGGATTTCTTCGGCGCGGAGACCTGTCGGGTTGGCCTTGAGCAGGCTGACGATCGTCCCGACCACGCCGGCGATGTCTCCGGAAGAGCGACGAGCGAGCCGCCCACCACGACGCCGCGCGGCCGGCGCCGCCGGGGCAGCGGATGCCGCCGGGGCCGCGGCGGGGGGAGCAGCGGCCGGGGCGCGAGCGGCGCGTCGACCCCCGCGCTTGGTGGGAGCAGGCTGGCGGGGCAGACGCGCCAACGCTCGCGGTCGCTCCGCACCGCCGCCCGAGAGCAGCTCTTCAAGCGAGGCGCCACGAATGGCATCGAGCACGCTGGTCGAAAATGCGTTGGCCAATTCGGCGAGGCGACTGCGGAGAGACGACTGCATGGGCGCACGAGATAAGCTCCTATTGCAAAGGTCGTCAACGTTTCCCGACAATAACGAGGTCGTCCGGCCATACCTCCGGCCACGGTCTCGATCTCGAGCGGCCTGGATCGGCGACCGCGCAACCGGTTGACCCGGCAGACGGCGAAAGTGTAAGTCACCCGACCGTACGCGACCCGAGGCCGAAGTGGCGGAATGGCAGACGCAGCGGACTCAAAATCCGCCGTCCGAAAGGGCGTGAGGGTTCGAGTCCCTCCTTCGGTACATCGAAACATAAACAGTTCTAGCAACTTGGGCGATACCCCCCTCGCCGTTAGACGATTTTTTAGACGATTCGAGCATGCTCGCGGGCAGCGCCGGGAACGGCGTTCCAAGGTCGACGTCGTCCTACGCCAACACATGCAACTCGCCCGGGCGCAGGTACGTGTACGCGGCGACGACGTGCAGCTCTCGCCACTCGATCTCGATGGCGGCGCACCGGAAGACCGCGAGCGCCTCACTCGGGTACGGGTAGGTCTTACTTCGACCGGCCCGCCGATCGGGTGGCTTGACCCCGATCGCCGGGTTCACTTCGATGGCGCGCAGATCGCGTTGCTTGCTGTTGCACGCCTCCTTGAACGAGACCGTTAGCTCCCCCCAGACGTTCTGCGCGGCCTTGCCGCACTAACCGGCCGATCATGGGACGCGCGATCGTGGGACGCGGAATCCTCGCCGTGACTCTCACGGCTGACGTGCTCGCCCTTCGTACGGCTGACGTGCTCGGCCTTCGTGCTGACCTTTCCGCTGACCTTCCCGCGCGAAGCCAGCCGGGTTAGCAGCAAGGAGTTGAGCGACACACCTTCCGCCGACGCGTCGCGAGCAAGCTGTGCGTGAAGAGTGCGAGGGAGACGAAGCCTCGTCTGGCCCGAGTAGTCGGCGGCCGTGTCGACCGGAGGCGCCTCGTCCCCGTCTTCCTTCAGTACGGTAAGCATTGCCTCCGCGGCCTTGCGCGCCTCGTGCGCGGCGATGCCTTCCGTCTTGCCATGGGCAACACACCCAAGCGCCGGCACGCGCGCAAGAAAACGGGCGTCCTCTTCGCTCCACTCGACCACAATGCGATATCGGAACGGATCCATCACTGCTCCTCTTCGAGGTCGTTCGCGTCGATGACGTCGAGCACTTGCCGTACCTGATACGGCTTCGCTTTGCCCCCCGCCGGGCGCTGAAGATTCATGAGCGGAAGGTCCGGCCGAGTCGCGTGCCGGTAGATTTGGTGAGAGCCCGATGTAGTGCGAAGCTTGAAGCCCACGTGGACGAGAAGGCCGCAGAGGTCGTCGAAGCGAATATTGTTCGGGCTCGCCCGGAGCTGCGCGAGGACTTTCGACCACCTACTCACCGGCGGAAGGTACCACATACGGTACCGGTTCGCCCGCCTTCATGCGCGCGGCTCCTTTTGGGCGTTTTCGAGTCCCTCCTTCGGTACCGATTCCAGCCGGGCTCTCGAAGGGCCAGCCGCGCAACCCCGAAGTAGCGCGACGCCGATCGGTGGAGGGCGATGGCGTGACGACCTCGGTCACCGATAGGTGAGCACAGCCGCGATCAGAATCGCGATCGTGAGGGCCGTTCCGATCGCGACAGCGATCACGGCGCCGGCCCTTGCCCTGCTCCGCGCTGGAGCCGCTAACGGCGGGCGCGGCGGGGGCGGCGACGGGAACACTTCGCCCGGGGTGGACAGCGCCAGAGGTCGCGGGGGCGGAGCCGGGGGCGGAACGGCCAGCGCGTCGTCGCCGCCCCAGAGCGTAGAGCGCATCTTGAGCGGAACGCGGAGCTCGTCTGGCCGTCGCGACGGCTCGGGGCCGCTCACCTCGGCGACCCACGCCATCTGCCTCGTCCGCTCTTCTTCGAAGAGCTCGCGCATGACGGTCGCGATGGCGCGCGCGTCGGTCCCGCTGCTGCGAAAGATGGCGTCGAGGTCGCGCGCGAATTCGGCGGACGTGCGGTAACGCTGGTCGGGATCCCGGGCTAGCGCGCGCCGGAGGACGCTCCACAGCTCCGGCGGAAACCCGTCGACGAGCCGCGTGGGGTCGGGCACCTCGGCGGCGTGCACGCGCCGGAGCGTGTCGACGTCGTCGGGGCGCTTGAAGAGACGCCGGTCGCAGGCTAGCTCCCACAGCGTCGTCCCGAGCGCGAAGACATCGGTGCGGCGGTCGATCTGCGCGCCCACCGCCTGCTCGGGCGACATGTACGCCACCTTTCCTTTGATGACCCCCGCCGCCGTCTTCGAGGCGCGATTGGCGGCCTTCGCGAGACCGAAGTCGATGACCTTAACGGCGCCGTCGTACGTGACGAAGATGTTCGTCGCGTTGACGTCGCGGTGGATGATCTCGAGGGGGACACCATTCTCGTCTGCAAGCTCGTGGGCATAGTGGAGTCCGTCGGCCGCGCGGGCGCCGATCCACGCGATCATCGCGTAGCGAAGGCGCACGCCCCGCGCGCGGCACGCTTCCCACAGGCTCCAGAGCGACTGTCCGAAGAGGAGCTCCATGACGAGGTAGAGTTGCCCGTCGTCGGTGCCGAGCTCATGGTACCGAATGACGTTCGGGTGCTTCAGACGCGAGACGATCTTCGCCTCGTCGATGAACATCGTGACGAAGTCCTGGTTGCGAGCGAACTCTTCGCGAATCGTCTTGATGGCGACGACCTCGCCCGCGCCGGGACCTTCGACCCGCCGAGCGACGTGCACCTCGGCCATGCCGCCGTCGGCGATCTTCGCGCGAAGGTCGTAGCGGCCGAGGCGACGCGAGGGCGCGTCGCCCTGCGGCGGGTATGGATGGGGCTCTCCGAGGGTCAATGCGCGCCGACCCTACCAAAGGCCGCCTCCTGCGAGGAGACCGACGCGGCGCTTTTCCTGCCACCGGCCCGTCGTATGCTCTGCAGCGTGAAGCTCCTGCCCCGTTCGCCGTCCCGCGCCCGTTTGCGCGCTTCGTTCGCCTCGTTCGCCGTGTTCGCCGCGCTCGGGTGCAAGGACCAGGCGAAAGAGAGCGCGATCCACGCCGTGCCTGACGCGGCCTGGCTCGCCGACCTGATCGCGAAGGACGTCGCCGAGGTCGAGCGCGGGCTGCCCCAGGGCGCCGCGAAGCTCGCGCCTCTCGTCGCGGCGGGAGCCGACCCGAAGCAAGACATTGCCGGCGTCCGCAAGGCCCTCATGCGCGTGCGCCGCGACGTCATCGATCTCAACGTCGCCAAATCGACGTTCTTCGCCCTGACCGACGCGGAGGGCATCGGGATTCGCAACGACCTCGAAGAAGACGTGATGGCGGGGCAGAACCTGGGTGCGCTCTTTCCGGCAATCGCGAAGGCCAAGATCGCCTACGCGACGGGTACGGGCGCCTTCCCGGCGCCGCCGGGCGCGCCGCCGAAGACGACCGCGGACGAAGACTGGATCGCCGGAGCGCCGGTGAAGCGGCCCGATGGGTCGACCGGTGCCCTCCTCGTGACGGGCTGGTCGTATCGGTACTTCGCGCGGCACCTGCAAGAGGCCCTGAAGACGCGGCTGCTCGAGCAGGCGAAGGCCGGGCAAGAGACCAAGTTCCCAGTGTACTACACGGCCGTGTTCGACAAGGCGGGCGTCTACGCGGCGCCGCTCACGCCGGACGTCGATACGAAGGCGCTCTCCACGCAGGACCTCTCCGGCAAGAGCGCGAGCGGCCCGTGCACGGGCACGCTCACGATCGACGACCGCCCCTTCGGCTTCGCGGCGCTGTTGACGCCGGCGCTCGGGCCCGGGACCGGCGTCGTCGTCTTGCGAAGCGAAGACATGTGACGGCGCCGCCCTCCACGTCCCGATCAGCTTTCTCGCCCGATCCGGTGCACTCCCCACGCGATGAGGGCCCAGCCGGCCACGACGAGGGCGCCCCCCGCGGTCTGCTGCGTGTGAATTCGTTCGAGCTCGCCGGTGCCCACGATCGGCGACGTCGCCGCGATGGCGAGGCCCGTGATCGTCAGGAGCGCCCCGGCCAGGAGAACGCGCCGCGCCCCGGTCAAGGCCAGGTCTCTTGCTCCGCGCGACGAAGCACGTCGCGCGTTGCGAGCTCCAGCTTTTGCTCGGCCGCGATCGCGGTCGACGTGTGCCGGTCGCCGGACAGATCGTCTTGCATGTAGTCTGCGGCGAAAAGGAGCGCCGCGTGCACGTCGTCGTCGGCGCCCGTCCCGTGCACGACGACGATGGCGTCGGCGTCGCCGCGCTTCGGCAGATCGTCGCCGAGCTTGTCGGCATCTTGCCACGTGATGTACGCGATGCCGAAGCGCCGGTTTTTTCCCGCGACGTCGAGCGTGAGCGTGTTGCCGCTCGACCCGAACTGGATGACCCGATTGCGCACGGGCTCGAGGCCGAGCTGCCTGAAGACCCGGGCCATGACGGCCACGGCGTGAGGCTCGTCGAGCGGCCGGAGAATGGTCGGAGCGCGCGCCGGATCCCCCCCGCAACCGGGGATAGCCACGCTGACGACGCCCAAGGTCGCCGTGCCAGCCACGAGTACCGTCGCGAGAGCCGCGCGAGCGAACGGCAGGGCTGCCCGTCGAAACACCGCTGCGGACGCTAGCCGATGAGACATGCTCCCGCTAGTTTCTGCGTATGCCGCGCTTCGCCGCCATCGACGTGGGCTCGAACGCCATTCGCTTGCGCGTCGTCGAGGCGACCGCGCCTTCGCAGGTCGCGCGCGCGCAGGGTCTCCTGCCGGGCGCGGGTCCCGACGCCGCGTGGAAAGATCTCGCGACGTTGCGCGCAGCGGTGCGCCTCGGCGCCGAAGTGTTCTTGTCCGGCAGGCTCGCGCCCAACTCGGTGGGTCAAGCGTGCACCGCCCTGCGCGAATTTCGCCAAGAGATGGACCGGTGGAAGGTCGACGCGTACCGCGCCATCGCGACCAGCGCCGTTCGCGAAGCGAAGAACGGGAGCACGCTCGTCGAGCGCGCGCGGCGCGAGGCCGGCATCGCGCTCGAGACCATCGAGGGCGTCGAAGAGGCGCGGCTCATCCAGCTCGCGGTCACGCGGCGCTTGCCCTTGGGTGACAAGCGCGCGCTCCTCATCGACGTCGGCGGCGGCTCGACGGAGCTGACCCTCGTCGATCGCGGCGACACGGCGTTCACGATGTCGCTCCCCCTCGGCACCGTGCGGATGCTCGAGGCATATCTCAAGGGCGTCAAGACGGTCGATCGCGCGCGCGAACGGCTCCTCGAAGAAGCGATCGATCGGGCCCTCAGCGAGGCCCTCCCTCAGCTCGGAGGGGTCGACATCCTGATCGGCACCGGGGGCAACGTCGAAACGCTGTGCGATCTCTGCCCGGCGAAGGGCGTCCCCCGCGGCATCGACGTGGCCGCGGCAAAGGTGCTCTTCAAGAAGATGTGCGGGATGTCCAACGCCGAGCGGCGCGACGCGTACGAGCTCCGGCCTGATCGCGCGGACACGATCGTCCCCGCCACGGCGATCTTCATGCGACTCGCGACGGTGCTCAAGGCCACCACGATCGTGTCGCCCGGCGTCGGTCTCACGGCGGGCGTGCTCGAAGAGCTCGTCGACAAGTTCTTCCACGTATGGGACGCCGCGGGCGAGGCCGAGCGCGTCCTCGAGGCGTGCGCGCGCATCGGCCGCCGCTTTCACTTCGACGAGGCGCACGCGCGCCACGTGTGCCGGTTCGCGTCGCAGCTCTTCGACGACCTCCAGCTCGTGCACGCCTTCGGCGAGCGCGACCGCCTGCTCCTCCGCGTCGCGGCGATGCTCCACGACATCGGCGACTACGTGCACTACAGCGGCCACCACAAGCACAGCCAGTACTTGATCCAGCACGCCGACATCATGGGCATCACCCCCGACGAGCGCGCCATCGTGGCGAACATCGCGCGCTATCACCGCAAGGGGCCGCCCGACACCAGCCACCCCGGGTATCGCGATCTCGACAAGGAGGGGCGCGGCAAGGTTCGCGGGCTCGCGGGCATCTTGCGGATCGCCGACGCGCTCGACCGGGAGCACAAGCAGAAGATCGAGAGCGCGCGCGCCGCGATGGACCGCGCGGCCGGCCGGGTGACGCTGTTCTTGCGCGGGGCGGACGATCGCGAGCTCGAAGAGTGGGCCGTGCTGTCCAAGGCGGCGCTCTGGCGCGATGAGTACGACCTCGACGTCGAGATCGCGAAGGCCGAGGTCGGCCCATGACGGTGTACAGTTGAGTGGGCCATGAGGAGCCGGTGAGAGGCCATTCCCTCGTCGTCGTGCTCGCAGTCTCTCTCTCGCCGTCGGCCTGCGCGTCGCGCGCCGTTTCCGATCCTCGCGACGCCGCGCGCGCGTACGGCGACGCGGCCTCTCGCGGAGACGCCGGCGCTCTCTACGCGATGATGAGCGCCGGCTCGCGTCGCGATCGGAGCCACGACGACGTGACGCGCATGCTCCTCGATGAGCGGCCCGAGCTCGCCGAGCAAGGTGCGGCGCTCTCGCAACCAGGCGCGCGCGTGACGGCGACCGCGCGGCTCCGCTATGCCGACGGCGAAGAGGCGGCGCTCGATCTGCGCGACGGTCGCTACTGGGTGACCGCAGCGGGGGCGCTCCCCGGCGGGGGCCGCACCCCCGGTGAGGCGCTCGAGCAGCTGCGCCGTGTCCTCGCTCGACGCAGCTACGCGGGGCTGATGAGGGTGCTGTCGCCGGCGACCCGCGCGGCGATCGAGAACGACGTGCGCACCTTCGTCGACGGCCTGAACGAGCCCGAGACGCTGCCCGTTCAGGTCACGGGCGACAGCGCGCTCGTGCCCGTTCCGGGCGGGCACCAGGTCAAGTTGAAGCGCGAGAGCGGCATCTGGCGCGTCGACGATTTCGACTAGCGCTCGCGAGGAGCACGTGCGTATCCTCCGGGCAGTCGACGGAGGCCAGAGCCCGCCGTCTCCGAGCCCGCATCGCCGCGAGGCGGGCGCGCGCTTCGCGCTTCGGTCCCGGTCGGCTAGAAGTGTGGCGTGCGTCTTCGCCCCTTCGCGCTCCCCGCGGTCGCGCTGCTGATCGCCGCCGCGCTCGTCGTGCTCGTGCCCTCACCGGCGCGCGCCTTCGGGGACGCCGGGGCGTTCGACCCGCGCGTGCTCCTGACCGGAGCGCAGACCGGCCCGGCCCGCGCAACGGCACCCGCCCGCTGGGCCTGGGAGCTCATGCAGCGCACCAGCGCTCCGGCGCGGCTGCACCCGACCGTCGTTCACGCCGACGAGCCATCGATCGTCGACGCGCCGTTTCTCTACTGGAGCGGCGACACCGAGCTCGCGCCGCTGACGGGCGCGGAGATCCGCGGGCTCCGGGGGTTCCTGGCGCTCGGGGGCATCCTCCTCGTAGACGACGCGGGCGCGGGCGACCGCGGCGAGCCGAGCGCGTTCGGCAAGAGCGCGCGCCGCGAGGTCGCGCGCGTGCTGCCCGACGGCGCACCGATCACGATCGGGACCGATCACGTGGTCTTTCGCACGTTTTACCTCCTACGACGCGCCGAGGGGCGGGTCGAGGGGCCGCCCTCGCTCGAGGCCATCGTGCGCGGCGGACAGGCGCAGGTCCTGTTCAGCGAGCATGATCTCGGCGGCGCCCTCGCGCGAGGTGCGTCGGGAATGTGGGACCAGCAGGTGGTGCCCGGCGGCGACCTGCAGCGCGAACACGCGATCCGGCTCGCGGTGAACATCGCGATGTACGTGCTCTGCTCGAACTACAAGGACGACCAGGTCCACGCGCCGTTTCTGATGCGGCGGCGCGCGCTGACGAGCCCCTGAATGCTCTCCACGCACCTCGGGGCCAGCGCCGATCTGCCGCCGTGGGCGGTGCTCGTCGCGTGCGCGCTCACGGCGACGAGCTTCGCGCTGCTGCTCGTCGAGCTGCGCCGGCACGCGCGCGGCGGGCTCGCGATCGCTGCGAGCGGGCTACTCGCCGTCGCGGCGCTCCTCGCCGCGGTCTTGCGACCGGCCCGGGTGTCGGCGCGCGCCTCGACGGTCGGAGCGCGGGTCGTCGTCCTGGCGGACGCGTCGCGCTCGATGGCCCTCGACGGCGACGACGGACGTCCCCGGCGTGTCGCGCGGGACGAAGCCATCGCCCGCCTCGAAAAGACCGGTGAAGGGAACGCGCGCTTCGTCGTCCTCGGGTTCGGCGACGGGCCGGCCGTGCCGTTCGCGGACGGGCTGGGCGGGACCGACGGCGCCGAGGCCTCTGCGCGCGCGCCGCGCAGCGATCTCGGGGCGGCTCTCCGCGCGCTCGCCGCGTCGTCGGCCGAGCGCCCGGCCGCCGTCGTGGTCGTGAGCGACGGGCGCCTCGACGATCCGCCCGCGGAGCCGTCGGAGGCGAGCCTGCGCGCTCTCGGGAGCGCGCTGCGCGTTCCCA
>CALFNG010000113.1 GCA_937902985.1 uncultured Myxococcales bacterium
CCTCCTCCGCTCCCCACGCGCCGACGACGCTGAGCCCCGCGCCGCGGGTCGCGACGTCCGGCACCACCCGCACGCCCCCGGCGGCGGGAGGGGGCGCGGCGCCCGGCGCCCAGTTCAGCCAGGCGGCGGTGCCCAGCGACGCCAGCCCGACGCCGAACGCGACGAGCGAGATCGCCTCGGCCTGCCGGGCCGCGCGCGGATCGCACGGACCGCTGCAGGAGCCCATCGTGACGAGCGCGTCGACGCCGAAGGCCGCGCCGAGCCCGACGCCCACGGCGCCCGCTCCGGCCAGGACCCAGGCGACGTCGCGGCGCGTTCGATGGGAGGGCGGCGGCGGCGCCTTCTCGGGCTCGGGCAACGGGCTCGCCGGCAGCGGCTCCGCGTCGAGCGCCGGCACGTGGACGACCACCGGCGCGCTGGCCGGCCCTGCAGGGACGTTGACCGCGACGACGAATCCCTTGTGCAGCGGCGCGCTCGCGGTGATCGCGTGGTCGCCCGGGTCGACGAACAGCGGCAGCCCGCGCCGCGCGTCGGAGATCGCCTCGCCGTCGATCGCGATCGCGACGGAGCCCTCCTGGGGCGCGACGTCCACGACGAGGCGCTCGAGCCCTGGCTCGAGCTTCTGCGCGTGCTGACGCGCAAAGTCGCGACGGTTGCGCTGCACCGGGTCCGTCGTCGAGGCCGCGGCGTGGGTGAACTCTCGCCACGCGCTGGCGGTCTTTCCCTGCGCCTCGTGGCAGAGCGCGAGGTTGAGCAGCGTGCCGGCCGTCTCGTAGAGGGTCAGGCTCTCGAGGAACGCCGCGCACGCCTCGTCGACGCGCCCCTCGTCGAACGCCGTCGAACCTTGCTGGAAGCGCGCCTCGGCGCGGGCCTGCCGATCGTCGAGCGGTGGCTCGGCGGGCGCTGTCCGGGCGGCGTGCGGCGGCTCCGCGGGCGCCGCCCGAGCGGCGTGCGGCGAGAGGTCGAGCCACGCGACGGCGACAACGAGAGCGACGAGGCGGCCGGGGCGCGCGGTCATCGTCCCGGTCCTAACGCCACGACTTGAGGAACTCGGGACGCGCCGGGGCGGCCGGCTTCGACCCCGCCGGAACGACCCTTCGCGGCGCTGGCGCCAATGGCGGTGGCGCCGAGGCGCTCGTGGCCGCGGACGCCGGAGAGCCGTCCGCGAGCGGATCGACCTCGCCGTTCTGCGCCGCTGGTTCGGGAACGACCGAGCCGCGGCTCTCCGGCTCCCCCGAGGGGGCTCCGGGGCGGGGCGCTACGAGCCCCGGCAAAGCGCTTTCTGCCGGCCGCGCGGCAAGCGTGGCGTCGCCGTGCGAGGCGCGCCTCGCGGACGACGCGAGCGCCGTGATCAGGACGCCCGCGACGGCCACCCCGATCGCCGTTCGCATCCCGAGGGCGCGGCGCCGCGTCGCCGGCTCGTGGCGCGCGGAGACGACCTCCGCCCCCAGCGTCTTGCCGGTCATGAACGTCGACGAGTGGATCCCGCGCCCGATCGCAGGCGTCGAGGAGCGCGGCGGCGGCAGCGATCTCGCGGCGGCCGCGTCGGCGGCTTCGATCAGCGTGAGGTCCGTCAGGGGCAACATCTCCGACAACGGGGCCAGGACCCCCTCGACCCCGCTCAGCAGGTGACCCCAGCGCCCGGAGCCGAGCGGCGCGATCGCGCGCGCGAGCTCGGCAACATCCTGGTACCGGCTGATCAGAGAGCGCTCCAGGCACCGTCCGACGATCTCGCCCCAGGCGCGCGACAGCTCGGGGCGAAGGTCGCGAATGGGCACCGGCGTGCCTTCGAGAACCGCAGAGAAGATCTCGCCCGGCCCGTCGCCGTCGAACGGCACCCGGCCCGACAAAAGCTCGTACAAGACGACGCCGAGCGACCAGATGTCGGCGCGTACGTCGACATTCTTGCTCGACCGCAGCTGCTCGGGCGACATGTAGTAGGGCGTTCCGAGCACCGCCTTGCCGGTCAGCTCCTTCCAGTTCGCGTTCTGCGACGTCTGCTTCGAGATACCGAAGTCGAGCACCTTGAGGACGTTCGACCCGTCATCACGGACCGCGAGAAAGAGGTTCGCGGGCTTGAGGTCCCGGTGGACGATGCCCGCGGCGTGGGCCTGCGCGAGCGCCGCGAGCGCCTGGAGCGCGTAGTCGGCGACGTCCGCGGGCGGAAGGGGGCCCTCGAGGCGCAGGAGCTCGGCCAGATCGCAGCCCTGCAGGTACTCCATCACGAGGAACGGCGCGCCGCAGTCGAGCGCCCCGGCGTCGGTGACCCGAACGACGTGCTCGCTTCGCAACCGCGCGGCAGCCCGCGCTTCGCGCACGAACCGCTCGACATGCTCGTGCCCGTGATGGGCGTCGAAGATGAGAACCTTCAGGGCCACGCGCTGATCGAGGGCGATGTGGTGGGCGGCGTACACGACGCCCATCCCGCCTTCTGCGACGACCCGCTCGATGCAGTACTTACCCGCCACGACGTCGTTTCGGCGCGGGAACCCCGGTCGGGTCTCGGCGGCGTCCGCGCGGGCGGCGGGGTCGGCGGGGTCGCGAACGCGCGACGACAACAGGGGGACAGCGGGCGCGTTCACGGGATCTCGAGATCAGCGAACGGTCGCTGCGCGAATTCCTCGACCCCGCTCGAACGCTTTCCCTCGATTGAGGGGCGCTCGAAGGGGTGACCACCCTACCGCGGGTCACGTTCGTACCCTTCGTGAAGGCGCCTGCTCGAGGTCCGCGCCGCGCCGCTCGAGTCGCCGCGCCGCCGAGCTCGTCCCAGGGCGAAAACGACGCTCCGGTTGCGCATGCTCGGAGCCGTGCATAGGCTTGTTTTCGTCCGGGGGAACGTGGCCGGGCCCGGGGGGCCCAGGCAAGACGCGGTTGTTCCAGGTGACTCGAGGCGTCGGCGGCCCCACGGAGGGCTTCGCCTCGGCGGCGTCGAAAGAGAACGCACTCTGAAGGCGCGGCTCGCGAGAAGCGCGCTTTCAGCGAAGAGCAACAACGAGTGGGGGAGAGAATGAGTGAAGGTTTCCAGCTTCCGGTCGCGGAGCGAGCGCTCATGCGCGAGATGGGGCTCACGGCACAGAACATCGAGCGTCGCAGGAATTTCGTCGGCCTGGACTCGGACGATTCAAAGCGGATCGTACGCATCCAAGAGCTCGTCGAAGGGCACCTCGAGGAGCTGACCTCCGTGTTCTTCGCTTTTCTCGGTGGCATCGACGAGGCCCGGCCGCTGCTCGGCAACCGAGACATCATCGAAAAAGTCCGTCTCCTCAAGAAAGAACATCTTTCGGAGATGGTCCGCGGCGAATACGGGACCGACTACATCGAGCAACGGGTCCGGCTCGCAGTGGTGTACAGCAACGCCGGCCTCGCCTCGCGCGTCTTCCTGGGCGCCTATCATCATATGCTCCGGGCCCTGGGCGTGCTCGTCATGAAGCACTCCGAACACGACCCGATGGCGGGGTTCGAGAGCTACATGTCGCTGAAGAAGGTCGCCTTCCTCGACATCGGCATCATCGTCGACGTGATCGTCTTCGAGCGCGAGCGGGTGATCCGTCAGCAGCAAGAGGCCATTCGAGAGCTCTCGACGCCCGTGCTCCAGATCCGGGAGCGTTTGTTGCTCCTGCCGATCATCGGCGTCATCGACACGCAGCGCGCTCGCCTCATCACCGATAGCCTGCTCAGGTCGATACGCGCGAACCGAGCCAGGGTCGTCGTCGTCGACGTGACCGGCGTCGCGACCATCGACTCGAAGGTCGCGAATCACCTCCTTCAGACCGTCACGGCCGCGCGACTCATGGGGGCCACCGCGATCGTGACGGGGATCTCCTCCGAAGTGGCGCAGTCCCTCGTGGGGCTCGGAATCGACCTCGTCAAGTTCAACACCGTCGGGGATCTGCAGGGCGGCATCGAAGAAGCCGAGCGGCTCATTGGGTATCGTGTGATCCAGACGACGGATAACGGCGCCGCAGAGCACATGAAGGAGGCGTAGCCGGGTGGTTCCCATCCTGAAACACGGGAAATTCCTGATCGCGTCGATCGTGTCGGCGCTCACCGATCAGGATCTCATCCAGCTCAGAGACGAGCTCGCCAACAAGATCGGACAGGTGCGAGCCCACGGGGTGATCATCGACGTGACGGCCGTCGACGTGCTCGATTCGTTCGCCACGCGCACGCTCCGCGACATCGCCCGTACCGTGAAGCTGCGCGGTGCGAAGATCGTCCTCGTCGGCATCCAGCCCGACGTTGCGTTCGCGATGGTGCAGCTGGGCCTCTCGCTCGACGAGGTCGATACCGCGCTGGACCTCGAAGAGGGCTTCTCCCATCTGCGCCGCGGCGAGGAGCGGAGCCGCCATGCCGGCTGAGACGCGCGTTGCGATCGACCGCGAGACGGACATCGTGACCGCTCGACAGAAGGGCCGCGAGCTCGCGGCGGCCTGCGGGTTCGCCAGCACCGACCAGACCTTGATCGCCCTGGCCATCTCCGAGCTGGCTCGAAACATCGTGGTGTACGCGCAGCGCGGCGAGATCATCGTGAAGAGCGAGTTCGGGGAGCGTCGCGGCATCGAGATCGTCGCCCGCGACCAGGGACCAGGCATTCTGAACGTCGCGCTCGCTCTACAGGACGGCTACTCGACGGCGAAGAGCCTGGGCTTGGGTCTGCCCGGTGCGCGGCGCGTGATGGACGAGTTCGAGATCGACTCCGCGCCGGGCCGAGGCACCACGGTGACCGTGCGGAAGTGGGTCCGATGAGCGCTGCGTCGTCGACCGAGATTCCGATTGTCGTGTGGGGATCGGCCGGCGCAGCACTCGACGGACAGGCGGAGTCTGGAGACCTCCACGTGGTCGTCCTGTTTCGCGACGGCGCGCTGGTGGCCCTCGTCGATGGGCTCGGGCACGGGCCGGCGGCCGCCCTGCCGGCGCGGGCGGCGGCGGCTCTGCTGACTGCGCACGCCGCGGAGTCGCCCCTGTCCCTCATCGGGAGATGTCACGAAGGACTGCGCACGACCCGTGGCGCCGTGATGACCGTTGCCTCGCTGAGCGCGACGGACTCCACGCTCACCTGGCTGGGGGTAGGCAACGTGGAAGGGGTCCTTCTTCGAGGCGACGCCAAGGCGCCCTCGAGTGGCATCGCGCTGCGCGGCGGCGTGGTCGGCGATCGGCTCCCGCCGCCGCGCGTCGAAGTGTGCGCGATCGCCCGGGGCGATATGCTGATCTTGACGACCGACGGGATTCACTCCGGCTTCAAGGCCGGCATCGACCTCCGCGAGGAGCCGCAGGCCATCGCAGAGTTCATCCTTGCTCGCTTTCGAAAGGCCTCCGACGACGCCTGCGTCGTGGTCGCTCGCTACGTGGCATGGCCCCGGGTCAGCGTCCCGATCCGTCACGAGTCCGACGTTGCGATGGCGAGAAAGCAGGTTCGCGAGCTGGCCTACCCGGCGGGCTTCCGCGAAGCGGCCGTCGAGGCGCTCGCCACCGCGGTCACGGAGCTCGCTCGCAACATCCTAGTTCATGCCGGAACGGGCGAAATTCGCATCGCTTGCGCCGAGGAGCGGGGGCGCTTCGGGCTCGTCGTGGTCGCGACCGATCGGGGGCCCGGCATCGCTGATCTCGCTCGGGCCCAGCAGGACCACTACTCGACGGGCCAAGGGCTCGGCCTGGGACTGCCGAGCGCGAGGCGCTTCGTCGACGAGTTCGACCTGTCGTCGACCGTCGGGGGCGGCACCACCGTCACGCTGAAGAAGTGGCTTCCTTGACGAAAGCTGCCCGTCCCCTGGAGTTCGCTCGTGACCACCTCGTCGCGGAATACGACGTCGCGCTACGGGCCTTTCTCGGCGGCGGAGGCGAGGCGGCCCTCTGCCGCGCATACGACCTGGGACGCGACGCGGTCGCCGGCGGCGTCGGGGTCGTGGAGATCGTGCTCTTGCACCACGCGGCCCTCGCCCGCGTCTCTCCGTTTCTGCCGAACGAGCGGCACGCGCAGGCCGCGGCGTTCCTCGCCGAAAGCGTCGCGCCCTTCGAGATGACCCACCGCGGCTTCCAGGAAGCGACGGCGAGGCTCGGGCAACTCAACATCACGCTTCAAGCCCGAAACAAGGCGCTCCAGGAGAGCGCTCGATCGCTGCGGGGGGCCAACGACGCGGCGGAGCTGGCGAACCGCGAGCTCGAAGCGTTCAGCTATACGGTCTCACACGACCTTCGCGCGCCGCTGCGCGCCGTGAAGGGCTTCGCCCGGTGGCTCCTCGATACCTACAAGGGCCGGGTCGACGCTCAGGGGCAGGATTGGCTCGGAGAAATTCTGGCCAACGCCGACCGGATGGGAGACCTCATCGACGGCCTCCTGTCGCTGGCCCGCATCACGCAAGATGACCTCAAGCCCGAGCGCGTCGACCTCTCGGCGCTGGTCCGCGAAGTCGCGGGTCGCCTCGTGGCGGCGGCGCCGCGTCGCCGGGTGAAACTCGGCGTGGTCGACCACCTGTACGCTCAGGTGGATCCTCGCCTCGCGCGCTCTCTCTTCGAGAACCTCCTCGGCAACGCCTGGAAGTTCACGAGCAAGGTGTCTGCCGCGCTCGTCGAGTTTGGCCAGACGGAAAAGGACGGCGTCCAGACCTTCTTCGTTCGCGACAACGGCGCCGGGATCGACATGGCATTCGCGGGAAAGCTGTTCCGCCCCTTCCAGAGGCTGCACACGGTCGAGGAATTCCCGGGAACCGGGATCGGCCTGGCCACGGTGCAGCGAATCGTCGTACGGCATGGCGGTCGGATATGGGCAGAGGGGGCGGTCGATCGGGGGATCACGATCTTCTTCACGCTCTCGCCGCCCGAACTGGCCCGGGTGGTACCGCCCGCACCGCTCGGCATTTCGTAGCGGCGATCGGGGCCGGGCTGGGCCACCGTGTGTCAGGTCCGGCTCCAAATGTCGCGGCGCCGGGCCGTCTCCCGGGTCGGACGTCACCGATCACCGAGGCCGGCCCCCCCGCGGGTTGCGGCCTGCGCGCGAGCCTGGCGCGATAGGGTACGCTCCTTGCGACGAGCGAAGAGCGTGCGAAGGTCCGGCGGCTCCCTAGTTGCGGTGGTGCTCTGTCTGGCGCGCCCGGCGGCTGCGGACCGAGACCCCTCGCAAGGAAGGCTCTCCATAGCGTGGGACGCCCCCGCGAGCTGTCCCGACGTCGCACGGGTGCGGGCCGCCGTCGCGTCGATGCTCGAGGGCTCCGCTCCCGAGAGCAGCCTCTCGCAGCTTGCGGCCCGCGGGGCGGTGACGGAGACCGAGGGGCGCTTCCAGCTCCGGCTCCAGCTCGATTCGAAGGGGGCCTCCGAGACGAAGACAATGGACGCGAACGCCTGCGAAACGCTGGCGGACGCCTTCGCCCTCGTCGTCGCGTTCACGTTCGACCCGAGCGTCGGTCGACATGCCGCGCCGGCCGTCGCCACGGCTGCACCCGGAGGGGTCACGTCGGTCGCCGGGCGCCGAGAGCTCTCGACGCCAGCGCCGGACGTCTCTCCCGAGCGGTCTCCCACGCGGCTGCTCGCCGGGCCGCTCATCGCGCTCGGGGCCGGGGCACTGCCATTTCCCGCGTACGGCGTGGGGGCCCGCGCCGCCGCCGAGCGAGGCCCGCGATGGGAACTCGCGGGAATGTTCTGGCCCACGCAGCCGGCGTCCGTCGTTACAGGCGCGTCGCACACGGTCGGGGCCGACGTCTGGCTCGCCACCGTCCAGCCTTCGGCGTGTGTCTCCTTCGCGCGCCGAGCCGTGGCGTCGTGTGTCGGCGGTGAGCTCGGCGCCATGCAGGCCAGCGGCACGGGCGTCCCCGTGTCGGGCAGCGGAACGTCGTGGTGGCTCGCGCTGACCGCGGGCGTCTCGCTTCGTGCGCCCGTCGCCCCCGGCGTCGATCTCCGGTTCCGGCTCGACGTCGGCGTGCCGCTTTTACGCCCGAGCTTCGTGCTCGAAAACGTCGGGCCCGCGGGCTCTGTTCAGGCGTTCCGGCCCGCCCCCGTCGTCGGCGTGTTGAGCTTCGAGCCCGAATTTCAATTTTTCTCCACGGATCGAGGGGAGTCGCGACATGACTCCCATTGAGACGCCGATGGCCTCTTACCCCCTCGGCGTGGAAACCCGCTCCGACGCCCACTCCGACCCCCACTCCGACCCCCGATCGCCTCCGGTGATCGCCGCGCAAGCGCGGGTCGATGCGGGTCCCCAGCCGCTCACGTTCGACTCCGTGTACCACTCGTACGCACCGTTCGTCTGGCGCAACGCCCGCCGACTCGGGGTTTCTCATGGCGCGGTCGAGGACGTCATGCAGGAGGTCTTTCTCGTCGTTTACCGCCGGCTCCCCGACTTCGAAGAGCGCACGCCGCTCACGCCGCTCACGCCGCTCACGTCAATGCGCGCCTGGCTCTCGGCGATCCTCATCCGGGTCGTTCGAGCGCACCGGCGCCAGGCGCGTCGCAAAGACGGAGCCGGCGAGAACGTGCCGCCCTCGCCCGAGCCCGACACCCTGATCGACAGACGCTCGCCGAGCCCCCTCGAGGCCGCCGAACGCGACGAGGCGGTCCAGGAGCTCTACGCGATCCTGTCTCGTATGAACGAAGAGCGCCGCGAGGTCCTCGTTCTCTCCGAGCTCGAAGAGCTCTCGGCGCCCGAGATCGCGCAGGCCCTGCAGGTCAACGTCAACACGGTCTCCTGGCGCCTTCGGACGGCGAGGCACGAGTTCGAGCGCATGGTGCTGAAGCGCCGAGCGGTCGAAGCGAGGAGTGCGCGATGAGCGAGCTTCATCCCGGCGCGCGAGCCTTGATCGACGCGGCCAAGCGAGGCGAGGCCTCGCTCCCTTCGGACGCCCGGGCGCGAGTCCATCGTTCGGTTCTACGGCGCGCGGTCGCCGTCGGGGCCGCGGTGGCCACGACCAGCACCGCGAGCGCGGTGTCCAAGGCGGCCGCGCTCGTGGCCACGCTGTCGAGCCCCTTCGCGATTCCGGGCGTGGTGAGCGTCGTCGCGGGCGTCGCGTTCCTCGTACTGAGAGCGGGATCGGTGCCCCAGGGCCCGCCGCGCCCGGACCCTGCGACGCCGACGCACTCCATCGCGCACGTCGTTCGGAGCGCTCCGAGCCCGATCCCACCGACCGACGCGACGCCCGTTCCACCGGCGCCCGCGCAAGAGCCGGCTCCAGCCGCGCTCGCGCCTCCGTTGTCGGGGGCGACGCCGCCGTCGAAGCCGGTCGTGTTCGCCGCGAGGCTTCCGCCGAACCTCGCCGCGCAAAGCCGTACCGTGGCGGCCGCCGCGGTGCTTTCCGCCGGGCCGGCCGCGGTGGCGATCGAACCGCCCGCCACGAGCCTCGCCGACGAGCCCCTGCACTCTGCTCCCGCCGCGACCACTCTCGCACCGGGACTCCGAACGGCGCCGGCGGCAGCCGACCTGGCCGGGGATCTCGATCGGTTGCGACAGGTGCACGCGGCTCTCCGTGGCGGACGCTCCGAAGCGGCGCTGTCCTTGCTCGATCGCGAGGGCAAGGGGCTCGAAGCAGGGCCGCTGGCCGAAGAGGCGCAAGGGGCGCGCATCTCCGCGCTCTGCCAGCTCGGTCGCCTCGCCGACGCGCGCGCCGCGACCGCCCGCTTCGTCGCCACGTGGCCCGCGTCGCCGCTGGCGCTCCGATTGCGCGGCGGGTGCGAAGCGCTCGGCGCCAATTCGAAACCCGAAGGCGATTGATCCACGGCCGCGCGATCGGATCGACATTCCATCAGCAGTCGTCCCTAGCTTCAGGAGAGGTCACCATGAAATCGCTTCAACTGCGTTCCCGTGTCGCGTGGGCCGTGCCGGTCGTCCTGGTCTTTCCGCTCCTGATGGGCGCCGACGGCAATGGCTGCGCGCTCGGAGGCCCCATCTTCGTCGGATCGGGCGAGGATGGAGGCGTGCAGGCGGACGGAGGCGTAGGCGTCGATGCGGGTTCCGCGTGTACCCCGGCGTCCTGCGCGGGCCTGGCTGTCCCGGCCCTCGCGATGCTGTGCCCCGACGGAACGACGTTGACCGCCAGCGTCTGCGAAGAGCAGTCGAACGGGCGATGCGACTGGGGGTTCCCGGCCTGCCCGACCGACGCGTGCGTCGCGCTGCCTTGCGTACCCTGCCCCTTCGGCTCGGTGGGGACCGGTACGGACGTGAACGGGTGCGCGACGTGCCCGATCTGCGCGCCCGCCCCCGACGGCGGTTCGACGGTGGACGCCTGCCCGCCGAAGGCCCCGATCTGCAACCTCCCCAACTGCATGTACGGGGTGATCCCGCAGACGGACGCCAACGGATGCGAGATCTGTTCTGTGTGCGCGCCGCCTCCCGACGCGGGAACCTGCCAGTGCGGCGCGCCGCCTCCCGTGGCCGCCTGTCCGGGCGGCGGGTCACCGCCCATCGTTTGCGAGCCGGTCTCCACGGGCTCGTGCGCCTGGCTCGTGGGCTCGTGCCGGACTCCGACCGACGGCGGCGGCACCGGATGCGCGAGCGACGCGGACTGCCCGGGCGGCAAGGTGTGCGGGTTCCTCGAGAGCAACGCGTGCGGCGCGGCGGGCTCCTGCTTCACGGCGCCGATGATCGTCTGCAACGCGTACAGCCCCGGGTGCGCCTGCGACGGGTCCGAGGTCGATGTCATCTGCAACGGCCTGCCGTCGGGGTACGCCCGGAAGCCGCTGAAGCACGCGGGGGCGTGCGCCGACGGCGGCTGAGAGGTCGTCGTCTTAGGAAGATCAAAGACTCCCGGGAGACCGATTTACGAATATCGGTGGCCAGAGAGAGAGCGCGTCTTGCCGCCTAATTCCGCAAGGGACTTGGAGGGATCGAGCGCGTAGAAAGCCCGATGGCGCGGTGTATAGCGCAAGCGGGGTCGGGGGCAAGGTCAGCTTGGCATCGAGCGTGGGCCTGGGCGAGTTCGCGTTCGAGGAGGGCCGCGACGCCGTCGTCACCGAGCGCGCGGAGACAGGCGAGACGGAACTGGCCGAGCACACCGGCCGCGATGTCGCTGGTCGCGGTGCAGCCGTGACGGCGGAACAGCAGACGACCACGAGCAGGCACCTGACAAGCCGGCGCTCGCCATGGCCGT
This sequence comes from uncultured Myxococcales bacterium, assembly GCA_937902985.1. Lineage (GTDB taxonomy): Bacteria > Myxococcota_A > Polyangia > Polyangiales > Polyangiaceae > Palsa-1150. Next base: position 11,070 of record CALFNG010000113.1, read on the forward strand.
CGACAAGGACGGCTTCAACCTGCATGCGGGCGTGCGCGTCGAGGCTGGCGATGACCTGGGGCGCGAACGGCTCGCGAGATACGGCTGCCGTCCACCGCTGTCGCTCGAACGGGCGTCACGAATCACCACACCGACGCGTGTGGTCCCCACCGATACGCTGAAGCGGGCGCTCACCGACGGGCGCAGCGGGCTGCGCATCCGCATCGTGTTCTCGCCCCGGGCGACCCCGCTCACGCCCGACGCCAGAGCGGTGACGGCGCCGGCGTCTCGGCGTGGAGCGAATTTCGGTATTCGGCCTATGTCTGGACTCTGCCGCCCGGCGGCTAGTTGGCGGCCTCTTTCCCCGCCGGGGTCACCCCGACTGCCCCCACCCAAGTCAGACCCAACCGATCAGATCCTCTGTGTCGAGGGACTGCCGAGGGACCTAGGTCGGACGCTCGTCGGGCTGGCGGCGAAGGAGGGCCAGGCAGAGGTCCTCGAGATCGGAGGGAATCGCGCGTGCCCACGTGCTCGGCGGGAGGGCGGCGTGGGGGCACTTCGCGCGTCTAGCACTCTAGCCACGCGCCGCCGCGGCTCAGCCTTGTCTCCACTCCGTCGTGGTACCTTCGCGGGCGCCGGATCCTCGTGGATGATGCCTGTCGCCCAGCAAGCCTCTGCTGCCGCCGTCCTGCAGGTCTTCCTCAGCTCGACCGGCAGGGACTACGAGGCGTATCGGCGCGAGGTGCAAGACGCCCTCCTTCGCAAGGCCCAGGCCGCCTGTTTTCTGAGCGAGGACTGGATTTCCGGTTACGCGGCGACGGTCGCGGAGTGCCGGAAGCGCCTCGTCCACTCGAACGGCTTCGTGCTCCTGCTCGGCCACTGGTACGGGTCGGTCCCGCCGGAAGGAACGCAATCGATCACCCACCTCGAGTTCACGTGGGCGCTCGAGAAATGGAAGGCCGAGGGCAAGCCGCGGCTGGCCGTGATGATGCCGAAGCAAAACAGCGAGGCCGACCGCGTCCTTCGCGCCGCGGCCGCCGCCATCCTGTCTTCGGACCGGGTCGACGAGGCGCGACACGCCGCCGTGCTCGAGGCCTTCCACCGCGAGGTGACCGGCTCGTGGCGCACGGTCACTCCGTTCGAGGACGTGCACGAGCTTCGAGAGAACGTCATCGTCACATGCCTCCTGTGGGGTCCGGACAACCCCCTGGCAGCCGCGCAGGGGCGCGACTTGCCGGCAGGCCTCGCGCCGCTCCCGCTGCAGGTCACCGACGAACAGCTCGGCAGCCTTGGGCGACGCCTCCAGCTCGACGCCGTCGACAACGCGCTCGCGAACCTCGCGGCGCAGCCCGACGCGCCGGCTGCCGCATTTCTCGTGTGGGGAAACGAAGACGGTGGGCAAGGCGCCTTCGTGCGGCGGCTCGCCGTCACCAGCCTGCGGAAGTACCGGCAAACGAACCGAGGCGGCGCGTTGCCCTTCGGAACGAACGACGTGACCAAGCTGGTCGAGTGGGTCGCGGGGGCGCTGGGCCTTCCGAACGCGAGCGCCCGGACGCCCGAGGCGCTCGCCGAGTCCGTCGCGCAGGTCCTCGCCCGGCAGCCGCTCGGTTTCAGCCTCGGACGTGCGGCGGCGTTCGTCGGCGGGGTCAAGGCGTTCCACGATGCCTTCTGGGCGCCCTTCTACCTCCGCCTGTCTGCGTTGCATTCCGGCAAGCCTTTCAAGCACCGGCTCATCGCGGTGGTCGTCGACAACTCGGGCGAGCCGAGCTGGCGGTCGGTCACTCGCGCCGCCGATAGCGAGGAGCCGGCGTCTTCGAAGCTTCTCGAGCTTCCGGAGCTCGGCGCCCTCGAGCGCCGTGACGTCGTGTCGTGGCTGCGGGATCTCGGCATCGCGGAGGGCGATCGCGCCGGGATCGCGGACCGGGCGCTGAGGGGCGATCGCGGCGGCGCCGATCCCGCGCCGATTCGCGTGGCCGCGCGGCTGAAGAGCGAGACCTTGTGGCCGGAGGAGGAGCCGAATGACTGAACCCAGGTACACCGGGCGGGCGACGAACTTCTACGTCGCGTCCGCGGCGACGTCCGAGATCGTCAACATCGCCGTCGATCTCCGACGGCCCCTTCTCGTCGAGGGCGAGCCCGGTTGCGGGAAGACGCAGCTCGCGTACTCGATCGCCGCGGAGAAGGGCCTCGGCGATATCGTCAAGATCGCGGTCAAGAGCACCTCACGGGCGCAGGACCTGCTTTACCGCTTCAATGGCCTGCGCCGCCTGCAAGAGGCGCAGGACCGCCGGAACGAGCAGGCACGCCTCGTGTACCCCTACCTGTCGCTCGGTTCGCTGGGCAGCGTCATCCAGGCCCGTCAGCGAAAGGTCGTCCTCATCGACGAGATCGACAAGGCGGACATCGACTTTCCGAACGACCTCCTCGACGTCCTCGATTCGTTCGAGTTTCAGATCGATGATCTGCCCCCCGAGGAAGAAGACGCTTGCCGGGCCAAGCGGGGATTCGGTCGAACGGTGTCCGGCGACCGCCAGCTCCCACCGATCATCGTCATCACGAGCAACCGAGAGAAGCGTCTCCCCGAGCCCTTCTTGCGTCGATGCCTCTACCTCCGGATCAAGTTCCCCGAGACGGTCGACGAGCTCCGCGAGATCGTCAAGCGTAACGCCCAGGGCCCGCTCGCCGAGCTCGCGGACGACGTCCTCAACGCCACGGTCGTCTCCTTCCTTCGCGTGCGTCAGCTGGCCGTCGGCGGGACGCAGAAGCCCCCAACGACGAGCGAGCTGATCGACTGGGCGCAGATCCTCCACTGGCGAGGAGTGACGCCGGAGAGCCTCGAAAAGGATCCGTACCGACCGCCGTACTGGACGACGCTGTTCAAGACGATGGGCGACCTCGATGCCTACGATGCGCTCGCTCAGGCCAAGAAGCAGCGGGGATGACGGAAGCCCGGACCGCTGACGGGGTCGAGCTCCCGCTCGAAGGGCTCTACCTGCACCTCGTTCGAAGCGGATTTCCGCTCTCGACGCGCGACCTCACGGACGCACTGGCTGCCCTCCGGGCAGGATACGGTGCGCACCGGCGCGCCGACCTTCATCGCCTCTGCGAGACGCTGTGGGCGCGTACGGAAGACGAGGTGGCCCGGCTCGACCGACTGTTCCGGCAATTCCCGTGGCCCTCGGCCGAGCAGCTCGTCGAGGCCACCGGCGCCGGGGCGACGGACGAGAAGAGCGGTCCGGTCGCGTCGGGTGAGACCAGGAGCCCGGACCCGCCAGCGAAGGAAGCGCAAAGCCTGGCGGGCCCCATGATCGAGTTTGCGGCGCCCGAGCAGTCGGGCATCGGTCTGGTCCGAGCGCGGGTTCCCGTCTTGCCGTCGACTCCGTATGTCACGACTCCGCGAACGCTCGTCCCCCTCAGGAGCCTCATCATCGCGCTCCGGCGGTTTCGCCTGACCAAGCGATCGGGGGCCCGGGTGGAGCTCGATCTCCGCGCCACGATCGACGAGCAGAGTCGCCAGGGAACGCTCGTCGAGCCCGTGCTCATCCCTGCCCGGCGAAACCAGGCGCGGCTGGTCGTGCTCGTCGATGCCAGCTCGAGCATGGTCGCCTGGCGGTCGTTGAACCGCCTCTTCGGCGAGGCGCTCGAGAGCAGTCAGCTGGCACGCGCGCCGCTCTACTTCTTCGACAACGTCCCGGACGACGATCTCTACGAGAGCGACACGCTCACGAGGCCCACGACCCTCGACGAAGCGCTGGCGCGTCACTCGAGGTGCGCCCTGCTCGTCGTCAGCGACGCCGGGGCCACGCGGGGGAATCGCGTCCGGGAGCGCGTCGAACGGACGCGTGACTTCATCGCCCGCGTGGCCGGCGCGTGGCAACCGATCGCCTGGGTCAACCCGATGCCTCCGGGACGGTGGCGGGGCACCAGCGCCGCGGAGGTGGCGAAACTGGCGAGCGTCGGGATGTTCGGCCTCACCGACGACGGGCTGACGCGCGCGATCGATTGGCTGCGCGGCAAGCAGAGCGTGTGAGGCGCGCGCCATGACGACGACGCCGACCATGAGCCCCCTCGAGGCCTACCGGCACGTGATGACGTTCGCGAGCCGCCGCGGCGAAGCCGCCTTGCGCCTCGCGCTGCACGCCGCCGTGCCCCAGGTGCTGCGGCCCGAGCTCCTTCACCTCCTGAGGCTCAACTTCGTGCCCGAATCGGCGGGCGACGCCGCCGTCGAAGCCGACGTGCTCTTCGCGTCGTTCTGCGAAGACCTCGGCAACGGCTACTTTCGCTTCGACGAGAAGGCCCGTCTGAGCCTCCTCGCGCACCTCGACTCGACGTACGGCGATCGCTTGCCGCGGTCACGCGCCGTCGCGGCCTTCTTGCTGCGCCACTTTGCTGATTACGATCGCACCGTGAAGGCCGACGGCGACTCGATCTACGGCGGCTACATCGAGCTCGAGCGCTGGAGCGCGCTCGCCTTCTTCGACCCTGACGTCGCGGCGGAGCAGCTCGCCGAAGCGGTGCGCCGGTCGGCGGAGCCCGGCCCGATCGCGGCGCGAATCCGGGTCGCGGGCCTGGCGTCCACGCTGGCCACTCCCCTCGCGCGGCACCAGAAGCTCCTGGCCTATGCCGCGGGGATCGAGGCGCTGCAGGCCGGAGCGGCGCGCTTGGCGCACGAGACGCTCGAGAGTCTCGGCGACGCCGAGCTCACGGTCGGCGGCGTGACCCTTCCGTCAGCGCGGGTGGTGTTGCGGAGCCGAGCGATGGCGCCGGAGACGTCGCCGAGGAATCCGGACGCGCCGGCAACGGAGTCCCGTCGTGCGGACGACGAGGCGCGCAAGCCCCAGATCTTCATAAGCTACCATCACCTTAACCGACGCTGGGCTGATTGGTTCAAGACCGCTATTCAGCACAGTTCGCCGAACGGCATTCAGGTGGGGGTATGGGTCGACGGTGGCATCCTGCCAGGAGTAGTTTGGACAGAATTTGTTATTGCGCGCCTGATCGAGGAGGCGGATGCCGCAATGGTCCTCTTGACCGCGGACTACTTGACATCCGAGCATTGCATGCACGAGCTGAGCGCGATCCTGGAGCGGGTAGATCGCGGAGAGATGGAATTGTCTTGGGTACTGCTATCGGCGTGCGATTGGGTCAACACGCCCGTTGCTAGATATGCGGCGGCAAACCGCAATGCTTCGCTGCCACTCGACAAGTTGCCGGAATCCGAGCAACGCACCGCGGTCGCTTCCATCGCAGATGACCTCGTTCGAAGGGTTCTTCGGCGCCAGACCGCTGCCAAGACAGGCCATCACGGGACGATCTATCTGTCTGCCCCGACGACCGCCGAAGCCGCCCGACTGGAGGTTGCGATAGAATCGCAGGGCTTTCGCCTGCTTCGCGCTCCTCACGATGAAGCGGCGCACGCAGCGGGAAGCGGGCTCGTCGAGCGCCTCGGCGAGCTCCATGAAGAGGTCTCCCCCAGGGTGGAGCGCATGGCCGAATGGCTGACAAAGGCGCTGGCGTTTCTGTGTGTCGTCGACCAAGAGGGGGGCGCGGGCGTAGACAGTCCCGCCCGCGCTCGTCCTCTTCAAGAAAGCGAATACGTCGCTGCGCGGACGGCAGGAATCCCGATCTACGTATTCATGCCAACCTCGGAGCGAGGCGAACGACAAGGAGGCGGTGTAGGCGAACCGACGGGAATCAAGGAGCTGACCGACAGGATCGCTTGGCAACTGGATGCGCTCGCTGCGAGGCCCACCGACGGATCGGAGCCGGATACGTTTCGGGCGCGCCTGGTGCGACGGCACGAGGTGTTCTATTTCGGGTCCGAAAGAGAGCTCGACACTCTCGTGGCCCAGGTGCTCGGGTACCTGAAACGATCGCCGAAGGAGGCCGCGCCGAAGAAGGACGAACCCTCCGTGCGCGCGACCCAGCCGGGAGGTTCCTTCGTCTTCGTGGGGCACACGATCGATCGCGGGGATTGGGGCCCCCGCTTTCCGCCGTCGGTCGAGGAGGCGGCGCGCGAGGCGATCCGGGCCGCCGTGATCGACGAGCGAAAGAAGCTCGGCGCGGATGTCGTTGGCTTCGCCAGCGGGAGCGACGGCGGCGACATCTTGTTCCACGAGGTGTGCATGGCCCACAAGATTCCGGCGCATCTCTACCTGCCGGTACCGGTGGACGAGTTCATCTCGACGTACGTCGCGCCCGCCGGCGTCCACTGGGTCGATCGGTTCCGCAGGGTCCTGACCTATGTGAGCGCGGTGCGGATTTCGAGCGAGTCGGGCCCGGCGACTTCGGTCGCGTCCAGCGAAGACGACGCTTGGCAGACCAACGCATGGGCCATGCTGAAGGACGCCGGCCGCGATGGCACGCGTCACGTCACCGTCATCGCTCTTTGGGACGGAAAGCCGACCGAATCTCCGGGGGGGCCCACCGCCATGCTGGCGCGCGCGAACACGCTGAAGATCGCGACCCGGGTCGTCCCTATCCCGGTCCTCATCCCGAGCTGAGCGGGCGGGCGCGGCGTAGCCGACCTTCCCGAGACTCTCTCACGCCCCGACCCCGAGTCGCTTCGCCAGCCACGCCACCGTCTCCTCCACGAACCTCGCCCGGTTCCGGGGCTGCGCGATCTCGTGGCCTTCGCCGGGGAACAGCAGGTACTCGACCGGAACGCCCCTGGCCCGCGCGGCGGCGACGACCTGTTCGGCCTCTTCGACCGGGACGTTCGTGTCGTTCTCGCCGTGGACGACGAGGACGGGCGCGCGTAGCGCGTCGAAGCGATGGATCGGCGAGAGCGCGCGCAGGAGCTCGGCGTCGCGGACGGGGTGGCCATATTTCGGATAGGCGGCGCGCGCGATCCACGGCTCGGTATGGGCGTAGAACGTGTGAAAGTCCGCCATTCCGCAGATGTCGACGCCCGCCGCGAAGAGCTCGGGGTGAAAGACGAGGGCGGCGAGCGTCAGGTACCCTCCGTACGATCGGCCAGCGCAGGCGATCCGGCCGGGCGCGGCGAACGCCCGCGTCGACGAGGTGCCGCACGCAGGCCGTCACGTCGCGGATCGCGTCCCAGCGCTTGGCGAGGTTGTCGGCATTCACGAACGAGTGCCCGTACCCCGACGAGCCGCGCACGTTGGGCGCGAAGACGGCGATGCCCCGGGCGACGAGGGCCTGGAAGAGGGGACTGTAGCCGGGACGCTCCTGCGATTCGGGGCCGCCATGGAAGAAGACGACGGCCGGCCCCGGAGCGGGGGACGCCGCCGGGCGATAGAGCCAGCCCGAGAGCTCGAGGCCGTCGTCGGCGCGGAGGCGCTGGAGCGAGGGGCGCGCGCCCGGCGCGACCCAGCCTGGCCGCTGCCCCGTGACGCGGGACCACTGGCCCGACGCGCCGTCGAACCGCCAGACGGCCCGGGGCGCCGTCGGTCCCTCGAGCGTCATCGCCAGGCAGCGACCGTCGTGGGAGAAGCTGCAGTCGCGGGCCACCGGCTCGGGGAGGGGGAGCTCGACCCGCTCGCGCGTCTCGAGGTCAATGCGCTCGCAGACGCTCTCGCCGGCGACGTTCCAGAGGAGAATGGCCTCGCGGCCGCTAGCCGTCAGCGCGATGTGATCGAGATCCGCATCGGCGCGCTCGGCGAGCACGACCGCGCTCTGCGGCTCGCCGCGGGTCGCGAGACGCACGGCAAAGAAGGCGTGCAGCTCGCGGCCCACGTCGCTGCGGACGTAGGCGACGCGGCGATCCGGCGAGAGCCGCCCGAGATCGGTCGAGCCGGGGCCGCCGCTCGGCACGAGGAGCTGCTCGTCGCCGGTGGTGCGATCGATCGCCCAGACGGTTCGCCGGCCGCGCGGGCCCCGTCGCACCAGGGCGAGCTCGGCGGATCGGTCGAGATCGAGCACGACCGGCTGCCCGCCGCGCGCGACGATCGCGACGTGCTTCGTCGCCACGTCTTCGAGCTGGGCCATGCCGTAAAGGGGCGCCGCGAGAGGTCCGAGATGTCCGCGGCGGCTGCCCCGCCGCGCTGACGGGCGCCAGACGGCGTGCGGCGGGGCCGGTGCGCCTTGAAATTGCTCAATTAGGTCGGCCGCTTGTCACATACCGAGGGGCTCGTGACAGCTTGGGGCCTCGGCAATGCGCTTGGTCCGCCGGATCGGCTACGGCTTCCTGTCGTAGTCAAGTCATTCATCGTCTTTTGTCTCCGTTCTCGTAGAAACCGGACCCCAGCGAGCACACGGATCCATTCGTACCCGAGCGACGGTGCACGGGTGAGGTTCCGCGTCGTGTAATGACGAGCCGACTTCGAGGTTCGGGCGATGCGGCGAGGGTTGCTAGACCTGTCTATTGTGGAGCGTCCGACTCGGTGGCCGGCGCCAACTCAGCTTCGTGGAGCATTGGATCCGTCGCAGCATCCGCCAGGTGCGTTGGGACTACCCGTGGGCCTCGTGGGCATAGGAAACCAATGGAACGTCACCAGGCGAACCTCTTGTTCGGCGATCAACGCTATGCGGTCGCCGCACCTCCTTGGTAGGGCCCCGCAGCTCGCGCAGAGGGCGAGGTGGGAGCCGCCGTGTTCTTTCGATGGGTCGTGTCGGATGTCAGGTCGAGGCGGCGTATGTCAAAGAGCTTCGTGGCGTCGAAGGCCTCGCCTCTCGCGACATGCCAGAGTGCGCGAGCCAGTTTGCGCATCAGCGCAACGACCGCTTTGATCTTCTGATCCGCCTTGTATCCCCTGCGAGCACGGCACCACGAGAGAGCGACGGCGTCGTCCTTCATAAGACGCAGCGCCGCCATGAACAGGAGGTGACGCACTGGGCCGGGGCCCCGTTTGGTGATGCTCATTTGTCCTCGGGTGTTGCCGCTGCTCTTCTCCTTCAAGTTGAGCCCGAACGCTTTCTCGAGCGCGCGCGCATTCGGGAAGTCGAGCGGCGATCCCACGAGCGATCCGACGGCGGCCGCGCACGCGGGGCCCACGACGGTGGCCAGGCGACTGAGCACCACGTCCTCGGCTACGAGGTCTGCCAACGTGGCGTCCACCGCATCCAGGCGTCGAGTCTGCAATTCGATCTGCTCCGCGATGGCACGAAGCCTGTCTTGTTCCCCCGCCGTCATCGGCACGCCCGTGGAGGTTTTGGCCGCATCGAGGATCGCCTGCAAGCGCGCAGGTCCAAAGTGCCCTCGACTCGCCTTGCGCAGCGTGATCGCCGCCGCTTCACCCGCGGCCGCAACGGCTTGCGGTCCTGGATACTTCGTGAGCAGCGCGAACCACGAGCGCTGGCGATACACATCCACATGGGCCTCGAGCTCCGGCCAGTGCCGCGCCAACATCGCTTCGAGATGACCGTGGTAGATCGCCAGCGTACGAGCGATCGGATGCCGCTGGTCCACCCACGCTCGCAAGTCGCGGCGAGTGTCGCTCTCCGGCTGCCACGCACGCGCAGGCTTGATGGCCTGCAGCTTGGCGAGCACCGTCGCGGCCTTCGGGTCGTGCATACTGGGAACGCCGTCGAGCACTTCGGCGAAGTCGTGGCTGTGCTTGGGCGGCATCATGTGCACGCGCAGCCCCAGCGCGTGACACTGATACCGAAGCGCGTCGCCGTACGTTCCCGTCGGCTCCATCACGACGACCGGCTTGCGCTCGGCTTGCTGCAACGCCCGCAGCAAACCCAAGAACGCGATGGTCTGGCGTGGGTGCTCGAACTTCACGAGCTTGAGCACTTCCCCCCCAGCCGTCGCGA
>CALFNG010000114.1 GCA_937902985.1 uncultured Myxococcales bacterium
GGCAAGGACATCGGCTCGTAGCGCCGAAGCCCGTTGCCGCGGTCTGCGAGTGCGAAGCGCAAACGATGTTTGGCGGGTGAGGGAGGCCCCCGGCGCGAGCGGAGTCCTCATAACGCACATCGGACGCCCAATCCCGTCTCGTCGGGCTGGAACGCCGACCACGTTGGAGCAGCCGGGGAAGAAGGAGTGCACCGTCACGCCAGGTAGCGCTGGATGGCGGCGATCAGCTCACTCACCGGAGCGACTGTACCAAGCGTGCGCGCCGTTTGCCTTCGTCGGGCACGCGGTACGCCCGTTCGCCATGAGAGCGCAGGGCGACCCGCGCTACTCGCTGTCCTTGGCAAAGAAGGCCGCGGCTTTTCCGGGGCGCGTCGCTTCCCGGGCATCCGAAACGCCGACCCGAGCTCAGGCATCGGAGGGGCACAGGCAGGAGGATGCACCGATGGACGGGGAGCAACTGCGACAGCTCCAGGCGCCGCTGAAGGCACGATACAGGGAGGATCCCTCTTCGGCGAAACGGACGCTTCGCGCGAGCGGGCGGGTCTCGCAGGAGACGCTCACCTGCGCCCTTCAGACCGGCAAGCCAGGCGTGCCTGCAGGGCTCCATGAGGCGACCGGCGGCGATGGTTCGGCGGCATGCTCGGGAGACATGCTCCTCGAAGCGCTCGTCGGCTGCGCGGGAGTGACGCTGGCCAGCGTGGCGACCGCGATGGGAGTCGATGTGTCGGGCGCGATCGTCTCGGCTGAAGGCGACCTGGACTTTCGAGGCACGCTGGGAGTCGCGAAGGAGGCGCCGGTGGGCTTCTCGCAGATCCGGCTGGTCTTCGAGATCGGCGCGTCGGCGGGCGCCGAGAAGCTCGACAAGCTGGTGCAGCTGACAGAGCGCTATTGCGTCGTTCTGCAGACGCTCTCGCGACCGGCCTCGATCGAGGTCCTCAGGCGAACGTAGGGACCGGCGTCGTCGTCTCGGGAGTGCGGGCGCTCCCGATGCCTGCGCCCCGTCACCTCGCATGGCTCGAGCAGCGGGAAGAGCAGCGTCCTCCATCGCCGGCGCATCGCGCACGACGTCAACCCGCGAGCGTATCTCCACTGTGTCGTTCACTGCATTGTGCATGGGTGGCCGCACGCGCAGCTCCGAGAGCTTCTCCCCGACCGCATGCTCGCCGCGCATCCCGAGCTCTACGCCGGTGACCCCGACGCCCTCCCGACGCCGGCGACGACGCCTGCGCTGTCCCGCTGAGCGGAACTCCCCGGCCGACGAACGCCCGCTGCCAACCACGACCGCGTCCCGGAGCAATCCCTCGCGCTACGTCGCTGGTGAACTGAACGGGTTACGATGGAGTGGGCGCCTGGGGCCCCGTGGAGACCCCGACGCGCTCAGGATTCCGACGTCTTGCGGGCGCTACCCTGAATCTCCCGCCACCAAAGTACGGGTCAGGCCATTCCGAACCGCGCGAGCGTAGCCTCGATCTCTTCGTCAGTCGCCGGCCACGAAGCTCCCCGCGCTTCTGCCAGGCTCGCTAATGCGAGCAGGTCGAGCGGACTGCCGCCTACGAGCTCCGCGTCGCCCCGCGTGGCCATCCAGAGTTCGACGCCCGCGGAGCGCGTGACAGTCACGACGTAGCCACGCTCTTCAAGGAGCAGAATGGCCGGGACCGCAACGTTGCCGGCGGCGGCGAGTTTCATGGCGCGCCCATCGTAGCGCGACGACGATGCGCCGCCCTGGAAACGCGGAGGCCCTCTCCGACTCTCTCGCTGGCCCTCTCACGAGCGGACAACGCCGCGGGCCCAGTCTCGGCTCCGTCACAACGAACGTCGTTCGTGGATGGGTTACTTCGCGAGCGCAACGTGCGCTCGGTGCCGGCCGGGTCCGGGGGAGCGCCGCGGCCGCTCGCGCCGACTTCACCGTGCCAGCTTCCCCTTCCACCACCGCAACGACGCCTCCGACACGCCTCAAAAACGAGTGGGGAGGGGTTGGACGCCCAATGGGCGGTTACGTGGGTCCTCGTTTCTTGACACGCCAACCAGCCCAGCAGTTACTACCCGCCGAGCGAGATTCACAACTCAGGGCTCTTTGCTGTCCGGTATGTTGCATACGAGCTGGCCGCTCGCTTGGTCCAATACACAACTATCGCCGTCCTTGCCGTCGCAACATATTTGCGTACCGTAATCCGTGCAGAGACCTCCATGAAGCACACACGTTGCGCAGTGACCGAAGTTGCACACCTCGGGCGCCGCAACACCCGGGGGTTGGCAACAATGGGTCCCAGGCATGCCGTCCGGGACGCATGCGTCCGCGATCGCGGGACACGTCGTTTGGCTCGCACAGCTGCTACCCTGGCAAGTCGTTCCCTGGGTACACGCATTGCCGCATGTCCCACAATTTTTCGTGTCGCTCAGTACGCAGGCGCCGCCGCAGCAGAAACGTCCATCACTACAGCCGGCCACAATGGCCCCGCAAGGATGGCCCGTGGTTCCAGACTGAGGTCCAGACGGATTCGTGTAGCACTTCGGAGTTCCCGGGACACCGCACGCGCAGACGCGGTAGGGGCCGACGCTCACCGGAGCGTACGAAGTGCCGTTGCAGGGCTTGTCGGTCGAACAGGCAGGCTGCAGCGGTTCTCCGCAAAAAATGCACTTTCCAGCGGGCGCCGCCTTCAGGCTGCCATCGTGAGCAATCGTCACACTTATCGAGGCTACGTACGGCGCCTGGCACGAGCCATCGCACGCGGGCTGTCCCAGTTGACCGCACGCGATACAAAGGCCATTCGGCCCGAGCCCGGTTCCTGGCTCGCAGGCGAAGCCGTCCCTCGGTGCGCTGCACGGGGGTCCGTTGGCAACACCGCATTGCACGCAGCGGGCAGTCGCGAGCTGCGATGGTTCATAGCTCGAACAGGTCAATCCCTTGGTCTTGCATGTGAGCTCGGCCCAAACGGCGTCGGCGGGACAGCACCGCCCGTTTAGGGTGTTGCCACAGGCCTGGCAGGTGCCCGAGACGCACGTTCCATTCGGACAGGCGTCGTACATATGCGGATCTTCGCCATGCAGCGGCGATACTACTACGGTATTGCCGCTGCTCGTAACCTGGAGCATCGGGTCGTCGCAACATGGCTCGCCGGGCTGTCCGCAGGCGGAACACACGCCGTGAAGGCACCCGAATCCGGTATCACAATAAGGGAAACTGGCATACGGAGACGTGCAGCACGCCATTCCAATGTGGCAAGGAGGGAGATCGAAATGGCCGGGTCTGACGGGAAATACTGGTCTTGTGGACGGAATTGACCCCAGATTGGAGCCCGCAATCAGGGGTGCTGGTCCCGACTGACACGAGATAATCAATATACCCAGTGTCGCGATTGCCCATGCGACTCGTTTTCCGAGTCCAATGTGGACGCTTCCTTGTGTCGTCATCGCGTCAGGTCATCTTGGAAGGGCTCGTCATCGACGCCCTCACCTTACATGGCGGACGAGGCCCGCCCATAGCCATTGGTTCACGATCGCACGGTTCGGGCAAGGCGTAGTGTACCAGAACCCGAACGCGAGCCATTGCGCGGACCGGGCGCCACGGCGGGGGGTTATGGTCCGCCGACCGTGACATCCGCCGCTCCGCTTCAGTTCCTCATTCTGCTGGTCGCCAGCTGGATCGGTCGCCGGCAGGGCGAAGCGATCGAGTACTTGCGCGCCGAGAACCGCGTGCTGCGCGCCCGGCTCGGGCCCAAGCGTCTTCGCTTCGCCGATGCCGAGCGACGGCTGCGCGCCCAGAAGGGAAAGCCCCTCGGCCGAAAGCTTCTGGGGGAGATGGCGTCGCTTGCGACGCCGGAGACCATCCTTCGGTGGTACCGCGAGCAGGTCGCTGCTAACACTACTCAGCCGGATCCCGTCCACGCGCGGGCGCACGTATCTGGTGGGGTGACGAA
>CALFNG010000115.1 GCA_937902985.1 uncultured Myxococcales bacterium
GCCGCAAGACCAAGGCTCATCGACCCGTCGGGACCGGAGCTACGGCGACGGCTCCAGCGACAGACTCGAAGCGCGCCGGGGAGGCCCACGCCGCCTCGGGAGATGCACAGCCAGGAGCTCGGGGGATCGCCAACGCCGCTCCCGCGGCAACGACGCCGCCAGCGCCCACGGCACCCGCGGTGACCTCGAAGGGGACCGCGCGACCGAGCGACGGTGCGAGCTCACGGCGGTCGGCGTTTGTGCCCAAGGAGGACACGAGGGACATCTGAGATGATCTGGCACCAGGCAGGCAAGGAAACAGGCAGCCGATAGAACGAAGGAGGTTCGGGCGATGACCGAAGGCAATGGCGCAGGGCGAATCTACTGGGTCGGCGGAAGCAAGGGCGGCGTTGGCAAGTCGATGATGACGGTGGCGATGTTGGACCACCTGCTCGAGCAAGGGGCCAACGTGCTCCTCGTCGAATGCGACACGTCGAACCCGGACGTATGGAAGGCATACAGGGAGCAGGTCGAGACGGAGCTCATCGACCTCGACGAGGCGGACGGCTGGATCCACCTCGTCAACACGTGCGACCGGCACCGCGAGGGCGTCGTGGTGATCAACACGGCGGCGCGAAACAACCTCGCGGTCAAGCAGTACGGAGGCACACTCGACAGCAGCCTGGAGGAGCTTGGGAGCCAGCTCGTGGCGCTGTGGGTGATCAACCGGCAGCGCGACAGCCTGGATCTCTTGCGAGAGTTCATCGACGCCGTCCCGAAGGCAGCCGTGCACGTCGTGCGAAAAGGGTACTTCGGCGATGAGAAGAAGTTCGAGCTCTACAACGGATCCAAGATCCGCGAGGAGGTGGAGGGCCGCGGAGGCAAGTCGATCACGTTGCCGGATCTGGCCGACCGCGTCGCCGACGACATTTACGTGAGGCGCATCTCGCTCAAGGTGGCGGCGAAGGAGCTCCCCATCGGCAACCGCGCGGAGCTCGGGAGGTGGCGCGGGGAGGTCCGGAAGGTCCTCGCCGGAGTCTTGCCGTGAGTCTCGAGGAGACGTTCGCGAAGGTCGTCGGTCGACACGCCTCGGACGAGGAGCGGCAACGCCTCTACCGGCTACGCGACGCGCTCGGCCTGCGCGACAACGACGCTTTCTGGAGCATCGTGATGGCGCTCGAGTACTACGACTCGTTCTTCCGGCGATACCCGGCGCAGCTCGCGGACCACACGGAGCGCTGTATCGAGGACGCACGCGTCGCGTTCGCGGCGGCGGCCGAGAGAGAGGCCGCCCACGTGCAACGGACGCTGTCGGAGAAGGTCGCGGAGACGAGCGTCGCGATCGCGCGACGCCTGGCCGAAAGGCCTGTAGGTCTTCACGGGGTGACGATGCTCATGGCCGTCGTGGTGGCATTCGGCGCGCTTTGCGTGACCGCCGGCTACAGCCTGGCAGCGCCCGTGAAACCCTTTTGGGTGACGCGGGTGGAGACGGTCGCGCCATTTCAACGAGAGGTGGCGAAGGTCTTGGCGGCCCCGGCTGGGTGGATGATGTTCGCGCTCTTGCTACCGGCGGCGGTGTATGGCGGAAGAGTGGGCTGGGTGGCAGCTTCGGAGGCGACGCAAGGGCACGACAGGATCGTCGGCTGGGGCATCGTGGTCGCCTGCGCCTTCGCGAGGGCAGCCTGCGCGGTGATGCTTGCGAAGCTCATTTATTTTAATCCAACGAGGTCGCTCCTTGGTATTTGGGGGATTTTGGCTGATCCAACCCGGCGTCTTTGGCGTCCTGGTGGTCAAATTCTCTTTTTCAGCCCCCTCTTTTAGGTCCTTGCCGCTCTCGCCGTTCTTGCCATGGCCGGCGTGGCGTGCGCGGTGCTCGTCTGGCGCCTGTCGGGCAGCAAGCCCGCGCCAGCCGAGTTCTACGCCTATTCGGCCTCGGGTCGGTCGTTGCCGAACCTCTGGGTCGCGCCGCCGTTCTCGTACGTAGACCAGCAAGGAACGGTGGTCACGAATGCGACGCTGCGTGGGCGACCGTGGATCGCGGACTTCATCTTCACCGAGTGCACGAGCGCCTGTCCGATGATGACGTCGCGGATGGTCCTCATCCAGCACGCACTGGCAGGACTGGACGTTCAGTTCGTGTCGTTCTCGGTCGATCCACGGCACGACACGCCGTCTGTGCTCGCAACGTACGCCCGCACATGGAATCGGGCCGAGACGCGATGGACACTCCTGTCCACCGACGCGCGGCGTCTTCCCGACACCCTCGCCGGGTTTCGGGTGACCGCGGAGC
Source organism: uncultured Myxococcales bacterium (assembly GCA_937902985.1). Taxonomy (GTDB): domain Bacteria; phylum Myxococcota_A; class Polyangia; order Polyangiales; family Polyangiaceae; genus Palsa-1150. The sequence goes on from CALFNG010000115.1 coordinate 2,270, forward strand.
GCACCAAGGATCCGACGAACCCCATCGTTCACAGCAGCGTCTTCTTGCTCGTCGACCCCGATGGGCGAGTTCGAGGTGTCTACGACAGCAGCGATGACGCGGCGAGATCACGACTCGGGACAGACGCTCGCCGCCTCGCCGACCAGGAGGCCCTCCACGCCGGGCAAGAGGCAGAGGCCGATGACCTCTACGCGTCGCTGGGGTGTACGGGCTGCCACGCCAACCCTCAGGTGGCGCCCCTGCTCGACGACCTGAGCGGCGCGCAGGTGAAGCTCCAGGATGGGACGACGGTGACGGCCGACGATGCGTACCTCAGGCGGTCCATCGTGGACCCGGCCGCTCAGCTCGTGGCGGGGTACTCGCCTTTGATGCCGAGCTACGCCGCCGAGCTGTCCGAGACGCAGCTCGCGGAGCTGGTGCGCGAGGTGGACGCGAGGAGATCGGCCAGCGCCGCGCCGGGGTCACCGGACGAGCCCGCAAGACTCGTTACGGATCCGGTCTGTCACATGACCGTTCGTGTGGGGCCGGACACACCCCTTGCGACCGATCACGGCCGCGAGGTCTATTTCTGCTCCGACCGGTGCCGCGATTCGTTCGTGGCCAACCCGTTCAAGTTCACGAAGTCCGCGGTCTCGCCTCCGTGAGACGTCGGACTTCCGACGAAAGGTCAGGGGCGTCCTCCCCGCCTCACGCGCACGAAACGAGTTCAGCAGGGTGGTCCATCTCCCACGAGCGCGAGAGCGCGGTTCATCTGGCCTGTACTCGTTGCCTTTGATGTGGAAAGAACGAGGCAATGCTTCACACGCGATTGATGGTCATCCGCGAAGCCACCGAGGTGGTCCTCCGCCATCTGGAGCGAATGCCGCCTTCCGACGGGACCGAGCGGTTGTGCGCTTCCGTCCAGGGCTGCATGCAGGAGATCGAGATGTGGTGCATGTCATTGCCCACGGGGCGGGATCTCGACGTGCTCATGAAGCGTGTCCTCGCCCTTCGCGCCGAGCTGAGGAACCTGAACCCCCAAACTTCCCTCGCGTAGGGCCGGTCGACATCAAAGCGAGCGGTCCGTTCGCCGCGCCCGAAAGTCGCGGGGCGGCCGCTCGGGGGGTTCGAGGACCGCCCGATCCGATGCGCCTTGTGAGCGCCACCTCTATCATGGCGGCGGGCCCCTCGATCGCCGATCTCCGGCAGACAACATCGTCTTTGAACGAAGGCGTACGGGTCCCGACGGGCCTTCGATCGCCGGTCTCCCGCAGATGACGTCGTCTTGGACGAAGGCGTAGGGATCCCGGCTAACGACCGCGACGTTCTTGAGGAAAGGGACGCCCCCGCGCGCACGCGCACGTGCGGGCAGGGGCGGTACCGAGACACCAGGGATCCCTCTCGGTGTCGGTCAAACAAGGCACCCGCCCAGACCATTCCGCAGGAAAGAGATTCGGCCGGTCGGTGCATCGAAGAGCCACCAAGCGGAACGGTGGGCCGCCAGAGGACCGGCGAAGGAAGTGCAGCGAGCGGAAGCCCGGCTCCGTGACGCCGCGGCCCCGAAGGGCACCCGGTCCGAGGGCCTCTGGCTACTTCGCGGAAGTACTCGGCGACGACGCGCTGGGAAGTGCTCGCGAATCAATCCTCCCTGGTGCCGAGGCGCGCCCGAAGTTTGCAGTGGCGCGACCGGCTCTTGTCAGGTGACGCTTTGGTCGAACGCGCTCCCCACATTTGCATGCACCCTCCACCCGCCGTCGCCTCGCTGCTCGAGATCGTCCAGCATTTCGGCGCCGACGCTATGTCGTTTCTGGCGTTCGAATCGTCGATGAGGCACTGGTTCGAGTGCGGTCCCGGCGGCGCGCCAGACGCCTTCGTTGCTTTCCACGACACCGGTACGGCGTGGATTGCGGCGGGAGCGCCAGTTGCCGAGGCGTCACGGATCCCTCACGTGGCAAGGAACTTCGTGCGGCACGCCCGACAGAACGGGCGTCGCGCCTGCTTCTTCGCCACCGAGGCCGTCGAGATCGAGGGGTTCGCGCGCTTGCTGCTCGGCGAACAACCCGTCTGGGACCCCGCGGAGTGGCCCCGCATGGTCGCCTCCCACCGAAGGCTGCGCGAGCAGATCCGCCGGCCGAAGGCCAAAGGAGTCGCGGTGCGTCGCGTGGCCGCGAGCGAGCTCGAGCCGGGCGCGCCGCTGCGCCGAACGGTCGAGTCCCTCGCGCAGGAGTGGCTCGAGTCGAGACGAATGCCTCCCCTGAAGTTCCTCGTTGCCCTCGAGCCCTTTCACCTCCCGGGCGAGCATCGTTACTTCGTGGCCCAGCGCGGCGCACACGTGGTCGCATTCCTGTCCGCCGTGCCGGTGTACGCACGCCGTGGGTGGCTCGTCGAAGATGTCCTACGCAGCGCTCGTGCCCCGAACGGGACCACCGAAGCGCTCCTCGACGCGCTGATGCGCGACGTCGCCGACAGCGACTTCGTTACCCTCGGCCTGGCGCCGCTCTCGGGGCCGATCTCGCCATGGCTTCGTGCCGCACGTGCGGTGTCGAGACCGCTCTTCGACTTCGAGGGCCTCCGGCAGTTTCGCCAACGATTGCGTCCTTTGCGCTGGGAGAGCGTCTGGCTCCTCTACCCGCGCTCCGAGGGGGTCGTCGGCCCGGTCGTCGAATCCCTTCGCGCATTCGCCGGGGGCTCGCTTCTACGCTTCGCGCTTCGCGCTGTCTCCCGCGAGCCCAGCGGACCGCCCTGGGCGTTGGCGCTTCCGCTGGTCCCCTGGACGCTTCTACTCGGAGCCCTCGCTCTCGGCGGCCGCGCGGACGTGATTGGCTTCTCGACGGGCGGCCTCCTCGTGTGGGTCGTTTTCGATGCCCTGCTCGGCGCGCAGCTGGTGCGGAGCGCGCTGCGCCCGCGGTTCGGTCGGCTCGTCGTCTCTGCGACCGCGGCGCTCGTTGACGCGGTGGTCTCGGTGATCCATATCGCGGCAGGGGGTTTCGGGCGGTCGTTTGCGCCGATCTTGCTGCGAAGCCTCGCGGCGCTTGCTCCGTGTCTTGGAGCCGCCGTCCTAATCTGGGTCGCCGCGCGACAGGCGTCACGATCCGAGGTCTGACGTGCTCTTGGCGCTCCGGGTGGAGACTCCGCGCACGGGCGGCCCCAGCCATTGAGCGAGCCGCGTCCCCCGTTTACGACAGAACGAACGGCGTTGAGGGCGGAGCTGCAATTTGAGGTTCGCGCCTTGAACGGGCATCAATCGTACATGCCGGGCGTGCCGACCGCCCTCGAGGAAGGAGGGCTCGCACCGAACGGTGCGCGTCCCGCTGATCCCCGTTTGGACACGGCCCGGTTCGGCGGTAGCTTGCTGCCACCGACGTCCCGGGCCCCTCGATGACGACGTCGCCCACCGAACTCCAGCCGGACACGGGCCGCGACGAGACCCGAATGCGGTCCGTGCTCAGGCGGGCAGTCCTCGCCGCGCGGAGCCCGATTCCGGTGCAGCTCCTCGGTCGTACGCTGCTTCGCGCCGCCCTCGTGGGCGTCGCCGCGGGGCTCATCGGATCGATCTTCTTCTTTGGCGTCGAGGTCGTCCAAAAGTTCGTCCTGGAGCGGCTGTGCGGGTATGTCCCGCTCCGCGCTGAAGGAGAACGCATCACCGGCGAGGTGGGGCTGACCCCGTTCCGGTGGTGGCTCGTCTGGCTCATGCCGGCACTCGGCGCGCTGGGGGCCGGTCTGCTGTCGCGGTCCGCGCCCGAGACCCGAGGCGGGGGCGCCGATGCGATCATCGAAGCGTTCCACTCCCGACGCGGGTACGTTCGCCGCAGGGTGCCTCTGCTCAAGGCCCTCGCCTCGATCCTCACGCTGGGGTTCGGCGGGTCCGGCGGCCGTGAGGGCCCGACCATGCAGATGGGCGGCGCGATCGGCTCGATCATCGGCCAGTACCTGCGCGTCACCGACCGGGAGCGCCGCATCCTCCTCGTCGCCGGTCTTGCGGCCGGCATGGCCGCGGTCTTCCGCACGCCGCTCGGCGCTGCGCTCCTCGCTGTCGAGGTGCTCCACCGCGACGACTTCGAGACCGAGGCGCTCGTCCCTTCCGTCCTTGCGAGCGTCGTCGCCTACTCGGTGTTTGTCTCGATCTTCGGCGAATCGACGCTCTTCGCGCATGCCGCGAAGTATCCGTTCTATCCCGTGCACCTGCCGCTCTATGCGCTCCTGGCGGTGGTCGTCTCGCTCGTGGCGTCCGCGTTTCTCACGATCCTCCGCGGGGTACAGAGCGCAACGAAGCGCATCCCGATCGCGGACTGGGCCAAGCCCGCGGTCGGCGGTCTGGTGCTCGGCGTGGCCGCGGTTCCGATCGTCATGATCGTCGGTCCGCAGCTGGGCCACGAGGGAATGGGGCTGGGGATCCTGGGGGGAGGCTACGGCGCGGCGCAGGTGGCCATCACGGGCGCTTCCTGGTTCCCGGGCGGCTGGCGGGGCGTCGAGCTGCTGTCGCTCCTCGGGTGCGCCAAGATCATCGCGACTTCCCTGACCGTGGGGTCGGGCGGTAGCGCGGGTGACTTCGGTCCGTCGCTCGTCATCGGCGGCATCTTCGGCGGCGCGTTCGGGCGTACCGCCCAGCTCCTGCTGCACGATCCGCGCATCGACCCCGGGGCGTTCGCGCTGGTGGGAATGGGCACTCTTTACGGGGGGCTCGCCCATGTGCCGATCGCGTCGCTCGTGATGGTCTGTGAGCTTGCGGGAAGCTACGACCTGCTTGTCCCCCTCATGCTCGCGACGGGCATCAGCTTCATCGCCCTCCGGCACCGGTCCCTCTACCACGCGCAGCGGCCGTCCTGGCGCGAGTCGCCCGCGCACCACGACGAGTTCGTCAACGACGTGCTCCGGGACATCCGCGTCGGCGACGTGCTCGTCAAGGACCGACCGTTCGTCGTGTTTGCGCGCGCCACGCCTGCGGTCGAGGTCATCCACCGCGTCGCTGCCGGCGGCTGGCAGGACGTCTTCCCCGTCTTGTCAGAGGACAAGAACGTCGTGGGCGTGATCACGACCGAGATCTTGCGCACAGTGATGCAGGAGCCCGAGATCTCCGCCTTCGCGATCGCCGACGATCTCATGGTGCCCCCGATCGTCGTGGGCGAGGGCGAGGACGTGAACGCTGCGCTCGAGATCCTGCTCCTTCACGGCGCCAGGGAGCTTGTCGTCGTCGACGACGAGGGCCGCATCGTGGGCTTCCTGGACGAAGCTGAGATCACCCGGCTCTATCGCGAGGCAACGCACGGAGCTTCCCCGTCGACGCCCAAGGCTTCTTAGCAGCGAGGACGAGGACGTCGCCCGTGAGCGACGGCCATTGCACCGGTCCAAGCCCGTCCACGAGTCGTCGCCGGAGCCGACCCGTGGCCGTCGTCTTGCACGACATCGATGCCGTGCCCCTCGTGCAAGTCCCAGGCGCGCGACGCGAGAGTCGCGGGTGACCTTCCCCACGTCGGCTCTCGCGATCATTGCGCTCGCCTGCGCGGCGCTGTCGGCGACCATCCTCGTCGCCTATCTGGTCTTCCGTCCTCCGCTCGGGCGGACGGCCAAACTCTGGCTCGACGTAGGGATGGGTGGTGTCGGCGACGGTCATGGCCGGAGTGCCGAGCGCCGCGAGCTCGCCGGCCTTCGTGGCGATGTCGATGACCTCCCCGGGGTCGCGGGCGCGAAGCGTGTGTCGGGCGAGCAGCTCCTCCTCGAGCGCGAGCTGCGCCCGCGATTGGTCGGAGCGCGCGAGCGCGCGCGCGATCTCCTGGGGCCGAGCGCCCTGACGAAGCGCCGCGAGCCGCCGCTCGAGCGATTTGCGGTCGAAGGTGCTCCGCTCGAGGTCCGCCTCGGCCTTGTCGAGGTCTGACTTGGGGAGCGAGCCGTCGGCGAAGAGCTTTCGCGTGCGCTCGGCGTTCGTGCGCATCAGGTCTTCGTTCGACGCGGCGGCGCGGAGGTCGTCGGCGAGCGACGCGACGTCTTCCTTCCTGCTCCCGGCCTCGAGGAGGGCGAGGTCCGCCTGGGCGGCGTTGGCGTCCTGACGGCGTGCCTCGGTGGTGAGGCGCTCGATCGTGTCGTCGAGCCTGGCGAGGGCCTGGGCCGCGGTGACTCGGTCGCCGCGGTGGACCTCGACGCGCTCGACCCGTCCCGGCACCTCGAACGAGACGACGTGCTCGTCGTACTCGACGAGACCCTGGTAGCCGGCCGGAACGGACACCTCGTGACGGCAGGCTGAGACCAGCAGGAGCGCGATCCCCCCACATCGAAGACCGCTCTTGAGCGCGCGACTTTGCATGGGGATGCCATGAGCAAGGGCCAGGCCGGCCGCCGGAGGCGCGGGCTCAATCCCGGGCCGCCTCCGTAGCGGGATCGAGGGGCGCGCCGCGCGCGTCCGTCGGCGATCCCGCGGGGATCGAATCGACATCCGGGCAGGGATCGGTCTGGACGCGAAGCGTCCACGCAGTGTCGCCCACAACTCGCGCCTGACCGCCCGGGACGCCGGCCGCCGCGCCCGATAGCTCGTTCCGGACGGAGTCTTCCTCGTCGTGGCCGCCGCCGGCCGCGTCACGCCGAGCGCGGGTGGCGGCTGGAACGCCGATGCAGGCGTAGACGCCGTCGTACCGTCCCACCTCGTCGAGCACCGGCGCGACCTGCCCGACCCAGGCCTCGCCCAGGGGGGACGCCGCGGACAGTGGTTCGACCGGCAGCGAGACGTCGACGACGCCGATGTCTTCGCCGGCCGCGGCGGACAGATTGCGGGCGAGCATCTGCTCGGCGGGGGCTCCCAGCGCGCCGCCGAAGTGAATCAGGCGGACGCGGGCGGCGCCGGCGGGACCGACCTCGATGTGGCAGTCCAAGAGCGGCCCGACGACGCCGGCCGGCCATTCCTGCGAAAGGACGTCCGCGAGACGATCGGTCGACGGGCGGAGCTCGGGCGGCGCGATCGGCTCGGGCCGGAGCGCGAGCGCGGCGCGCCCGGCCTCCCGCACGGCGTCGGCGCTCGGGACCGCGACGGCGCGGACATCCGGGACGACGCCGGTCGCCGCAGACAGACGCACGGCCATGGAGCGCTCCAGCGTCTGCGCGCGCTCCGGGTCGTCGACGACGACGACATTGACGCGGATCCGGTGCTCCACGACGTCGACCGACGAGCGAACGACCTCGCGAGCGACGTCGCGCGCCTCCCGTGCGGCCGGCTGACGGCCAAACCGGCGCGATCGCTTCGGCGCTTCGCGTCAACGGCGCGAGACATGCACGACCCCGCCCCATGAGAGTCCTCATCGCCACGGATCTGAGCCATGGAGCCGACATCGCCGTCCGCGAGGGCGCCGCGCTCGCTGCGGCGCCGGGCGACGCGCTCGCCATCGTCTACGCGCTACCCCAGCCGTCGGTCCTCGAGACGTGGGCGCGTCGCCCGCAGGGCGAGGCCGCGGACCGGGTGAGCGCCGCGCACGAGAGCGTGCGCGAGCGAACGCGAGGGATCGTCGGAGACCGGGCCGAGGTCTTCGTCGAGGACGACGTCGACTATGCCGCGATCGTCTTGCGCGCGCAAACGTGGACCGCGGACGTCGTGGTGGTCGGGAGCTACGGAGGATCCGGGCTCTCGCGCGGCTTCGGGAGCGTCACGGAGCGCGTCCTTCGCCACGCGCCTTGCAGCGTGCTGGTGGCGCGTGAATCGGCAGCGCGCGGCTGGGTGCTCGCGGCGAGCGACCTGTCGGACACGTCGCTCGGGACAATCGCCGCGGCGGCGGTCGAGGCGAAGCGGCGGCGGGCGCGGCTCGAGGTGGTCCATGCCATGGGCTTTCTGGAGGCCGAGGCGCGGTACGTGCTCGAGCTGGCGACGCCGGGGATCACATCACCGCCGGGCGTTGTCGAGGTCGTCGCCGAGGAGCTCGGGAAATCCGTGAGCCTTCTCCGCGTCGAGGCGACGTGCAAGGTGCTCGACCGGCCGGCCGCGGCGGCCGTCGGCGCCGAGGCGGAGGCTCTCGGGGCGGAGCTCATCGTCGTCGGGGCGCACGGCAAGAGCGGGCTTCGCCTGCGGGCGCTTGGTAGGGTCGCGGAGAGGATCGTGCGGACTGCCGCGTGCTCGGTGCTCGCCGTCCGCCCTCCGGTGGTCGTAGATCGGAAGAACGTCTGAACTCCAGTCACTTAGGCATCTCGTATGCCGTCTTCTGCTTGAAAA
>CALFNG010000116.1 GCA_937902985.1 uncultured Myxococcales bacterium
TTCTCGCACCTCCGAGAGCCGCGACGAACGCGCGAAGGTCCGGCTTGGTAGGCGTTGTCGCGTCGAACTCGACTCGCTGTGGCGACGAAGAAGATCGACGACCCTCCGATCTGCGACAAGAACGCGAACAAGTGTTCGTTGAAAGTCGTGCGGTCGTTCGAGCTGGTCGTAGTGCCCCACAGATCCGCCAGAGGGCGCATCTGCTGCAAAAATCGCACCACGCGAACCCGATCGTGCGCCCGTGCGCCCCGATTGTTTAACGATTCGAGGGCGGTCGATGCACCAAGCATGGCAGGTGGCACCTGCCGCCGAACCGGATGCCGATGAGATGCGCCTACCCGCTGCCGGAGCGCGTGAGGAACCCAAACATGAAGATCGAAAGGCAGGAGCTCCGTCGACGCTCGGTCGAGGCTGCGATGGCTGCGATGGCTGCGATGGCCATCGCTTCGTGCAGTTCCGCTTCCGCACCGCTGGGGTCGGGTTTTGGTTCGAGCCCGACGCCGGCGGGGGGAGATGATGCCGGGACCTCCTCCGGCGCCCCCTCTTCTTCCGAGGGTGGCGCCCCGGGCAATCCGGCAGCTTCGTCGGGCAGTTCAGGCGCTTCGAGTGGGTCGTCGAGCGGCTCCACGGCATCGGGCGGGTCGTCCGGCGGGAGCAGCGGCTCCGGCTCGGGGTCCGGTTCGTCGTCCGGTTCCAGCTCAGGATCCGGTTCGAGCTCGGGCGGCTTGGGCGACGGTGGCGTAGGGTGCACACCCCCCAGTGGCTTCGAATACTCGTTCGCATGCTGGCCCATGCCCAATCCGGCGAATACAGGCCTGCCGCATCCCGCCAGTTACACGGATCTGGGAGACGGAACGATACGCGACAACGTCACAGGACTCGTCTGGGAGAAGACCGAGTCGACCCCGGCACTCGCGTGGACCGCGGCCAAGAGCTACTGCACCGGCTTGACCTTTGCGAATCGCACCTGGCACTTGCCGACGCGCATCGAGCTGATTTCGATCATGGATTTCTCGACAAGTGGAACCAAGATCGACACCTCCGTCTTTCCCATGGCGCCAGGTGCCTTTCATATCACCTCGACCCCATGGGTCGTCTCTCAGATCGCCAGCAAGCCGCAATATGCTTGGGCGATCAATTTCTCCGACGGATTCGTGAGCACCGCGTTTTCGCAGACTGGCACGGCCAACGTGCGGTGCGTTTCGTCCTCCGTTCACGGCGCCATCCCGAAGCTCTACACGCAAGTGGCCGCTGGAGAAATCCAGGACAACGAAACGGGACTCGTGTGGACGCAGGCCAGTTCCACCGCGACGACGATGACCCAGTCCGCCGCCATCGCCTATTGCTCCGGCCTCGGGCTCAACGGGCACACGTGGCGCCTACCGAGCGTCAAAGAGCTGTCCACGACAGTCGATGACGTGCCGCCGATCGCGCACGTGTCCCCGGCAATCGACACCAGCGTATTCCCCGACACGCCCAACAGCGGAGTCTACATGAGCTCGTCCACGTCCACGCACAGCGCGGGGGCCGCGTGGGCGGTGACCTATACCGACGGCATCGCCACCTACAGCAAGACCGCCGGTCAGGCACGCTGCGTTCGGTAGGGTTTCACCTGGTTCGCTGAGAGAGCGACGCACTTGGAGGTGGTCTGGCGCGCCGCCGGAGATCAAAAGCGGATGACGGCGGTCGCTCCAGGCCGGACCGCGATACCCGGCGTGAACACGCTTCCGAGGCCTGTCAGTGTGAAATTCGGGCGCACGAGGGGCGCAAGCGCGACCACGTCCACGCGCGCTTCGAGCCGGCTGCCGAGGTCCAGCCAAAGCGCGATCGCTCCGCCCAGGGACCACCAGAACGAATCCGAGGACCCGCTCTGGGCGATCCCGATCCCCTGGCCATGAATCCAACCCAGCTCGATCGGAAGGCAAGGCTCGAGACGCACGCGGGCCCGAGTCAACACCGCGTAGCACGGCTTGAGCGTCGCACTGGCCGCCATCAGTCGCGCGCCTGCCGCGCCGTCGACGCTCGTGTCCTCAGGAGGGGCGACGGCGCCTTCCAGCATGATGTCGAAACGCCGGATGCGGACCCCTCCGGCGATCACGCCGAACACGCCGGCATGCGGAAGAGTCCCCAAGTCGACCGCGATCCCGGCAGCTGCGAGCATGGAAGGCACCCCCGCACCGCCCGAAGTTGCCCCCTCCGGCTTGGAATCGACGGCGATTTCCGGCGCCGGTGGAGCGGTGGTCGGCTTCGAAGCGCTGGTCGATGCGGCATGAGCCGCTGAGGGAGCTGGCGCCGGAGGTGCCGGCGGCTTGGGAGCCGGGGCCGGCATGGAGGACACGCTTTCCGGGTCCATCAAGAGCGCCAGGAAGAGCGCGCCCGCCCGCGCGAGGTCGGCGCAGGTCGACGCTTCGAGCCGCTGCTTCGCGCCTCCCACGGCGAGCGTGAGCGTCCAGCGGTCGCCCGCCACTCGCCCCACGACGGCGTCCACGGTGATCGGCGTGCCCTCCTCCAGAGCCTCTCGGTGGATCACGAGACTGCGCGCATCCGCGATCACCTCGCCGCCGCTGGGGCATTCGGGCGGTGCCCTCCAGGTGAGCCGGATCGCGCGATCGCCTGCGGCGCTATCGGCCGCTGCCGTCTGCGTGACGGTCACCAGGGCGAACGCGGCCAACAACCCGCCTACTATCGACCGCGCGGTCCACATTGTCGAACCTCGAGAAGGCACCTGGACACGGTCCCACGCTCGAGCTTGCGAGATTTATATGCAGCTTTCGTGCGTGCGTGTCCAGCGCCGCTAGCTCGGCTGGCGCGACGCCCTCCCGGCCTTCAAGGCGGCGGCGTTGGGTGTCGATTGTGTTAAGATTCCTCGCGGGTCGATGCACTCACCCCGCAGGATGACCGGCACGGTCGCAGCCTCAAGAGATACTTTCAGGGGCAGCGCTATGACCGGGAAACGGAACGCGTTCCGTCATCCTGAGCTGCCTGAGTTCGACGCGGCCTACGAGGAGCACTTCGATTTCGTATGGCGAACGCTTCGTCGATACGGGGTTCCCGAGGCTGCGATGGACGACGCCGTCCAAGACGCGTTCCTCGTCGTCCACTCCCGCTTGCACACTTTCGAAGGGCGCTCGTCGCTGCGGACCTGGATCTTCGGAATCGCCCGCCGCGTCGCGCGGAACCATCGCCTTTCGCGGGCCGAATGGGCGAGCGCAGACGTTCTCGAGGCGCCGCCCGACGACTCGAGCTCCCCCCTCGCCGCTCTGGAGACCGTGGAGGGGGCTCGCCTTCTCGAGAGGCTTCTCGCCGGCCTGGTACCGGAAAGGCGGGAGGCGTTTATCCTGGTAAAGCTCGAGGAGATGACGATCCTGGAAGCGAGCGAGGCGCTCGGCGTGAACGCCAACACCATCTATTCCCGAGTTCGGACCGCCTGCCGCGAGCTCGAGGAGGCGCTTGTCAGACTGTCCTTGCGTAGGGAAGGGCCATGAACCGTAGAATGGATCTCAGCGCGCTCATCGAAGCCAGCCGCTCTGTGACCGGGCCTTCCACGGAGGATCGCGAACGAAACCGCGCCAAGATCGCCGCGCGTGTCGGTTCTGGGATCGTCGTCGGGGCCGCCCTCTTCACGACGCGCCATGTGACGACGGGGCTTTCTGGGGGAGCCGCTTCGGGCTCGGGCGCCACCGCGGTAGCGTCCGGTACCCTTGCGAGCGGTTTGGCCAAATGGGTCGCTGTGTCCGCCCTCGTCGCCGTCGCCGTCGGCGGGGGCGCGGGCTTCCACTACGCTCGGCGTCACCTCGAGGCCGGGTCGACGGTGCCGCCGCCGTCTGCGCCGGTCGCGGAGCAGGCATCGCCGGTCGCACGGGCCGCGGAGACGGCGACGGGAGCCGCACCTGCGGACAGCGACAATGCAGCGGTGTCCAATGGCCGCGGCGCGAGACCGAACGCATCCCTCGGCGGCGCAGGCGCACGCACGGACAAGAGCTTTGGCCGTGCACTCGAGCTCCTGCGCTCCGCGCGACGCGCGTTGGATGGTGAATCGCCGGCGGCGGCCCTCGCGCTGCTCGACCGGTACGCGGTCGAGTTCCCTCGCGGTTCGGCCCTGCAGCCCGAGTACGAAGCGACCCGCGTGCTCGCCCTCTGTGCGGCCGGCCGCACCGAGGCGGGTGAGCGGGCGAGGGACCACTTTCTCGAGAAGCAGTCGGCGTCTCCGTTGGCCGAAAGGGTGCGGATGGCTTGTGGTAGCCGCTGAAGCTGGATCGGCCGCCCGCCCGTGGGCCATCCGCTTGCAGGGCCGCGGTTTGCTCCTGGTCGGGACGGCCTCCCTTGTCGGGTGCAGCTACGATGTCGTGCTCGGGAGCGTCACGAGCCACCGCTTGCCCGCGCTGCAGTGCGGCACGTGGAACAGTCTCGGGGTCCACACCACAGGCGACTATTTCGTGGGCCACTCGGCCGCTCGCCCGAACGACACACTCTCGTACTTCGTATTCGACCTTTCCCGGGTGCAAGGCAAGACCATCACGGCCGCGAGTCTCACCATCCCCGGGACGACCGACTGGCGAATCACCGTTCCGGAGCCGCCCCCGACGACACTCTTGGCCTTCAAACTGGGGGCGTCGCCCATGCCTGCCAGCCTGACGTTGGTCCGCGTCACGGGCGGAGGGACCGATCCGGCTGTCTATCAAGACGTCAGGGCGGAGCAGGACCTGGGGTTTGGGTGGTTTGCCTCGGGGAGCACTAGCAACACGTACGACGCCTTCCACTATGACAACCAAAGGCTACAGCGGGCAGCGAACGCGGGAGCCATGTACCCGCTCTTCGCCGTGGACCGCTTCGCGAATACGGCCTCTACCGAGGAATACCTCTACGGCGGCGGGGCGTGCGGCCCCAACATAGTCTTGACGGTTGAGACCGAGTGAGGTTCGAGCGTCTGGGCGCCGCTCTCAAGCAGAGGAATCTTCCAGACAGACGCGAACGTCGCTGCCGACTGCCGAATATCTCAAGAATTGCGTGCCGACCCTGCACTCACCGAGCAGAACCTTACCCCCGGAGACCGGCCCGAGTGAAATCCACCGAACTCGCGATGGCATCCTTTGCGTCTAATTTCGGCCCCAAGGCCGCCGCCGGATCCAACGGCAAAGGGGGGAGGAGTTCATCCTTCACGACTCAGGCCGCACCGTGCCCGAGCTTGTCATTGCCTTTTGATTCTGAGGCAAAAAGCCATGCAGCCTAGGACGCGACCACGATCAACCGCGCAGGTCCGATCGGTGCGAGCGGCGTGCGCCGTTGCGCTGCTGCTCGTCGGCGCGTGCGGGACGTCGCACAACACCAACGAACCGAGCGGCACGCCGTCCGGACCCAATGCCGGCGCATCGAGCGAGGCGGACGGCTCCGAAGCGGTCACCGGCGAAGGCGGCAGCGGACCGGGAACGGGCTCGTCCAGCGGCAACAGTCAAGACGGCGCCGCTGCGCCGCCCGCCCCCGACGGCGGCGTCCTTCCACCGCCGCCCCACGACAGCACACAATTCAGCATAGATCCTGGATGGCAGTTCATCCGGCAGGATGTCGCCGGCGCACAAGCCGTCGCGTTCAACGACAGCGCGTGGACCACGGTCAGCACCCCGCACACGTACAACGACGTCGATTCGTACCGGGTCCTGGCCAGCCACTCGAGCGGCGACACCGGGACGTACACCGGAGCGGCCTGGTATCGGAAGCACTTCAAGATTCCTTCGCAGTATTCGGACCGCAAGGTCATCCTCGAACTGGAACGCATCCGGCAAGCCGCTCAGTTCTACATCAATGGAACGGCCGTGGGTTTGTGCGAGGACGGGGTCACGGCCTGCGGAGTCGACCTAACCGGCAAGGTCACGTTCGGCTCGACCGAGAACGTTCTTGCGGTGCGCGTCGATAACAGCGCCAGCTATGCCGAGTCGGCCACCGGCGTCAGCTTCGAATGGGAGGGCAAAGCGTTCAACCCCAACTACGGAGGCCTCATCGGTCACGTGTGGCTGCACCTGCCGGGGAAAATCTATCAGACGTACCCGATGTACAACAATCTGCAAACCACGGGTATCTATGTGTATCCGTCGAAGTTCGCAAACGTCTCGCCCTCGAAGGGAGATCTCACGGTCAACGTGGAATCTCAAGTTCGAAACGAATCGGCGAGCGCGCAGACCGTGCGGCTGTCGGCGAGCGTCGTCGACCCCCTGACCAGGGCCACCGTCGCGACCTTCCAGGGTGCTGACACGGCGCTACCCGCCGGTCAGACCGCTGTACTCACCGCCAACGGCCCGCTCGCCGCCGCGAAGCTGTGGAGCGACATCACGCCGAACCTCTACGACGTCGTCGCAAATGTTGCGGCGGGGGGAACGATCCTCGATACGCGCACGACGCGGACGGGGTTCCGCCAGACCGCATTCAAGGGGGGCGTGGGCACCGGAGGCTTGTACGTCAACGATCGCTTCGTCAATCTGCTCGGCTTCGCGCAGCGCGCCGCGAATGACTGGGCTGCCCTCGGTGAGGCTGTGCCCGACTGGATGCACGACTACAACGCGAACCTCGTCCGTGAGAGCAACAGCAACTACATCCGCTGGATGCACATCACCCCGCAGCGCGCGGACGTCGTCTCCAATGACAATTTCGGGATCATCAACATCGCCCCGGCCGGCGACAAGGAGGGGGACGCGACCGGCGTGCAGTGGACGCAGCGCACGAACGTCATGCGCGCCAGCATGATCTACCTCCGGAACAATCCGAGCATTCTCTTCTGGGAGGCGGGCAACAACGGCATCACGGGGGCCCACATGCAGGAGATGCAAAACCTCCGCAAGCAGTGGGACCCGAGCGGTGGTCGCGCGATCGGGTGCCGAGACCTGTCCGACACGACCGCCGCGCCCTTCGCCGAGTACTTCGGGACCATGATAGCCTACGATCCATCCTTCACGCCGGCCAACGACGCCTCGTATTTCCGCGGATACTCGAACAACTACCGGAACCAGGCGCCCATACTCGAGGCGGAGGACGAGCGCGACGAGGCCGCGCGCCGCTTCTGGGACAAGTTTTCGCCGCCGCACTTCGGCTTCACGCCGGGCGCGAACGACACCTATCACTGGGATCAGGAGACGTTCATCACCGGTGACTCGACGGCCCAGGCCGCGATCTGGCGGCTCGACATCTGGAAGAACAAGTTCAACATCCGAAATAACGACTCTCTTCATTCACGCTACTCGGGCTACGCCTCGATTTACTTTTCGGACGACGACGCGGACGGTCGGCAGGAGAGCACCGAAGTCTGTCGCGTAAGCGGAAAGGTGGACGCGGTTCGCTTGCCGAAGGAAATCTATTACGCCCATCAGGTTGTCGGAAACACGGCGCCGCAAGTTCACATCATCGGGCATTGGACTTATCCAGCCAATACGAAAAAGACGATGTACGTCGTCGCCAACACGCCGTCGGTCGAGCTCTTCGTAAACGGCGCGTCCGTGGGCAAGTCGTCGACCCCCGCGAATACGTATCTCTTCAGTTTTCCAAACGTCGCGTGGGTGGCGGGGACGATCAAGGCCACTGGCTATGACGCGACCGGGGCGAGCGTAGCGAGCCATGAACTTCAAACTGTTGGCGCGCCGGCCGCCATCAAGCTGACCGCAACGGTCGACCCGAACGGCGGCCTCAAGGCGAACGGAGCGGACGTCGCGATGTTCGACTTCGAGGTGGTCGACGCCAGCGGTAGGCGTGTTCCGACCGACGAAGCCGCGGTGGACTTCAAGATGACGGGCCCGGGCGTCTGGCGTGGCGGGTACAACAGCGGCGTCCTCGGGTCGACCCAAGCCACGACGCTTCTCACCGAGTGCGGCATCAACCGGGTCTTTGTGCGCTCCACCCTCACGCCCGGAACGATTACGGTGACAGCGACACGCAGCGGGCTGACGGCGGGCACGGCGGGGGTCACGGCGGCGCCCGTCTCCGTGATCGATGGGATTCAATGAGATTTTCGGATCAGCTTAACTCGTGCGCCGGTGGTTCGAACCTGCCTTCCGTCGTCTGCAGAAGGGCGGTAGCCTCCCCGTCCATGCGGAACACAATCCTGATTGCGTCGAGCTTGCTGATGATCTCCATCTTCGCCGCCTGCGCGCAGACCACCCCGCAAGGTCCGGCGGCAAAGAGCGAAGTGGCTCAATCGGTGGCCGCGGCCGAGCCGGCGAAGGCTCCGTCCTCCTCGGTCGGCAAGTCCGACGGGGGTTGGTAAGCAGAGAGGTCCTCGGACGACGAGTGCGTCCGCCTGTTCAGCGACGAGCTTGACGTCGACGTTTCCGCGCGTCGCCCTCGAGTACGGGCAGACCTGGTGGGCGGTGTGCATCAGAGCTTGGGCCTCTTCGGTCGAGAGGCCTTCGATGCGGCCGTGAAGCTCGACGCCGAGTCCGTATTCGCCGGCGTCGCTCGCGATGAGCGACACGTGGGCCATGATGTGCGCGTCCTTCAGCGGCTTCTTCTGCTGCCGCGCCGCGAGCCGCAGGGCGCTCTCAAAGCAGGCCGCGTATCCCGCGGCGAATAGCTGCTGCGCACAAGAGACATGGTCGTGACCAAAGGGAAAACGAACAAAGCGAAGCCGTGGACCCAGGCACGGGAGGCCCATCACGAGAAGGAGCTCGCCGACAGCAAGGCCCTCATCCGCAAGCAGCCCAGCGCCATCGGCGGAAGCGGGCTCTTTGCCACCCGGGCGATCGGGAGGGGGCAGCTCATTTGCCCGCTGGACGGGACGCGCAAGACGCACCAGGAAGTAGAGGCCGCTCCTCGCGACCACTGGTGGCACGAGTATGCGCTCGGCTCGAGCGCCGAGGGCTGGTCCGTCATTCCCGACCTGGACTCGGTGGGCTGGCACCTCGCGAACCACTCCTGCAATCCGAACGCAATCATCGACTCCAAGCGGGACAACTACCTCGTCGCCCGGCGAGACATCGCGCCGGACCAGGAGATCACGTTCGACTACGGGTGGGAGCGATTCGAGCCGATGCCCTGCCACTGCGGCGAAGAGCACTGCAGCGGCAACATCGGCCTCCACTATCCCGGAGGGGACTTCGACGCCTTCACGGTCGCCAGGATGATGCGAACGGCCTATGTCTATCGAAACAAGGTCCCCTTCAAGCGGTTCTTCTACGCCTTCAAGGGACAGCTCGACGCCTCGAAGCTCGACACGCTCTTCGAACTCGCCTTCGGGAGCGACAAGGACGCGGCGGTCGAGTGGATGCTCCGCGAGGGGATTCTGAGCAACCCAGGAAGATAAGCGCAGACAAGCTCGACGCCGTGGCGCGTAACCGTCTCCATTCGGACGCCTTGGCGGATGTTGCGGACGGGCGCATCGTGCGGCACCTCGTTCCCTGGCATGGTTGTAGACCTTCATCGCGCGCTCCTTGCGGCGCTCCAGCGCGATGGGGGCCCCCGTGTCGAAGGTGATCGCCGGGCCCGTCACGCCGACTTCGTCGAGATGATGCCCCACACGCGGGGCTTTCACGTGGTGACTGACACGCGTGGAGGACATGCCGGAATCGTAGATCAGGCGCT
>CALFNG010000117.1 GCA_937902985.1 uncultured Myxococcales bacterium
GGCACGTACACGGCCTGGATCGAGGTGATGGCGCCGGTATCGGTGTTGGCGATGCGCTCCTCCAACCCGGACAGCTCGGTGCCCATCGTGGGCTGATAGCCGAGGCGGGACGGCATCTGCCCCATCAAGCCCGACACCTCCATCCCGGCCTGGATGAAGCGAAAGATGTTGTCGATGAGGAGCAGCACGTCGTGGTGCTGGTCGTCGCGGAAGTACTCGGCCATCGTGAGGGCCGCATGCCCCACCCGGAACCGGCTGCCCGGCGGCTCGTTCATCTGGCCGAAGACCATCACCATGTTCGGCAGCACGCCGGCCTCTTTCATGGCCTGGTAGAGTTCCTCCCCCTCGCGACAGCGTTCGCCGATGCCGCAGAAGATGCTGACGCCCTCGTGGTGCCCGATCATGTTGTGGATCATTTCGGTGAGCAGCACGGTCTTCCCGACTCCGGCTCCGCCGAAGAGGCCTGCCTTGCCACCGCGCTCGAGCGGCACCAGCACGTCGATGACTTTGATGCCCGTCTCGAAGATCTCGGACTTGGTGGAACGGCGCGCGAGCGGCGGAGGGGCTCGATGAACGGAACGCCAGTGCACGTCCGATAGCGCCGCTCCGCGGTCGATTACATTGCCGAAGACGTCGAACATGCGCGAGAGAATCCCTTTGCCGACGGGCGCCTTCAACGGTCCACCGGTGTCCTCCACGGCCATGCCACGCGCGAGACCTTCCGTCGGCGTCAGAGCAATCCCGCGCACGTGATGCGCGTCACGCTGGGCCAGCACCTCGATGACGATTCGGCCTCGATCTCCGGTGCGTAGCACCGAGTAGATGGGGGGTAGATGCGCGTCGAACCGTACGTCTACGACGCTGCCTCGGACCGATACGACCGCGCCGAGATTCGCGGGGCTCTTCTGAGCCTCCGCTTGACTGAGCCCATCCGGTGACAACCCCGGCTTGGTCTGGAGCGCCGTCATGGCTCATTCCCCTTCCATCGCGGACCTGTATTCGCCGCGCCGGGCGGCCGAGTTGCACTTGGCTCGATGACACAGGGCTCGCTGCGCTGCGCTCACGTGAGCCTGCTCGCCTTTCCAGATCTCCAGCGCCGGCTGCTGGATGGCGCGCGCAAAGGAGAACGCCAGCGCCCAGGGCAATCGCGACTTGAAGCGCGCATTCATCGCATTCAGCCGCGCCGACGCGAGCTCACCGGGCTGTCCACCCGAGAGGAACGCGATGCCCGGAACGGCGGCGGGGACGGCTCGCAGGAGACATGTCACCGTGGCGTCGGCGACCTCGTCGACACTCTCTGGCCTGGGGCATTTCGAGCCTGGGAGGACCATGTTGGGCTTCAGGAGCAAGCCTTCCAGCGTCACCCGCAGCGTGTAGAGCTGACCGAACAGGGCCCGCAGAACGTCCTCCGTCACCTCGCTGCAGCGTTCCAGCGTGTGGGTGCCGTCCATGAGCACCTCCGGCTCGACGACGGCGACGAGCCCCGCCTCCTGGCACAGCGCTGCGTATCGAGCCAGAGCCTGCGCGTTGGCCTCGATGCAACCACGGCTGGGAATGTCCGCCCCCACCGTGACGACCGCGCGCCACTTTGCAAAGCGCGCGCCCATCTGCGCGTACTCCGCCAGGCGGTCCCGCAATCCGTCGAGCCCTTCGGTGATCTTCTCTCCGGGATGACCGGCCATGCTCTTCGCGCCGGTGTCGACCTTGATGCCTGGAATGATCCCCGCGTCGGCGATCGCCTTGGCAAATGGAGCGCCGGCCTTCGTACGCTGGCGGATCGTCTCGTCGTAGAGGATCGCGCCGCTGATGGACTCGCTCAGCCCGGGCGTGCTCACGATCCAGTCGCGGTAGGCGCGTCGCGCATCCTCCGTCTGCGGGATGCCCAGCGCGGCAAAGCGCGCGTTGCAGGTGGGGTTGCTCTCGTCGATCGCCAGCAGACCCCTGCTGCCGGCAACCAGCGCCCGGGCCGTGTCCGTGAGCGATTGCGCGCTCATTTGCGGTCGCCCCACTTCCAGTTGCGTATCTCGGGAAGGTCCTGGCCATGCCTGTCGATGTACTGCTTGTGCTCGATGAGCCGGTCTTTCACCATCTGCTTGAGGTAGGCGCCCTTTGTGCCCAGCTGCGGCAGCCGATCGACGACGTCCTGAACGAGGTGGAACCGGTCCAGATCGTTCTGCACCCGCATGTCGAAGGCCGTCGTGATTGTGCCCTCCTCCTTGTATCCCCTGACGTGCAGGTTGCGATTCGTCCTGCGATAGGTCAGCCTGTGAACGAGCGACGGGTACCCGTGAAAACCGAAGATGATGTGCTTGTCTTTCGTGAACAGCGCGTCGTAGTCCACCTCGCTCAGCCCGTGAGGGTGCTCACTGGCGGATTGTAGCTTCATCAGGTCCACGACGTTGATCACGCGGATCTTCAGGTCGGGCAGGTGCTCGCGCAGGATGGACACGGCAGCGAGGATCTCCAGCGTGGGAGTGTCTCCCGCGCAGGCCATGACGACGTCGGGTTCGGCGCCCTGGTCGTTGCTCGCCCATGGCCAGATGCCAATGCCTTCGTTGCAGTGCACGACCGCCTCGTCCATGTTCAGCCATTGGGGCAGCGCGTGTTTTCCGGCGACCACAACGTTCACGTAGTGCCGGCTGCGAAGACAGTGATCGAACACGGACAGGAGGCAGTTGGCGTCGGGCGGAAGGTACACGCGCACGATGTCGGCCTTCTTGTTGATGACGTGGTCGAGGAACCCTGGGTCCTGGTGCGTGAATCCGTTGTGGTCCTGCTGCCAGACGTGCGAGGCCAGTAGATAGTTCAGCGAGGCGATCTTCCGGCGCCAGGGCAGCTCGAGCGTGACCTTCAGCCACTTGGCATGCTGGCTGAACATCGAATCCACGATGCGAATGAAGGCTTCGTAGCTGTTGAACAACCCGTGCCTCCCCGTCAGCAGGTAGCCCTCTAGCCAGCCCTCGCACTGGTGCTCGCTCAGCATCGAGTCCAGCACCCGCCCTGCAGGCGCGAGGAACTCGTCGTTGGGCTGGACGCGAGCATCCCACTGCCGGTTGGTGGCTTCGAAGACGGCGCCCAGGAGATTGGAGAGTGTCTCGTCTGGACCAAAGACCCGGAAGTTGTGCTGATCCTGGTTGAGGCTGGCCACGTCGCGCAGGAACTTGCCCAGCACCAGGGTATCCTGGCCGTCGACGCACCCTGGAGACGAGACCTTCACCGCGTGCTCGTGAAAATCCGGCATGCGCAAGTCGCGCAGGAGCATCCCCCCGTTGGCGTGCGGGTTGGACCCCATGCGACGATCGCCCTTCGGGGCCAGCTCCGCCAGCGCAGCATCGAGGCGGCCGTTCTCGTCGAACAGCTCCTCCGCCTTGTAGCTTTTCATCCAGCTCTCGAGCAGCGGTACGTGGTCGGGGTGCTCTTGGTCCACGAGCAGCGGGACCTGGTGCGCCCGGAACGTGCCCTCGATCTGCAGACCATCGACGACCTTCGGCCCCGTCCAGCCCTTCGGCGACCTGAGGACGATCATCGGCCAGCGAGGTCGAGCGGCGTCGCCCCTGGCGCGCGCCGTCCCTTGAATCCGGCGAATCGCTTCGATGGCCCTGTCGACCGTGCCGGCCATGAGCTCGTGCATCTTCTCGGGCTCGTGGCCTTCCACGAAGTACGGGTCCCAGCCGCAGCCGCGGAGAAACTGCTCCAGTTCCTCACGCTCGATGCGGGCGAGGACGGTGGGGTTGCTGATCTTGTACCCGTTCAGGTGCAGGATGGGCAGAACGGCGCCGTCGGTGACCGGGTCGAGAAACTTGTTGGACTGCCACGCGGTGGCCAGCGGCCCCGTCTCGGCTTCACCGTCGCCGATGATGCAAGCGACGATCAGGCCCGGATTGTCGAACGCGGCACCGAACGCGTGGCTGAGTGAGTAACCGAGCTCGCCGCCTTCGTGGATCGAGCCGGGCGTTGTTGGTGCGACATGACTGGAAATGCCGCCAGGAAAGGAGAACTGCGTGAACAGCTTCTTCATGCCCGCCTCGTCCTGGCTGATGTCCGGGTAGATCTCGCTGTAGCTCCCCTCGAGGTACGTGTTGGCCACCAGCGCAGGACCGCCGTGGCCCGGTCCTGCGATGTAAAACATGTTCAGCTCGAACCTGTTGATGACCCTGTTCAGGTGCACATAAATGAAGTTCTGACCCGGCGTGGTGCCCCAGTGGCCCACGACGAGCGGCTTCACGTGCGACAGCTCGAGTGGTTTCTTCAGGAGCGGGTTGTCGTAGAGATAGATCTGCCCGACCGACAGGTAGTTGGCGGCGCGCCAATACGCGTCCATCCTTTGGAGCAACTCCGGCGAGAGTGTGATGGTCGTCATGATGAAGGCTTTCCTGGGCTAGGCGAGAGCGACAAGCCCAACGAGTCGAGCTCTGCGCACGTGGAGCGGTAATTCGAGTGGAGGATGCTTCGAATGCCCAGAGCGCTGGCGACCTGGACGAACATTGGCGTATTTTCGATGTACGCGACGTGTCGCGTATTGACCTGAGCCATCTCCAGCGCCAGCCGAAAGATGTCAGGGTCCGGTTTGCGCATCTGGACGGAGCATGATGAGACGAAGACATCCACGAACGCGCCGAGCTTGAATTTCCGGACCCGATACGTATTCAGCTCGCGCGCTTCGTTGCTGACCACCACGACCTTCAGCGCGTGCTCGACCTTGAGCCGAGTGACGAGCTCGATCATCCGAGGGAAAGGCTGTGTTTGCTCGAACATGAAGCGTCGAAACTTGGCCCGAGTGAACGGTCGCCTGCGGTGGAAGACCACCAGGTCCAGGTACTCCTCCAACGTGAGCTTCCCGTCCTCATAGGTCTCGAACGTCAGACGATGCCGAGCTTCCATCTCGGCCCACTCCAGCTTGAACGCAGTCGCCGCTCGTCTGCGGGCACGATGGTCCCACCCGTCGGTGAGCAGGACGCCGCCGACGTCGACGAATAACGTGGTGATCGGATGGCTTCGTTTCATTCGCTCGGTGGACTCATCGCTGCCAGAGAATGGGATCGACTTCCAGGGGCACCGCGACGCCTTCGCGGTGGGGAATCACTCGCGCCGTGTAGTCCGATGGTGGGCGGCCGGAAGATACCGCCACGCGGTAGACGTAGCGGCCAGGCGCGCCGGCGAGTCGGCGGCCCCGAACCATCTCTTGCCGCACGGGCGCTGCGCCCGCCGCGCCCTCGGCGTAGAGCTCGACGCGCACCGCTTCGGGATCGAGGTCGCCGAGGGCGAGCTCCACCTCGAACATGTGCTGCGCGCCCCTCGCCTCGACCTTCACTTCACCAAAGTGCACAGCGCCCCACTTCTCTCGGAGAACCTGTTCCCAGCGGACGATGCTCTCTCCCACCGCGCCGTTTTCGGCGGCGCGCTGACGGTAGACAGCGGCGGCCCGGAGATAGTGTTGTTCCGTGTATTCGCGCACGCTGCGGCTGGTCGAGAAGCGCGGCGTGAGCTGCGCCATGCTCTCCCGCATCCGCTGGACCCACGCGGCGGAGATGCCGCGGCCGTCTCGGGCGTAGAACTCCGCGATGACCTCGCGCTCGAGCAGCTCGTAGAGCGCATCGGCTTCGATCGCGTCCCACGCCGGGTCATCGCCGTGCTCCTGACCGTCGCCCAGCGCCCATCCCACTTCGGGCGTGTATGCCTCCGCCCACCAGCCGTCCAGCTCCGAGAGATTCAGGCCACCGTTGACGAGCACCTTCATGCCGCTCGTGCCGCTCGCCTCCCAGGGTCGTCGTGGCGTGTTGATCCAGACGTCGACCCCCTGGACGAGATGCTCGGTCAACAGCATGTCGTAGTCGCTCAGGAAGACGGCGTGGGGTTGCGCCTCGGGGCGGCGGACGAAGTGGATCCATTCGTGGATGAGGGCTTGCCCTGCGCGGTCCTCCGGATGTGCCTTCCCGGCGATGACGAGTTGCACCCGGCGCTCTGGATTCGACAGGAGCCGCAGCAAGCGCGCCGGGTCACGAAGCAGCAGGTTTGGCCTCTTGTATGTGGCGAAGCGTCGCGCAAAGCCGAGCGTCAAGGCTTTGGGATCAAAGACGTGCTTTGCTCCTTCGACCTCCTCCGGCGAGGCGCCGGCGGCGGCCAGTTGCCTGGGCAAACGTTCGCGGGTGTATTCGACGAGCGCTGTGCGTGCGGCTGCACGGAATTGCCACAGCTTGCCATCGGAGATGCGGCGAATGTCCTGCTCGAGTGTGGTTGCGGTCCCTAGCCAGCGATCCTTTCCGCACGCGCCCGTCCAGAGATCGTCGGCGGCGGCCGAGTCCCAGGTCGGCATGTGGACGCCGTTGGTCACGTAGCCCACGGGCACTTCGTCCTCCGGCCAGTGCGGAAATAGCCGCTCGAAGAGCTTCCGGCTCACTGTCCCGTGCAGGCGGCTGACGCCGTTGACCGCCCCACTGCCGCGGATGGCCAGGTAGGCCATGTTGAACGCTTCCGACGAGTCGTCCGGGTTCTGGCGACCGAGAGCGAGCAGATCGCGGAGTGTCAAGCCGAGCTTCTGCTGGGCGTAACCGCCGAGGTATTGTTCGATGAGCGCCGGAGCGAAGCGGTCGAAGCCAGCAGCCACTGCCGTGTGCGTGGTGAACAGGTTCCCCGCTCGGGTGACGGCCAGCGCGACTTCGAATGGCTGCCCGGCCTCCTGCATGAAGCTGAGCGCGCGCTCCAAGACGGCGAAGGCCGCGTGCCCTTCATTCAGGTGACAGACCTCGGGCTGGATGCCGAGCGCCCGGAGCAGGCGCCATCCGCCGATCCCGAGCAGGAGTTCCTGCTTCAGGCGCAGCTCCGGGCCGCCGCCGTAGAGCTCGCCGGTGATGGCTCGATGGGCCGGAATGTTCGCCGGATCATTGCTGTCCAGCAGGTAGAGCTTCACCCTGCCGACCTGGACCTGCCAGGCGCGCAGCCAGACCGAGTAGCCGGGCAGCGCGATCTCCAGCCGCAGCCACTCGCCGTTCGCCTGGCGCACGGGCGCGATCGGCAACTGTCCAGGATCGTTGTACGGATAGAGCGCCTCCTGGGCCCCATCCTTGTCGATCACCTGGCGGAAATAGCCCTGCTGGTAGAGCAGTCCCACGCCGACAACCGGCACCCCGAGGTCGCTGGTGGCCTTGAGCTGGTCGCCGGCCACGTTCCCGAGCCCGCCCGAGTAGATCGGCAGGGCTTCGCTCAACATGAATTCCATGCAGAAGTAGGCGACGCAGGTCAGCGCTGTCGCCGGATGATTCTGTTGAAACCACGAACGCGCTGCGACCGCGTCCCGCCGCGTACGCACCAGGCCTTCCACCTGTTTGCGAAAGACCGGATCCGCCCAGGCGCGTTCGATCTTTTCGCGCGAGACGGTCTGCAGGACCACCCAGGGGTTATGCGTGATTCCCCACAAGGCCGAATCGAGCTTGCGCCACACGTCGTCGGTGGAGTGATTCCAGGACCACCGCATGTCGAGGGCGAGCTCGGCCAGGGAATCGAATCCCTCGACGTCCGTGGGTAGAAGTCCGTACATCGGGTGGCTGGCACGTGCTTGAGTGCTCATCGAAGTCGACTGGCCTCCGGTGTGGTTCCCGCCGCTGTGCGCATCTCGCCGCCTGGTGCTCGCTGGTCCGATGAGGCTCGCCCAGGCGTCGTCGCCAAGGCATCGTGAACACACGCCCGGGCTTCCTCCAGGATGCGGCGCAAATGCTCCACTCCGCGGAAGCTCTCCGCGTAGATCTTGTAGATGTCCTCGGTGCCTGACGGACGCGCCGCGAACCATCCGCTTTCGGCGATGACCTTCAGCCCACCGATCGGCGCACCGTTGCCGGACGCGTTGGTGAGGACGGCCTCGATCTTCTCACCAGCCAGATCCGCGAGCCGGAGCTGCTGCGGCGACAGTCTGGACAGCAACTCCTTCTGCTCCGGGGTGGCTGGCGCTTCGACGCGATCGTAAATCGGCTCGCCGAGCTCGCGCGCGAGGTCGCGGTAGATCTCGCTGGGATCGCGGCCCATGCGCGCGGTGATCTCGGCCGCCAGCAGCGCCGGGACGATCCCGTCCTTGTCCGTCGTCCAGACGTTGCCATCCAGACGGGAGAAGGACGCGCCCGCGCTCTCTTCGCCCCCGAACCCAAGGGAGCCGTCGAGCAGGCCGTCGACGAACCACTTGAAGTCAACCGGCACCTCGTAGAGCTTGCGGCCAAGCTTCGCAGTGACACGATCGATGAGCTGGCTGCTCACCACGGTTTTGCCGATCGCCGCTTCCGCACGCCACTTGGGCCTGTGGTGGAAGAGGTAGGAGATCGCGACGCACAGGTAGTGATTGGGAGCAACCAGCCCCCCGCTCCTGGTGACGATCCCGTGCCGGTCGTGGTCGGTATCGCAGGCGAAGGCGATCTCGAAGCGATCCTTCAGGCTTATCAACCTCTGCATCGCATAAGGCGAGGATGGGTCCATGCGGATCTGACCGTCCCAATCCACGGTCATGAAGCGGAAGGTCGGATCGACGACGTCGCTCACCACCGTGAGATCCAATCCATAGCGCGCGGCGACCGCTCCCCAGTAGTGGATGCCCGCTCCGCCAAGCGGATCGACTCCCATTCGGATCTTCGCAGCGCGAATGGCGTCCACGTCGATCACGTTGGCGAGGTCGGTGACGTAGGTGTCGAGATAGTCATGCCGGTGCGTCGTGGGAGCACGGAGCGCCCTCTCGAAGGGAATCCTCATTACCCCTCGAAAGGCGTTCTCGAGGTACTCGTTCGCCCTTGCCTCGATCCCACGCGGTGACGGCGGATTCTGCCGGCCCGCCGTTGGGTGGAATTGTATTTGAGCCCTCCATCGTGCGGCGGATTGTGGGATGGCGTGATGACGATGCCGTCGGCGAACGCCTCGTGGCGCCCGCGGTTGTATGTGAGGATCGCGTCGGAGACCGCGGGAGTCGGGGTGTATTCATCCCCATGCGCGAGCATGACGGCGACGCTGTTGGCGGCGAGCACCTCGAGCGCGCTGGCGAGCGCCGGCACGGAGAGGGCATGCGTGTCCATGCCGAGAAACGGCGAGCCGTCGATCCGCTGCTTCTTCCGGTACGGGCAGATGGCCTGCATGATGGCGAGAATGTGCTTTTCGTTGAAGGCCTTGTCGAATGCGCAGCCGCGATGTCCGGAGGTTCCGAAGGCGACGCGCTGCCGGCCAGGACGCTTGCAGGGCCTCGTCGTAGAGCGCCTCGGTGCGGGCTCGCGAGTGGCGACAGCTCGTAATGGCGTCGCCACTGTTGCGGCCGGCTGCGGCTACCCAGACGTTGCGCTCCGCTTCACGCGAGAGCTCGCTCCACGAGCCGTCATGGGGCTGCTCGCGGTTTGCGAGGCGCTCGAGGTCCGCCACGAACTGGTGACGCTCCCGCGCCAATCGCGTGAGCGCCTCGACATGCCCTGGGTCCACGAACTTGGCCTCGTGACGGAGCGTGTGCCCGTCGTCCACGCAGGCGCGAATCAGCTTCCGAAGAATGTCGGAGGTCGTCATGGCGACCGGCGTGCTGCAACGACCGAGCCGCGCCGAGTCATTCCCCGTTTCGGGCGTCGCGGATCACCTGACGCGCAGAGTGCGCACTGGGACGCGAACTTTGCGTCCCAGGGAGGCGGTAGCCTATCGGACGAGGACCACGACAGACCTCGGTCCGACCAAGTAGTCCGGGGTCCCGAGTGCAAGCTCGGAACGCGGCTCGGCGATATCCAGTGGACTCTCGAGGGATGTGTCGATGGCGCGCTTCCAGGCGCGTCTGTCGCCCGTCTGCTCCTCCACGGTGAACCGCAGCGGCTCCCAGTACGCGCTGATCATCACGTAGATGTCCACGTCCTGCTGCGATTTCCCGTCGAGGTAGTAGGCCACGCTGCGTGACTCGAAACGTAGATCCGGCGACCCAGCGACGCCGTACCAGCGCACGTCTTCGCGCCAAAAACGCCCGCGCGCGAGCGTAGGATGCGCTCGACGAAACGCAATCATCGACCTGAAAAAGCGATGGATGTCCGCGTTCGCGGCGATCCGATCCCAGTCGGGCCAGGTCGTCTCGTTGTCCTGGTTGTATGGGTTGTTGTTTCCCCCCTGCGTCTGCAAGAATTCGTCGCCCATCACGAACATGGGCGTCGCGTTCGAGAGCAGAAGGAGGGTGAAGAAGCTCTTCACCTGCCTTCTTCGAAGGGCGAGAACCTCCGGCGGAGCGCCGTGATCGCCTTCCCAGCCGCAGTTCCAGCTGTTGTTCGCGTCGGCCCCGTCGCGGTTCTGCTCGCCGTTCGCCTGGTTCCTCTTCGCGTCGTAGGCCGTGAGATCGTACATGCAGAATCCGTCGTGACAGTCGACGAAGCTCAGTCCCTGGTACGCGACATCGACGGATTCATACGCCTCGGGGACGCGTCGATCATCAGCGAGATCTCGTCGGATCCGGCCTTCGCGGACGTGCGCCTCATCGCCGAGCCATGCGGCGGGAGCCCGCGCCGTCGAGTAGTTTGGCCGTGCGGTGAACCCGCGCACGTGCATCTCGTAGATGACGAGATCGTGCGTGTGGCGCACACGCCGGTCCCCGGCCCAGTCGAACGGCGCTCGCGGCACGGGAATCTCGGCGAGCAGCGCCTTCCAGCGTTCGACCCCGCTCCGACGGCGGCGGCGCAGTCGAAGGCGCCTGCATGCACCAGCCGCGCGTAGGGGTCGAGGAGCACCTTGGCCGGGTCGAAGCGATTGCCCGGCCTGGGCGGCCCGTCGACCGAGTAGCCATAGTAGGCCGCGCCCGCGAGCTCCGCGGCGTCCGTCGCCGCAAAGAGAAGCAAGCTGACGGACGTCGCCGCCCTCGAATAGAGCGCCCAGTTGTACGCTCCCTCCGACTCTAGGAAGGTGGCGCCTAGCGGTGTGGGCGATCCGTCCGCATCCCAGCGGCTCAAGGGATCCCCCGACAGTCGGCCCGCTCAGGTGGCGCCCGCCGCGCGATGCTCGTCGACCGAAAGAGCACCGGTCCTCTCGAGGATCCGCTTCGCAGTCGTCACATCGTCCATACTGCCGTGTGCGACAACGACGAACTGATCGGCCTTGAGCGCCGTCTCGTACTTGAGGATGCTGTCTTTGGGGATGCCGATGCTGTAGAGGCCCGCGCCGAGCGCCGTCAGACCGCCGATCACGGCGCCTTCGCCCAAGGCGCCCACGATCCATCCTACCAGCGGGCCCAGCACGATGAGGTGCCCGACGCCGGGGATGAGAAAGAGAGCGGAGCCGAACAACATGCCCCAAAAGGTGCCCCAGAAGGCGCCACGCTTGCCCCAGAATTTCATGCGGTCACCGGCGTTGTAGAAGCCGATGACGTGCTCCTCGGTGTGGTAGTCCTTGCCGACGATCGACAGCTTCTTCATGTCGAAGCCGGTGCTCTGGAAAGCGCGCAGCGCTTCCTCGGCCTGAGGGTGCGTGCTGTACACAGCCACTGCGGTGTTCATCTTCTGCATGGTTTCCGCCCCCGTTGCATGATCTGAACCGGGTCGCCTGCGCGGCAAGTCCTTCCGAAAGCGGCCGTCCATGATTCAATTCCGTGCGACCTCTCAACTTCCCATGGTTCGCATCTTGACCACGGCTCCCAGGCAGGATGCGAAATTGGATCGCAGAGTTCGCTCCGGTGCGCATGTGTCCTTTGGCTGCACCCAGCATGCCTTCGCCCGGATCCGGCACTGGCCCGGTTTTCCGGCCGGACTAAAGGCAAGGAGCGTCGCGTTCTGCGACATGCCGCATCGCGCGCCGGGTGGCGCCGCGCGATGCCCAAGCGTCAGCGTCGAGGTTTCGCGCGCCGTCATCCGAAGCACGTGCGCTTTGACAAGCGACGCGGCGAGCGCCCGCCCGGCGGCGAGCCGCGGAGCGGCCGCGGCGAAGCGCCTCCGGGGGCGCGACCGAGCCGGCGGGCTCCGAACGATGCGCGGCCGACAAATCGGCAAGTCCTCGTCGTCCGTCATGCCGGGCGCCGCCGCGGTGGGCCGACGGCGTGCGCCGCGGGCCTCGACGCGCGCGCCGCGATCACCAGGCGACGAGGCCCGTCACGGAAGCCGGCAAGCCCGTGACTGCACCCACCTGTGTCAGGCTCCCTCCATCGACCTCGTAGGCGGTGATGGTGCCCGCGTTCGCGAGCGAATAGAGCGTCTGACCCGAGGGGCTGAACGCCATGTCGACGGGGTGGCTCTTCGGAGACTGTGACGCGGCGACGCCCGACTCGAGCGTGAGCCGGCCCGCGGCGCTCACCCGATACGAGGAGAGCGTGCCGTTGCCCGCGTTCGCGGTGAAGACGCGCCGCCCGTCGGGCGCCGCTGCGAGCCAGCACGCCGCGCTCTGGCCGTTGGGCACCGACGCGCTGATCGACGCGAGGCGCGTCGGCCCGACGACCGCGTACGCCGAAGCGGCGGAGTCCGCGGCCTCCGACACGAACAGCTCCCCGTCGGACCCGAAGTCGAACCCGAAAGGTGCGGGCCCGTTCGAGGCGGTGACCACCGGGCCGCGCAAATCGCCGCGCGCGCCGACGGCGTACGTGTCGATGACGTTCGTGACCTTCTCGGTGACCACGAGCGTCACGCCGTCCGGCGCAAACGCGACGTCCGTCGGCGTGACGTCCGAGCCGCTCAGCGGGCTCGTACCGATCGCGTGGAGCGCTCCCTTCGTATCGACCGCGAAGCCGGCAACATTCCCCGGGCCGCCGGCGTTGAGCACGTAGACGAGGGGGCCGCGTGCCGTTACGCTGACCGGCTGCGTGCCGCCGGAGGCGGCGCGTCCGACGAGCGCGGGCGGATCCGAAGCGAGATCGAATGTGGAGACGTCGTTGCTCCCAGCGTTCACCGCGAGGAGCCAGCGCCCGTCGCGCGCGATCGCCCCCTGCGCGCTGAGGCCCGCTCCGAGGCCCGCGCTGCCCGTGGCGACCTGCGCCGTGAGCGAGAGCGCGCCGTTCGCTTCCCGTGAATAGAAGAGGAGCGCGTTTGCGTCCGCAGTGTTCGTCTGCGTCACGACGGTTCCGCGCGCAGGGAAGGGCGAAGCCAGCGAGCTGGGCTCCGAGAGGGCCTCTTCCGTCGAGGCCGTGGCGTCGGCGGAGGGCGCGCCGGAGCAGCCCGCCGCGAGGCACAGCGTGGGGAGGAGCGAACCGAAAACAAAGATCGACCTGTGGACCATCGCGTTCATAGGGGGTCCCTTTCGAAGCGAACGTTGAACTTCAGCGACGGGGGCCGCTGCCCTTCCGTCGTCGCAAGTTACGGCCGCGGTGGGCTACGGTTACACGGCGAGGCGAACGAGAGCCCTTGCTTCGCAGGCCGCTCGATTTTCCAACTCGTTTCAGTTGCGCCGCGCGGATTCTCGTCGGCTCGGTCCAGCCCGGTTCTCGGCATTCACCGCCCGGCGTCGTTTTGCCCTGGCGCCGGGAGGGTCGCGGGAATGGGTCGCGTCGAGACGCACGGCTGCGAGCCGCTCGGTCACGCGGTTCGCGATGGTGCGAACGGTTGGGCGACCGCCGAGAGCACGGAGCTTGGCTAGGCCCAAAGGGCCCGCCTCCGCTTCGCGGCGGTGCGGGGCCGCCCATGGCGCAAGCTGCACGCACATCGCTCAGATCGAGGCGCAGAAGGGAAGTCCGCTGCGCACCTCGCGTCATTCAAGGCGTTCACGCGCGACATCGAGAATCGCTGCGAGGGCGGACAGGGCGGCCTAGCGCGCGAGTGAGCCGCGCCGGCCATCGCCGACCGAGTAGAGTGGCGGGGCCTCCGATGCCCCGCCACGGCCCCGCGCTGCTCCTCGTTCCGCTCGGATCCATCGCGGCCGTCGCGAGCGCCCAGCCGGCTCGAGCGACCGAGTCCCTCGTCCCGGTCTTCTCGATCGCGAAGAGCGAGAACAAGAACCAGGTCCAGTATGTGGTGCGGGTCGATCAGCAGTGCGCTCCGGTAGGCCCGAACCCCGTTTCTGCGTACTGGCGCATGCTCGAGAGGGGCGCGACCCAGACCGCGCCGATCCTGAGCCGGGAGGTCCGCGCGTACGGCCTCGCGAGCCAGGTGCTCGACTCGACGAGCGGCCGGGTACGCGTCGTCCTGAAGGCGTTGCCCGACCGCACCCTGGTGGTCACCGCGCTACGTGCGAGCGACGGGCAATGCCACGCCCTGGCGACCATGCCGATCGCGGGCGCTCCCGCGTACCTGTTCAACGTGTACGTCCACATCCGGTGGTACGGAGTCGACTACGTGCTCTTGCAAGGGTGGTCGATGGACCGTTCCCGCGTCCTTCGCGAGAAGCTCAAGATGTAACCTGGCGCGCGCCAAGGAGAGAACATGCATTCCGTGGTCGAGGACGCGCTGAACCGCGCGGCGCGGCGAGCGCTTCCCGGACCCTCCGCGCGCCCGCAGTCCCGGAGAGCCCGGCCTCAAGATCCGTTAGCCTGTCGGCTCGATGCACCCCGAGACGGCCCTCATCCTCCTGTTCACTGCGGCCACCGCGGTGGCCATCGCGGCGCGCCGCCTCAAGATCCCCTACACGGTGGCTCTCGTCCTTGCGGGGCTCGGGCTGGGCGCGACGCGGGTCATCGAGGGCGTTCACCTCACGCAGGCTCTGCTCTATTCCGTCTTTCTCCCGGGGCTGATCTTCGAGGCGGCCTACCACCTCAAGCTGTCCGAGTTCCGAGACAACGCGAAGATCATCCTCGGGCTCGCCGTGCCGGGGGTTCTCGTCGCCATCGGCGCGACGGCCACCCTGCTCGTCACGACCTCGAATCTCGCCGCCGTCGCGGGCGGCTTCGGCTGGCCGCACGCCCTCGTCTTCTCCGCGGTGATCGCGGCGACGGATCCGATCGCTGTCGTCTCGCTCTTCAAGAGCCTCGGTGCCCCCAAGCGGCTGGCCTTGCTCGTCGAAGGCGAGAGCCTGGTCAACGATGGCACCTCCATCGTTCTTTTCACGATCGTGTACGCGGCCGTTCGCGGAGGTGGAACCAGCGTCGGTGCAGGCGTCCTCGAATTCACTCAGGTCGTCGGGCTGGGGCTCGTCGTCGGCGCGGCAGTCGGGTTCGCCGCGTCGCACGTCATCCAGCGTATCGACGATCCCATGATCGAGATCACGCTGACGACCATCGCGGCCTACGGGTCGTTCGTCGCCGCGGAGCAGTTCCACGTCTCAGGCGTGATCGCCACGGTGACGGCCGGGCTCCTCTGCGGGAACTACGCCGCGCCTCGCGGAATGGGCCCAACGACGCGAATCGCCGTCGAGTCCTTCTGGGAGTACCTCGCCTTCGCCCTGAATTCCCTTGTCTTCCTCCTCATCGGACTGGAGGTCCAGATCAGCCGCCTGATTTCCGCGTGGCGTCCCATCCTGATCGCCTTCGTCGCCGTCACGGTCGGCCGCGCGCTCGTGGTCTTCCTGGTGACGGCGCTCCTCCGCCGGACGCGTGAAGCCGTTCCATGGCGATGGACGCTCATGCTCACCTGGGGAGGCCTGCGCGGAGCCCTCTCGATGGTCCTGGCGCTTGGCGTCGATGCGGAATTCCCGCACCGAGAGCTGATCGTCACGATGACCTTCGGTGTCGTCCTCCTCTCGATCGTGTTGCAGGGCGTGACTGCGGAACCCCTCCTGCGCGTGCTCGAACTCATCGGGGGCGCCTCGAAGCGGGCTCGATTCGACGTGAAGCGCGCAGAGCTTCTCGCCTCGCATGCGGCGCTCGATGCCCTCGGAAGGCTCGAGCGCGAGCACCTCGCCCACGGCGCCGTCACCCGCGAGCTTCGCTCGGAGTACGAGAGGCTCTCGATGGAGATCGAAGTCGACGTGACCCGGCTGTACGCCGAGGACGCGGCATTGCGGCGCGAGGAGCTGCACGCCGTGCGTCGTCACCTTCTCGAGGTCGAGAAGGACGCCATCGCCGAGGCCT